>CALDFW010000017.1 GCA_937942165.1 uncultured bacterium | reverse complement strand
CGCGGTCAGGGCGAAGCGGGCCCTCGAGGGGGGCCTTCGGGAGACTGTCTCGTATTTATAGAAGAGAAAGAGCACGCGCAGTTTACGCGCGATGGTGACGACGTTATTTTGCAGCTTCCCGTCAGTTTTTCACAGGCCGCTCTGGGGAGCGAAATTGAAGTGCCAACTCTTCAGGGACAGGCCGTGCTCAAGGTGCCAGCCGGCACGCAGGCCGGTCGCGTATTTCGCATGGCACGCAAGGGGATACCCGACGTGAATGGAAGGGGTGTCGGAGATCAGCTCGTCCAAGTCCTTCTGTGGACGCCCCAGGAATTAAGTCGAGAGGAGCGAGAAGTCTTTGAAGCACTATCCAAATTGGAGGAAGAGCGCGTTCGCTCCGAAGGAGACAGTTTCTTTGATCGCATCCGCAAAGCCTTCGGCTAGTCTATATGCCACTCTTTAGAAGAAAGAAAGAAGTCGCGCAGGTGCCGAGGACGCTCTTTTCTGAAGGTCCCTTAGCTCAAGTGCGCAATGTGGTGGCTATAGCCAGCGCAAAAGGCGGTGTGGGCAAGTCGACGCTGAGCGTTAATTTGGCCACGCGATTAGCTGCTCAAGGTGCAGCAGTTGGCCTACTAGATGCGGATATATACGGGCCGAGTATACCCCTAATGACAGGTGTTTCCGACGAACCCGTACTATCTGAAGACGACCGTCTCATACCCGTGAAAGCACACGGAATAAACCTTATGTCGATCGGTTTTATTGCCGGCAGAGAGGCTCCGGTAATATGGCGTGGACCACTGCTAGCTCGAGCGTTACAGCAGTTTTTAAACCAGGTAGAATGGGGTGCGTTAGATTACCTGTTGGTGGATTTGCCTCCGGGCACCGGAGACGTGCCTTTAACGCTGAGTCAGACCATTGCCCTGTCAGGTGCGGTCATAGTCACAACACCACAGAGCGTTGCATTAGAAGACGTTGAGCGCGGTATGGCTATGTTTGATAAGGTAGAAGTGGACGTGCTGGGCGTGGTGGAGAACATGAGCTATTACCTGTGTCCCAACTGTGACAAGCGACACGAGGTGTTTGGTCGTGGAGGAGGACGGGCAGCCGCAGATCGTCAGGGGGTGCCCTTTCTTGGAGAAGTTCCCCTTATTGAGGCCATTCGCGCCGGGGGAGACCAGGGCCACCCCGCGGCTCTCGATGCTCAATACGAGCCGCTGTTCACGCCTCTGTGCACGGGCCTCGTAGAGGGATTGCGCGATCTCGCTCCCGGCGACTAGTCGGACGTCTGGCGATTCGAAAGCGTTGGCCCCAACGATTTCGAAGGGTTCCTGCCTTGGAAGCCGACACAAATGCGATCGGTCTGTGCTTGGGTCGTCCGTCAAGGTATAACTATACCTCCTCGTGGCTTGCTACACTTCCTTCTGATACCCTATCTTTGCACCAATTATGACACGCAATTGGCATATCCTTACGATACAGACCTCCATGGAGTGTTCCGAGGTGTTCAGCGCGCTGTGTTTTTCTCTGGGCAGCTGCGGTTTGGAAACCGATGATAGGGAACCCCATGTGCGATTGACCGTTTACTTCCCGGAGGCGTTGGATTTAGCGCATATTGAAGAAGAGCTCCGTTCGTATGCCGAATTGCAGTCTTTGAGCGACGTCAAAATAGACCGAGCTATGCAAGAAGAGGAAGACTGGGAAGCCGAATGGCGTCGCTTCTTCCGCCCGATTTGGGCCACGCCAAACGTGGTTATACATCCCTCTTGGATTCCGGTTGACGCAGGAGACGGCATGGCCATCACCATTGATCCGAAAATGGCTTTTGGCACTGGAGGACACGAGTCGACGCAGCTTTGTCTGCAAGCCCTGGAACAGTATATGGAACAGGGATACCGCGTGTTGGATTTAGGGACGGGGAGTGGCGTGCTTTCAATTGCAGCTGCTGGGTGGGGTGCCGAGCACGTCACATCGTTAGACGTAGATCCTGCGGCCGTCGAAAATGCCTGCGAAAACATGAAGCGGAACCACGTGGAGAATGATCGCGTCGATGTGCGCGTTGGGCGTATTAATGACTGCGCAGAAGGAGCCGAATTCGATCTGATTGTCGCCAATATCCAAAGTCGAATATTGTTGCCGATTTTAGCTTCAATCCGCGATCGTTTATCCGTTGGTCACCCCGTCATATTTTCTGGAATTTTGGCCCGCGAAGAGAAAGATTTCTGCGCGGAACTCTCCCGCTACGGGTTTGATTTGGTCGAAGTTTTAGCCAAGAATGAGTGGGTCGGTATTATAGCCCGGCGCGGTAGCTGATGGCCTCTTTCTGGGTCGCGAGTGAAGACGTTTTGGGCGATCGCCTTGTTTTGCGCGGCGATGAGGCTCATCATTTGCACAAAGTCCGTCGTCAAACCGTAGACGACTTGATCGATGTCGTTGACGGCGAGGGGCATTTTTATAGGGTCCGCCTGTTGGAAATTGAGCGAGAACAGGCCCTAGGAGAGATTGTTGAGCACGGCGTTGAGGTCGGGGAAGGCCCCATCCAATTGGTACTCGCTCCGGCGCTGTTGAAAGGTCAGCGATTTGACGTTGTCCTAGAGAAAACGACTGAAGTGGGCGTTTCAGCGATATGGCCTGTCGAAAGTGAACGGGGGGTCGCGCGCACTAAATCGGCGTCTAAAATCGAGCGATGGCATCGGTTGGTGCGGGCTGCCGTAAAGCAGTGTGGGCGCAGCCGCTTTCCAGATATCCAACAACCGGCTGCGTTTGCGGAGGTCGTAGAACGCCTTGTAACCACATGCGATGCCGTGTATATGGGCGCTTTGGGCGGGGAGGAGACCCAACCCTGGTCGAATGATAACATCTCAGTAGGTGCATCCGTTGGACTGTTAATTGGACCAGAAGGCGGCTTTTCATCGGGAGAGATTGCCTTTGCTCGAGAGCGAGGGGTGCGCGTTTTTGGTTGGGGAGAACGCGTGCTGCGGGCCGATACGGCAAGCGTGGTGCTAGCGGGGCTCTTACTGCGCGAATACGGACAACTCATCCGCTGCGAAAAGGAGTAATATGGGGATTAGTATTCAGGTCTTACACGGACCGAATTTAAACTTACTAGGCGTGAGAGAGCCGGAGGTCTACGGCAAAGAAACCCTGGCAGACGTTGACGAAATGGTGAGGCGGGAAGCCAAATCCCTGGGCGTGGAGGTGGACTGTTTCCAGTCGAATATCGAAGGTGAACTGGTCGATGCCCTGCACGCGGCCCGAGAAAGTCGGCAGGGTGTGGTGATTAATCCCGGAGCCTTAACTCATTACAGCATTGCTTTGCGCGACGCGATTTCGGGAATAGGGCTTCCCTGTGTAGAGGTGCACCTTTCCAACGTACACGCTCGCGAGTCTTTTCGACATCACTCCGTGATTGCTCCAGTTTGCCTCGGCCAGATAGCGGGGTTTTCTCTGTACAGCTACATCTTGGGTCTGCGCGCTGTGGTGCACCACCTTAGAGGAGCCGACTGTGCTTAAGGGTGCGCTGATTTCACTTTCTCTTTGGGCACATGCTACCCTGGCTGCTGGACCCGTTCTTGAGGTGGATAGACCACAGGTAAATATTCGTGCGGACGCGACGGTGCAGTCCGTGCGTATTGCCGTCTTGCAAGAGGGTAAACGGGTAGAGCGCGTCGCGCAAAAAGACGAGTGGAATCAGATTCGTCTACCTGATGGAAGACTGGGCTGGTTACACAGCAACCTAGTTAGAGAAATCTGGACCGTCACAGGAGAGCGAGTGCGCGTGCGGACATCGGGGTCAACGGAGGCCCCGACGGCAGCAATTGTAGAGCAGGGGAGCGAACTGGCTCTAATTGGGCGCGCAGGACGTTGGTTTGAAGTGGAGATGCTGAGCGGGGAGCGCGGTTGGATTTGGAGAGAGCTGGTCAAACCGCTGGAAATAATAGACTCCAACGACGGAGAGCCAAGCGAAAAAGAGGCGCAGATTGTCGCAGTAGTGCGGGAAGACACGGTAGCTCTTGATGAGCAAGATGCGGTAAGCGAGCCTTTGCCTGAGGGCAGCATTCTCAATCCGTACGCAGAAGGGTTACAGCGGGAAGGAGATGGCGATTACGCGGGCGCGCTTGTGGCTTTTGAGCAGGTTTTAGTCGATGACGCGGGTCACTTACGGGCTTTGTTGCATGCGGCGCGAGCCCACCGCGAATTGGGTCAATACGACGCCGGCATAGAGAAGCTTTACCGCGCAGTGGCACAGGGAGAGGGGCATCGAGAACTGGCTGAGATGTACAGGGCCGTTGGCTTGCCGGACAGTGCTGCTAAGTACGATGCACTCGCGCGAGGAGAAGCGTGGATTCAGCCTTCCGATAGAGAGGTCGAGCAGGCGCAGGGAGAAGAATCTGAGGCGTGGATCTGGGCGGTAGTCGCAGGAGTGGCAGCGGTTCTTTGTCTTGGTTTTGCGCTTTTGATTGTGCGCGCCCTTCGAAGGAAAAAAGAGGGAACTACTGTTGAAACGCCGCGCTCCAAGTTTGCGCGGGCCGTAGAAAAGGCTCGGCCGCAGCAGGTGTCTAACGGAGGTGGTGAGGAGAAGGCCCTCGAACGTCAGATAGAGGAAAAGCGCAGCGCTCTCCGAGCAAGCGCCGCGGCTTTTGCTACTTCGAGAGATCCGGCGGACGAAGATGCGCTCATGGATGGTCTATTGGGACAGGTCGATGCGTTTCGTCAAGCGTTAGAAGCTCAGGATGACCGCGCAAAGGTGTACGCCGAACTGGTTCGCCTTCAGACCCAAAAAATTGAAGTCTTGGAACAGCAGCTTCAGCTGCTGCGCCGTCGTAAGCGTTAGAACGTGTATTTAACGCGCAGCATGGGATCGCCGTCACTGCTTGCGCCCAGTTCGGGAAAGACGCGTCGAGTTGCTTTGCGAGGGATGAGTGAAACGCCCAGACTACCCGCAGAGAAAATCGCAGTTGACCAGCCGTAAATGCGAGCGCGAGACGCCTTATCCTCGAGCTTTTGCGCGCGGGAAAGTTGCTGGTGAACCCTGTTGAGCTTCGCTTCCTGTTCGTTGTCAGAAGCGCGATCAAACTGAAGCCAAGAGAGCAGTCCGAATGCCACGGCGCCGCCCATGAAGCTGATGTAGGGAAACTCCGTAACGGTGATGGTTTTAGCACCGCCGCCCAGGGATTCAAGCGTGACAATCTTATCTATTTCGGTCCGATCAAAGGTGAAGACCTTTTGCTCGACGCGCATGATGATCAACTCGGCACCTTTCTCGACCATTGTGCCTTCTACGAGCGTGCCATCGGCCAGATATACACGCGTGTCGGCGCGCTCGGTTGAGCCGGTCTGAGCCGCGGCTGGGAATACGCTTGCCAGCAGGGCTAGTACTGTGCAGAACACTAAATTGATTTTCATAATTCCAACTCCCACATGTGTATTCGGCGTGTTTAGCCGAAATATATGAGGCTAGTGATTCGTGTCAATAGAAGAGACTGACGGCGTTGAGTTGCGTTCCGCCGAATTGGAAAATATGACAGTTGCTCAGATACGTGATCTTTCTGTCGACTGGAGTGAAGAGGCCCCCGAATGGGCTCTCCTAGAGAAAGATTCGCGCGTCGGCGTTCGGCGCTTAGCCGTGCAGGCGCGCAAGCAGTGGGCACGACAGCGTGCGGAAGAGGCCCGAAGAAAAGAGCTCTTGCAGTTTGAGCAGCGGCTTTGGGGACGCGGAGTTCAGCGGGTGGCTGGTGTGGATGAAGCGGGGCGGGGTTGTTTGGCTGGTCCGGTTGTAGCCGCCGCCGTAGTGCTGCCTGCCGATGCAGATCTACCCGGATTGGACGATTCAAAAAAGCTTTCTGCACGCAAACGAGAAGTCTTATACGATGCCATTATCGCTCAGGCTATTTCGACTTCCATTGCGAAAGTTGATGCGCCGGAAATCGATCAACTCAATATTTTGCAGGCGTCCTTGAAGGCGATGAGAGAAGCCATTGGTGGACTAGAGGTCGTGCCACAGCACGTTTTGGTGGATGGTCATATACGACCAGGTAGTTCACTAGAAGAAACAGCCCTAGTGGACGGAGATGCGCGATCCCTGTCAATTGCCGCTGCTTCGGTGCTAGCCAAGGTTTATCGAGACCGTTTGATGGTCGAGGCTGACGAAACCTACCCAGACTACGGATTTGCGGGTCACAAGGGATACGGTAGTCCAGATCATATGGCGGCGCTGCGCTTAAACGGTCCCTGTGCTTTACATCGGCGCAGCTTTGCCCCGGTAGCGGAACTGCTTGGCCCCAGTCGTTCAGCGGCTTATGCGAGCTTTGCCGATGGTTTGGAGGCCGCTGATTCGCCAGCGGAATTGGAGCGGATGGCTCGCTTTATAAAAGAAGCGACGGAAGATCTGCCCGAAGAGGAATTGCGCGCACTCAGAGCGCTATATCGCAAACGACTGGCCGCCTTGGAAGATGTGGGACGGATGGGGGAAACGCGCGCCGAGGCCTTTCTTCTCGAAGCTGGATACCAGGTGCTAGAGCGAAGGTATCGCGGTGGGGGGGGAGAAATAGATCTGATTGTTCGGAAAGACGAAGAATGTGTGTTCGTAGAAGTAAAGACGAGTCAGCAAGGGGATGGGTATCGCCCGGAAGAGCGGGTGGATAGAGTGAAGCAAGCGCGCATTGTCAAGGCGGCTAGGCACTATATTCGGCAGGGTCAGAAAGGCGGTTTATATCGCTTTGACGTTGTTGTTGTCAATTTGGATGGAGTGGAAAACGTGGAGCATTGGCCGGATGCATTTCGTCCGTAAGAGGGAGTTGTCACCCCAGCATGGATCGCAGTTCGTCAAGCGTGAGCGGGAGGTCTAAACTGCTCACGCCCTGTATGCCAAGCCGGAGCGCAAGCTGCGTGGCCGCAGGGGGAAGTAGATTAGTTTGTGCTACAAGGTCGGGATGAGTCAGGGTGCTGCGCTTAGGCCCCTGTAGGACGACCTTGCCAGCGCTGAGAATTGTCGTATTATCGGCCAACAGGGCTACCAGATCCATGTCGTGCGTAATGAGAACGATTGCTTTTCCCCGCCCAGCCAGTTGCCTTAAGAGGCGGCAGAGGGATTCGGTGGCGCTTGGATCGAGGCCTGCTGTGGGTTCGTCGAGCACGAGAACGTCGGGATCCATAGCGAGGACGCCAGCCAGAGCAACGCGCCGCTTTTCTCCCCCGCTCAGGCTAAGTGGCGGTCGCGAGCCAAAGTTTTTCAAGGGCAAGCCGACCTGTGACAGCGCCTGCTCTACGAGCTCTTTGACGCGTTTTCCTGAAAACCCCGCATTGCTGGGGCCAAAAGCGACGTCTTGTTGAACTGTCTCAGCAAAAAGCTGTGATTCGGGGAATTGAAAAACAATGCCCACTCGCTGATGGACTCGAAGCTGCGGTTGGGATTGAAGATCTTCGCCGTCTAATAAGACGTGCCCATGGCTAGGTTTAAGCAGGCCGTTTAGATGCTGCGCAAACGTCGTCTTGCCCGAGCCACTGGCGCCAATAATCGCATGAATACTGCCCGGAGTAAACTGAACAGACACTTGAGTGAGGCCCTCTTTCTCATGGGGGAGTCCGGCGCCGTAGACGTGAGAGAGGGTTTGGGTTTCCAGGATTGTACGGCTGGTTTCGGCAGGCCCTTCAAGAGGGGGAGAGAGTGGGATCAAAGGGCGAGTGCCCCATTGAGACGCGAATTCTTGTTCGGTCACCGCCGTTAAAGGCGGGTGGCAGGCGGCGCTGAGTTGGCGAGCAAAAGGAACTTTGAGTCCTGAGTGTTGCAGGCGTTCCACGTCAGCGAACACGTCGGATGGTGACCCGTCGAGACAGATTTTTCCAGCCTCTAGCGCGATGATTCGGTTTGAGGTCACGGCTTCCTCCGGGACGTGCGTGACGAGTATGGTTGCCACACCATGCTGTTCTCGAAGGGTATGAAGCAGTTCAATTACCTGCCGGCGATGCTGGGGGTCGAGTAGTGCGGTAGGCTCGTCTAGGACCAGATAGCGCGGGCGCATGATCAGAGCGGCTGCTATAGCAAGGCGCTGCTTTTCCCCGCCTGATAAGTGATGCGGAGCAGCGTTTCTATAGGACTCGAGTCCAAAATCGGCGAGCGTCTGGTCAACGCGTTGGTGCATTTCATCCGCGGCAACGGCCGTATTCTCTAAGCCAAATGCCAGCTCGCTTTCAACCGTTGTCGTGGCCAACTGGTCATCTGGGTTCTGAAAAACCATACCGACAGTGCGTCGAATAGAGGGCAGACAACCCGGATCGGTCGTAGTTTTGCCGTCAATGCAAACGGAACCTGTTTGCGGTATGAGTAAGCCGTTTAGACAGCGAGCTAGCGTGGTCTTACCCGACCCATTTGCTCCCATGATTGCCGTGAATTCGCCCGGATGGATCTGTAAATCAATCGACCTTAAAACGGGGATATCGGCAAAGTGAAAACTCGCATTAGTCAGCTTTATCATGAGGGAGAGAGGATAGCGTGGTCTAATCGAATCGTCAAGCACTTTGGTTGACATTCAATAGGCCGTTTGTTTATTTTTCACAGTCACTTAGGTCAAACTAGCCAACGTGCAGATCGGAAGGTCTGAGCGCTGTCCGTCGCCGTGCAGCGCTTCTTTTTAGGCCTCCTGCGCTAGCGAGGAGTTGAAGATGAGAAATTTGCTGCAGCTATGTCTGGTTTTGGGGGTGTTTGCTCTCACCGGATGCAGTGATTCAGATGAAGATGGCGTTCGTATCACCGGCCCGGAGGTATCCAAAGGCCCGGGACGAGTATACCCCATCAATGAAATTACCTTCCTCTCCAATGACGGAGTGCCGATTAGCGCGCTTTTCGGAGCCTCGGCGTCCGCCGAGCGCGTTCCTACGGTCATCTTGCTGCACGACCTGGGCGGAGATAAGCAGGTGTGGTTAACAACAACCGACTTGTTTATCGAGTTACTCGAGCGCGGGTATGCCGTTGTCGCTGTAGACATGCGCGGGCACGGTCAGACGCCGCTTCCGGACAATCGTCAGGTGCTGCTTATTGAAGACCTGGAAAACAGCGTGCTCGACGTATACGCCACGCTGAACTGGCTGTTGGGACAGCGCGCGGTGGATCCCAATCGCATCGCTGTGATCGGCGATGGGTCGGGTGGCAACGTAGCATTTGTGAGTTCAGGTGTCTTCACCGAGCAAATAAAAACAAGCGTGACGCTCTCGCCGGGGCTTTGGGAGGCATCCTCCCTGAGTCCTCTCATAATAGGGCAGGGCATTTCTCCTTTTGCGCCTCGGTCCATTCTTTACTTAGTGGGGGCGATGGACCAGTTGGAAGGTCCCGATATCGTGCTCAGCTACGCTGATTTTGCTCGAAACTTAGAAGCGGTAACTGCTCAACCCACGTCACTTCGCATATTTCAAAATTCAGCCGCGCATGGGATTGACCTCATCAACGAGGTCCCCGAGGCTAAGGACCTTCTCTTTTTGTGGTTGGAGAATAATCTGTAGCAGGCCTAGTTAGCCTCATGGCCGCTCCCAAGATATCCGTCATCATACCGGCGTTCAACGAAGAGCGCGCCATTGGTCGCGTGATCGACGAAATACCCAACACCGTTTCCGAAGTCATCGTCGTCGACAACGGTTCTACCGATGCAACTGCGGCGATTGCACAGCTTCGGGGGGCCGTTGTCGTCCACGAACCGACCAGGGGGTATGGACAGGCCTGTCTCAGGGGGCTCAGTGCGCTTTCCGATACCGATATCGTTGTCTTTTTGGATGGCGATTACAGCGACTTTCCAGAAGAAATGCCTGCATTGTACGAGCCCATAGTATCCGGCGCCGCCGATTTGGTGGTTGGATCGCGCGTCCTTGGACAGCGTGAGAAGGGAGCCCTACTACCACAGGCACGCTTTGGCAATTGGCTTTCAACGCGGCTTATACGCTGGCTGTTCGGTGTCTCTTTCACCGACTTGGGCCCTTTTCGTGCGATAGATCATAAAGCGCTCAAGCGGCTGGAGATGTGCGATAGAGACTTCGGCTGGACGGTGGAAATGCAGGTTAAAGCCGCGCGATTAGAGATGCGCTGTACGGAAGTCCCCGTTCGTTATCGAAAACGGATTGGCATTTCAAAAATTAGCGGTACGCTCAGTGGATCTGTGCGGGCAGGGCACAAAATCCTCTGGACCATCTTCAAGTACAGGAGCTATTCGGGCTAATAGTCGTTCAATGTCTCGGCACTGATAATACCGCGGGCTCAATCCGTTTCATTTAGTTTATTGCAGAAGGCTAACGGCTAGATTGGCCGAAATATTGGTCTTGGAAAGCGTCGCTACAGAGGCTTGGCGAATAATCTCATTTCTCGCTAACTGTGCTGTTTCCCAAGCGTAATCAACGTCGCGCACCGTAGACTCAGAGGCGGTAATGCGTTCGATAGACCCCGTTGTGTAATCTAGGGTGCGCGTCAGTCGATTGATAACGGCTCCCATGTCTCCTCGCACTTTGCTGACGCGGCCAATGGTCTCTTCCAATCGGGTGAGGGCAGATCGAGCCCCGTCAACCGTTCCCAGGCTCACGTTGGTTAGGTTGAGTATGGGGCCATCGGTCTGTAAGTCGGCAATTTCATAATCCAATCGATCTGCCGGTACGGCATCACTGCCCAGCTGGAAACTTCCGCCTATGTCATCTACTTGGATTGTTTTACCGCTTAACTCTCCGTCGGTATAAGCACCTGCGGCATCCTGTACGCCTTCACCGGACAGGATAACTTCTATGCCCAGGCTGTCAAAATTAACGGACTGCGTAGTTCCTTCGGCGACCTGTCCATCAACGGTGCGAGATCCTAGGTTAACTGTCTGGGTTATTACGCCGTTGCCAAGCGTAATCTCATTATCATCTGGGTTGTCTATAAACGTATAGGTGCCCTCAGGCGCTCCAGTCAGTTTGATGTAGCGAACGCCCGTTGCGTCCGCGTCGGTCAGGGCGGTGGAAGTATCTTTATTCACCGCGTTGCCGAAGCCGCTCAAGACGGTCTGGTCATTATAGCTGGCTACGCGCACCATGCGATCTATCTCACCCTTCAGCTGATTGAATTCGGCCTCAATCGCTTCCCGGTTTCTGTCGTTGAGCGTTGCAGATGAAGATTGGACGGCTAGCTCGCGCATGCGGATCACCATAGCGCTAATCTCGTTCATGCCTCCCTCAGCCGTGCGCAGTAGATCAAGGGCGTTTTCCGCATTGCGGGCTCCCTGCGTTAATCCACCTAATTCAGCTCGCATACCTTCCGACATGGAGAGGCGTGCAGCGCTCTCGCGCGATGAGTTTATAGCCATGCCAGAGGATAGACGCGCTCGCCGGTCTTGGCTGTCTCTTTCAACCTGCCCGAGTATATTGGATGTATTTATAGCAGAGATGTTGCTATTGAAACTAAGGGCCATTATCGAACCTCCTTGTTCTCAGACCTTCGACCTCACATAACCTGATACTACATGATAATTATCGGTTGTGCGTAATTCCTCTCCAACTTTTTTTAAAAAAAACCTGGATATCCATTAAAGTAGTGTTGCTTTACGGCCGATAAAAGGAGTAGGGCCTATGCGGCTTAAATAATAGCTCCATTAGTTTTAGAATAACTAGTCCTTGTTAAATTGATTAAAAACAATAACATGTAGAGTTGTAGGCTGCGTGGAGGGTTGTGGTCATGGCACTCAGAGTTAACAGCAATATCAAAGCGATCAACGCGCAAAGAGTCGTAAAGCGTAATTTGGGCTCTGTGGGGCGCGAATTAGAGCGGCTTTCCTCCGGTCTGCGAGTAAATCGAGCTGCAGATGACGCTTCAGGTTTAGTAATCTCCGAAGGTATGAGAGGGCAGATCTCCGGTCTGAGCCAGAATGTGCAGAACGCCGAGCATGCGGCAAACCTCATTCAGGTAGCGGAAGGTTCCCTGCAGGAAGTGAGCAATATCCTTATTAGAATGCGAGAGTTGGCCGTGCAGTCTTCCAGTAGCACGCTCAACAACAACAACCGCGAAGCCATGGTCGCCGAATTCGCTTCCCTGCGGACTGAGATTGATCGCATCGCAGAATCTACGACGTATAATAACCAGTCCCTACTCGTCGGATTTGGTAATCGGGTATCGGAGAGTCTCTCCACGGCGGTGACGGCGAGCAACACTTCCGGTGTGAAGGGCGTTCTACTCTCATCGGCAGATGCGGGCACCTATACATTCGAAGACACTGCTGGTGATAGCCAACTCACGTTGGGAAATGGGACTGTAACCCAAACGATTAATGTGGCCATGAAACTGGATAGTGGATCGGTTGCAACAGGTGCAACGGTTGTCGCTAATTTTGATCGGTTGGGGATTCAGGTTTCGCTCGCCGGTTCTGGCGCTTCTAATGCTACGGGCAGTTACGCAGAGGGCGATTTAAACGGTCAATCGATCGTTATTGAACAAGGCACAGGTGGCGTATTTCAGGTAGGTCCGACCGACCGGGCCGTAAATCGCATTGAAGTAGGGATTCGAGATCTTCGTTCGACCGGTGATATACTCAACCTTGATGAGGTCTCTATGGAGACGCAGGGAAGCGCCAGACAGGCCCTATCGCAGATTGATAGTGCGATAGCGCGGCTCTCAAATGAGAGGGGACAGCTCGGTGCGGCTCAGAACCGGCTCTCTTATACCATCGCCTACAGTGAGAATGAGCTCGAGAATATACAGGCATCGGAGGCCACTATTCGCGACGCGGACGTCGCCAATGAGGTTACTGCGCTGAGTCGAGCACAGATTCTCGTGCAAAGCAGCACCGCAATGTTGGCGCAGGCTAATGTAAGTGCGGTCTCCGCTCTTTCCCTTCTTTAGCACACCCGAGATATTTCCTGCGTTTAAAGGGATGGTGCATGCTGAAATGTTGGCACCATCCATCGCTCTATCTTGACGAATGGGATGACGAGGCGTATTCTCCTTCTCCCCATGAATCTATCTGATTACGACTTTCATCTTCCAGAAGAACTGATTGCGCAAGATCCCGTAACGCGGCGGGATCAGTCTCGTTTGCTCGTTCTCGACCGCAGTGACGGGCAGATCCATCACTTGCGCTTTTCCGACATAACAACAATGATACGTCCCGCGGACGTGCTTGTCGTAAACGAAACGCGGGTGTTTCCTGCTCGTCTGTTCGGCGTGCGATCTGATACGGGGGGCAAGGTAGAAGTCTTGCTCATTAAGCCGGCGGCACAGGGCCGTTGGGTGGCTATGGGCAAGCCTGCGCGTGCGCTTCAGGTGGGCCGGGCATTGGCTTTTAGCGACGGAGTGCTAAAAGCCGAAGTCACTGCCCGTAGCAAAGACGGGCGGATTGAACTCGCCTTTGATGCCGAAGATGTCTTATCCATTCTAAATGAAATTGGCGAAATTCCACTGCCGCCGTACATCCGTCGTTCTCCCACTGCAGAGGACGAAGAACGATATCAGACCGTTTTTGCGCGTCAGCAGGGAGCGATTGCAGCGCCCACGGCAGGTCTGCATTTTACCGACGTCTTGATGCAGGATATAAGACGGGCCGGTACCGGCATTCAGCCGATTCTTTTACACGTAGGGCCGGGCACGTTTGAGCCGGTGCGGTCTGAAGATCCCCGTTTGCATCGGATCGAAGCTGAATACTATGAAGTCTCCTCTTCAGCAGCGGAAGAAATTAATAAACGGCGCGAGGCAGGAGGCCGCGCTATCGCCGTGGGGACCACCTCCGTGCGCGCGTTGGAAACTGCGGTTGACGAGAGGGGGACCGTGCGCGATCTATCGGGTTGGACGGAAGCATTCATATATCCTCCCTACGAATTTGGTGCGGTAGATGTTTTGGTCACAAACTTCCATTTACCCCAATCGACGTTGCTCATGCTCGTAGCGGCTTTCGCGGGGTATGAAAACATGATGAAAGCCTACGCTGAGGCCGTGCGTGAAAAATACCGGTTTTACAGCTACGGTGATGCGATGATGGTCCTATGAGTAAACCCCTGTGCGCAACGGTGATAATCGTTGCAGGAGGAAAAGGCGTCCGGATGGGCGGACACGTGCCCAAGCAGTATATGGAACTGTGCGGACGCCCCGTCCTCTGGCACACTTTACAGGCCTTTGAGAGGGCCGAATGTATATCGGGTGTAGTAATAGTCGTTGCAGCAGACGATATGGCCTACTGTCAGCAAGCGGTTCTTGGCGGTGGTGATTTTTCCAAAGTGCGTTCTCTGGTTGCAGGTGGAAGTGAGCGCACCGACTCTGTTCGGGCTGGCCTTGGAGAAACGAAGGCCGAGGATACGCTCATTTTGGTGCACGATGCCGTGCGTCCCTTTGTTTCTGAGTCCCTTATTGAGCGCGTTGTCGAGGCAGCCGATAGGTGGGGCGCTGCGCTGCCAGCGCTGCCCGTTGCGGATACGATAAAGACGATCCGAGATGAGTGGGTGGAAGAAACGCCCAACCGGAATCTGCTCCAGGCCGCTCAGACTCCCCAAGGGTTTCGCCGCTCGCTTTTGTGTCGTGCCCACGAGCAGAGAGAGGTTGACGCAGCGACCGACGATGCTATGCTCGTTGAAATGCTGGGAGAGCCAGTGCGGATTGTAGCGGGCGAGGCGGAAAACAAGAAGCTAACTACGCCTGTTGACTGGGCGTGGGCAACGCTGCATATGGCCGAGGAAAATGATATGGACGATTCGGGAATACGCGTAGGTCAGGGATACGACGTTCATCGGTTGGTCGAAGGGCGCTTGCTCGTCCTTGGCGGGATCGAAATTCCCTTCCATCTGGGTCTTGAAGGTCACTCGGATGCGGATGTATTGACTCATGCGATCATCGATGCACTGCTCGGAACGATCGGAGGAGGAGATATTGGACAGCTTTTCCCCGACACCGATACGCAATACAAGGATATGTCCAGTTTGATACTGTTGGAGCGCGTGCGTGAAAAGCTGGAAGAGCAGCAGGTCTCCATTGTGAATATAGACGCTGTAGTCATGGCACAGCAGCCGAAATTGGCGCCCCACATTCCCGCGATACGCACCAAGTTGGCGTCTGTTCTGCATATTGAGGAGTCGGCTATTTCGGTTAAGGCTACGACCACGGAACGCCTGGGTTTTGTCGGCCGGGAAGAGGGCATGGCATCCCAGGCAGTGGCGCTGGTGCGGACGTAAGGACAATGGATGAGTTTTTTGGCCAACTCGTAGGAACGCTGGAAGCGATGAATCCATACTGGGCATACGGGTTGTTATTTGTTTGTGCATTTTTGGAAAACGTTATACCGCCCGTGCCCGGTGACACCGTCGTTGTTTTCAGCGCCTATCTGGTGGGGAGGGGCGTATGGGATCTCCTGCCCGTATTCGCGGCGACCGTTGGCGGTGGTGTAGCAGGGTTTATGTTTATGTTTTTTATGGGGTTGCGCTATGGTAGATCGTTCTTTAGTGGCCGGGGTGGGCGTATCTTTACCTCGGAGGGACTGCAGCGAGCCGAGGCGTGGCTCGCCCGCTATGGTTTATGGCTTGTTCTGGCCAATCGCTTTCTAACCGGCGTTCGTTCAGTGGTAGCAATTTCTGCGGGCATTGGAACTATGCCGACTGTGCGCGTGTTCTTTGCCGGGGCACTGAGTATGATGTTCTGGAATGGACTCTTACTGTATGTCGGCTTACTGCTCGGGCAAAATTGGACTGAGGTGAGCGATCTGCTCAAACAGTATAATCGAGTCCTCTTGGGTGTGTTTGTCTTGGGGATCGGTTTCCTATGCGTTCGTCGGTGGTTAAGGGCTTGACAAGCAAACGCAACGCATTTAATTTTTACGACTTACTGAATATAGGTACTAATGCGCGTTGCCTGCGGCTGCGTGCTTTTGCGGAATGGATAGCATGGGTAACAAAACTTTTTCTCCTAAAGCCGGAGATATAGAGCATCAGTGGCACATTGTCGACGCCACGGACAAGGTGCTTGGCCGATTGGCGTCGCAGATTGCTCAGGTGCTAAAGGGTAAGCACAAGCCCACGTACGCTCCTCATATGGATATGGGAGATCACGTTGTTGTCGTCAATATCGACAAAGTGCGCGTTACGGGGGCCAAAGCCGATAAGAAGGTGTATCACCGGCATACGGGGTATCCCGGCGGTCTGCGCACGACCACCTATGAGCAGATGATGGATGAACATCCCGAGCGTATTCTTAAAAAGGCGGTCTGGGGCATGTTGCCCAACAATCGCCTTGGACGCCAACTGCTTAAGAAACTTCGCGTTTATGCCGGTCCTGACCATCGGCATGAAGCCCAGCAGCCACAGACGCTGGATATACAGTAAACAAACTGCTTGACCATCAACGAGAGGTAGAGGGTTAATGCCTGGAGAAAGTTACGAAGCCACTGGACGTCGCAAGACGTCCGTTGCCCGCGTGTATTTGCGCCCGGGGTCTGGCAACATCATGATGAACGGGCGTGCCGTTAATGATTACCTGCGGCGTGGGGCACTTGAAATGATCCTCGTGCAGCCGCTGGACCTTACGGAAACGCGCGACCAATTCGACATTCATATTTCTACCCGTGGTGGTGGGCTTCGCGGTCAGGCTGGAGCGGCCTGTTTAGGTATCGCTCGAGCGCTGATCAAGTTTAATCCGGAAATGCGTACGACGTTGAAGAAAGCGGGTTTTCTGACCCGCGATGCGAGAGAAAAAGAGCGCAAGAAGTATGGTTTGGCTGGTGCTCGAAAGCGGTTCCAGTTTTCCAAGCGCTAGACTATTTGCTGTAAATTCGCACGTCTTCGGATATGTGCAGAAGTGTGCCCGCAGGTTTTGCCTGCGGGTATTCTGCTTATAGGCGATGAAGACGGGGGCATAACACGACAGGAGTAGAAAAGATGGCTGAAATCAATATTCGCGATCTGCTTGAGGCTGGGACCCATTTTGGTCACCAGACTCGCCGCTGGAATCCCAAGATGCGGCAGTTTATTTTTACTGAGCGGAACAAAATCCACATCATAGACTTGCAGAAGACCGTGAGTAGAATCGAGGACGCCTGTCAGGTTGTTCGAGAGACGGCTCGTGCTGGTAAGGCGATTCTATTCGTAGGTACGAAAAAGCAAGCGGCTGATATCATTCGTCAAGAAGCCGAACGCTGCGAGCAGTTCTATGTTACCGAACGCTGGTTGGGTGGAATGCTGACAAACTGGCCCACTATTCGCCAGAGCATCCGCCATTTGGACCACTTGGACCGAATTGCCACGGATGGTACCTACGACAAACTCAAGAAAAAAGAGGTGTTGCTCCTCGAAAAAGAGCGCGCCCGTTTGGTGCGAACGCTGACCGGCATCCGCAATATGGGAGGAATTCCCGGTTTGGTGGTCATCATTGACATTCGCAAAGAGCATATCGCCGTGCGCGAAGCTGTTAAGCTAAAGATACCTTCCGTTGCTATTGTGGACACCAACTGCGACCCGGATCAGGTCGACTACCCCATACCCGGAAACGACGATGCGATTCGCTCAATCGGTCTAATCGCCCAGTATCTGGCAGATGCAGTGATCGAAGGCAAGGCTGAAGCGGCCGCGGCAAAGGGAAAAGACAAGGATGAAGCTGCTGAGGCAACTGCCGAGGTAAAAGAAGAGGGAGAAGCCGCACAGTCGTAAGTGTGCGGTCGGCTTTTAATCATACCGTTAACAGAGAAGAATTCAAATGGCAGAAATATCGGCTAAGGCTGTTATGCAACTCCGCAAGCAGACGGGGTTGGGAATGATGGACTGCAAGAAGGCGTTACAGGAATCAGATGGGGATGTTGACAAGGCGGTAGAATACCTGCGCAAACAGGGCATGGCGGCGGTGGAGAAGCGCGCTGGTCGCGATGCGACGGATGGCTCGATTATATCGTATATCCATCCAGGAAGTCGCTTAGGTGTGCTGGTCGAGGTAAACTGTGAAACGGACTTTGTCGCTCGCACGGACGATTTTCAGCAGTTTGGGCGCGATGTGGCTATGCATATTGCCGCCGCGCAGCCGCTCGCCGTTGACCGCGATGGTATTGCCGCTGACGTTATTGACCGCGAAAAGGGTATTTTTCTTGAGCAAGCGAAAAACGAAGGCAAGCCGGAAAATATTGCGGAAAAAATTGTTCAGGGACGAGTCGAGAAGTTCTTTCAAGAAAATTGCTTAATGGAGCAGGCCTTCGTGAAGAACCCCGACCAAACGATTGAACAGTTAATAACAGATTTAACGGCAAAGATTGGTGAGAAAATCGGCGTCCGTCGCTTTTCCTGTTTTCGCTTGGGTGAAGAGTAGCCTACCTGCGGTGGTGCACTGCGCAAGTGAAGTGAGGTCAAATTATGTTAGAAGAAGTCCTTGAAGAAGTAAAGAGCAGTATGGATAGCACGTTAGAAGCGCTCAGACGCGATCTATCTGCTATTCGTACGGGTCGTGCATCTACGGCCATGCTCGAGCATCTTAAGGTTGAATACTACGGGAATCAGTCACCCATCAACCAGGTGGCGACGCTGAGCGTTCCCGAGCCTAGGCTGATTGTTATTAAGCCGTGGGAAGCGAACCTAATTCCCGAGATTGAGAAGGCTATTCGAGCCGAAAAGAACTTGGGTTTGAATCCGGCCAACGATGGGTCTGTAATTCGTCTACCCATTCCCGAACTGACTGAGGAACGGCGTCGCGATATCACTAAGATTGCTCGTCAGCGAGGCGAAGATGCGCGCGTTGCAGTGCGTCATGGACGGCGTGACGGGATTGATATGCTCCAGGATGCTCAGAAAGAGGGCGAGATGTCTGAGGACGACTCGCGTCACGGTCAGGAACAGATTCAAAAGCTAACTGACGACTTTATAGCTCGCATTGATGAGATTGTAAAAAATAAAGAAGCGGAGATCATGGAAGTATAGATCCCCGGTGATTACTGGTAGGTATGCGGCTCGTTCCCCAAGGGGACGGGCCGCATTTTTTTACTGATCTTTGTTTATCTGTCCAATTTTCTTCAACAGCTGATTCTCAATCTGGGTGCGACCTTTTGGGTTCTCTTTGGGGAGAGGGGAGGGCGGTGGGGCTGCGTTTTCCTCTTCTCCATCAGAGTGTCCAGAGGCGGGTGATGAAGATGTGTTATTTATATCTCCATCATATAGCTGTATC
Organism: uncultured bacterium; assembly: GCA_937942165.1. Taxonomy (GTDB): domain Bacteria; phylum Latescibacterota; class UBA2968; order UBA8231; family UBA8231. The sequence goes on along the minus strand of CALDFW010000017.1, from coordinate 42,789 downwards.
TTATATTCTTGAAGGTGGGCAAGATCTGCATAGTTAAGTAGATGGGCCTGTCTCTCAACAAGCGCTATATTAAGTTCATCTAACGCACTTTTAGCCTGTTCGCACAGGTTTTCCAGATGGCGGCTATCGATTGCCTGGAGCAATGCTGTCTGTGCAGCGATTTCCTCGTCCAGAATATGCCGTCTGCCTCCCAAGAGGCGTAGCTGAGTCTGCCGATACTTTTGTCTGCGAATGTACCATAAGATCAGCAAAGCCAGAACTGCTGTAGAAGCGAAAAAGCTGATTAAGTATATACTGTTCATTGGCAACATAGAGATGGATTTCATTACTTGTTTTAATGTAAGTTGACTCAAAAAAAGCGGCAAACGATTTGATACGTGTTTTTAAACTGCGTGATGGTTGAGAATAGGACTGGGTATGAGCGAAGAGGTCAATGAGCTACAGGCAGAAGTTGAGCGGTTGCGTGTAGAGAATGAAAAACTGCGCGCAAGCAATCGTCGTTGGATGCGCATTGCTGGCACCGACGATCTAACGGGGTTACCCAATAAAGTTTGTTTCTCAACGGTATTTCTACCTCCGATTATAGCGCAGGCTAACGAGACGGGTAAGAGCTTCATTTGCATAATTATAGCTCCTGACAAACTTGGAGATATCAACATGCGCTTTGGGCGCATTGGTGGGGATGAAATAGTTAAAGGCGTTGCCACTTTCTTAAAAGAAACTGTGGAAGAGGGAGAAAAGATCGTCCACGTCGATGGGGCTAACTTTATTATACTGATGCCCGATGCGGGGGACGACAGTGGCAAGCGTCGCACGCGTCAACTTAGAGCGCGGTCCGTATCGCGCCATTTTTCCTGTGGGGAAGATGCGGTCGGTTTGACGCTTAGTATCGGAACGGTGTTGGTCGACCCTGAGCCCGCCTCGGGTAAACTTGAGGCCAAAGCCGTTGGTGAAAGCATCTTACAGCGATTGAGTGCGGCTCTGGACTTAGCAAAACAGCAGGGGGGAGACCAAATAGTAGAAGACGACAAGCCCATTTCCTAGGCCGGAAAATAAGCGTTTAGCAAAGGCAACTAATGCTCTATTCACTCCTAATTTCTACGCGTCCTCGCCAGTGGGTAAAAAATGTTTTTGTTTTTCCCGCTATTCTTTTTTCTCAGCATCTCTTCGATGTAGACTACCTTTTACGCAGCGCGTGGGCCGCACTGTGCTTCTGTTTGCTCAGTGGTGCGGTATACCTATTGAATGATGTGATGGATCGCGAGCGGGATCGAGTTCATCCGCTTAAATCAAAAAGACCGATAGCCGCGGGTCACGTTCCTTTGGGTGCTGCAGTTTTTACGGCGGTATTGCTTTCTTTCCTTAGTCTATGGGCTGGGTTTCGGTTGAATGAGGGCTTCGGATGGGTTGCACTGACCTATGCTCTGATCAATATTGCCTATTCTATTCGCCTCAAACACGTCGTTCTTTTGGACGTTCTCATCGTGGCTTCGGGCTTTCTACTGCGTGCGCTAGGCGGAGCTCTGGCTATTCAGGTCTTTATATCTACTTGGTTTATCCTTTGCACGTTTATGCTGGCTCTCTTTCTTGCCACCATTAAGAGGCGACAGGAGCTTGTAGCGTTAGAAGAACGAGCGGTAGATCATCGGTCGATTCTCGAAGCGTATAGCTTGCCCTTCCTCGATCAAATGATTTCCGTATTGACTGCTGCAACACTAGTGTGTTATGCACTGTATGCTATAGGGGTTGGGGATACGACTGGTGTGGGGACGCGTATGCAGTGGACGATTCCCTTCGTCCTATATGGACTTCTTCGCTACTTGTATATTGCCTATCACTTGGGAAGTGGGGACAACCCAACGTATGTCGTATGGAAAGATAGGCCACTGCAAATATGTGGTGTGTTGTGGCTTTTTGCCTCGGGCTTTGGCGTTTACAGTGTACCCTAATAGGTGGTGTTTTAGAAAGATGCGATCCGGGTGTACTACGTCTAAATAAGAGCATGCGCGGGTGCGGGCGTGGCCTGTTGGTTACTGCTACTCATGATAGTTGATTGGTAAGAGAATTGGGGTTGTAGTGAATAGAAAACACTCGGTTTCCTTCGCCATACTATTAGTTTTTATCGTTCTCCAGTCTGCTAACGCTCTAACGATCTATCGGATTGGTGGGGCCTCTCTACCTGCTCCGGACATTCCTGTTTCACACGAATTCGTGCAGCTCGATTGGGTCAGTGCTGAACCTACCCTTCACGGTGAACTTAGGCAATTAGATGTCGCCAATGGATCAATCGCCCCCGTTCGGCTCAATCCCAACATCAACTTAACGCCGCTGATCGAAAGCGAATTTGGTGGGCAAATCCAAATATTGGAATGGGCAGGTTGGAAAAATCGCGAGGAGGGAGACGCGGTTATATTCGATGGGGATCCTGAAACCGCATACTTGGGAGATGGTCATTACGTGCGCGTTTCTGGTCTGGGGCCGCAAGAAAAATATTGGCTTTTCGATCTTGGAGGACGGTTTTTGCTGGATCGAATCCGCCTCTTCCCACGTGAGAAATTTAAAACTCATCGCTTTATTGAGAAGTTTCTAATTGGCATTAATGATGGGGATCCACTTAAAGACGGAACGCGAGAATATCGTCTGCGCTTTGCTGATTTCGATGTAGACGTCGTCCATAACATCAGCGAAAATGCGCAGCCCACTATAAACCTAGTTATGCCTCGCACGCCCGTGCGGTACGTGCTCTTTGAGGGACCAGAGAATACGCGTGGTATCTGGGAGGTGGCCGAGTTTGAGATTTATGGCATCGGTCCTGCTCCTTTCTCTAGCTTTGTTTCTAATGTCATTGACCTAGGGGGGCCTGCCAGTATTGGACCCCTAATTTGGAGCGGTCAGCAAGATCCAGGTGCAAATATAGAATTAAGTATGCGTGCTGGGGACGATGATGATCCCAACAATTACTGGCGTTTCACCTTTAGGGGGGATGAACGCAGTCGCTTTGATGAAAAGGGAAAACCCCTGACCTTACGCACGTATAAGCAAGTAGAGTCCGGCGCGAAAGCTGGAGTTACGCACGATACAGAGAACTGGACATTTTGGAATACGGCTTTCCCTTTTACAATGGGAAGCGGAGATATGGGCGCACTAAAGTCGCGACAATATGTGCAGGTGCGCGCGGATTTCTCTTCTACTGATCTAGCGAGTGGAACCCTTGATTACCTGCAATTTGCGGTGTCGAATCCGCCGGTTGTGAATGCAGCGTTGGCTGAAATTGTACCGGTGGTAGTGCCTTCTGGTAAACCCACTCTTTTTACGTATAAGATAAAACCACATTTCCTGCCTAATGATTTGGGGTTTGACACGATTGTGGTCAGTACACCGGCTCATATTGTTGGGATAGATGCCGTGCGGATAGGGGGCATGGACGTTTCCTTTAAGCGCGCGGAGATAACTAGCTCTGGGTTCGCCGTGCAAATTCCTCTAATCGATACCCAGCTGACCAGTGAACTAATAGAAGTGGATTTTCGAGCGGAGGTTTTTGCCATTGGTACGGTTTTTTCCGGTCAGGTATTGCATAGTGAACGGCCATATGAAGTGCCACAGGGATTGACGCCAGGAGATGCGGATCCTCTGGCGGACGGAGACCGACTCCAAGTCGATTTAATTGGTTTAAAAAGCCGTGCTATTCAAGCAATGAGGCTTTCCGGGGCGGTGTTTACACCGAATGGGGATGGAATAAACGACCAGCTATATGTCGAATATGATCTGATCAATATATTGGGAGACGTTCCGGTGCGATTAGGTGTATTCGATTTTTCAGGACGCTATCGCGGAGCGGTGGTAGATGGTAATGGGGTTAGCGGAAGGAGCACGGTTATATGGGATGGACTGGATGGGGATGGAAGGTTACTTAGCCCTGGTTTGTATGTGCTCCGTTTAGAAGTGCAGGCAGATAGTGGAGTGCATACGTATGAAAGAGCCGTTTCTATCGCTTACTAATAGAAAGGGCTTTACCCTGCGATTTATTTTGGGAAGGATCTGCAGTGCTCTATCCTACTGAGAGCATGTTTCTGATACCCGTTTTACGCGTCAACCAATATATTGGAGTAGGGTAGAATGATATTTTTACAGATGGGCTATGCGATAAAAAAATAACCTCTTGTTTAAAAGCAAGAGGTTAAATAATGGTGGAGCTGGACGGGATCGAACCGACGACCTCAGGCTTGCAAAGCCCGCGCTCTCCCAACTGAGCTACAGCCCCCCTTCGCTACTGTTTTGCCGGCTCCTCGGACGAATCGTCTTTCTCGAAGGTGAGTAGGACGGTCGAGGCTATGAAGAGCGAGAAAAAAGCGAAGCCAAAAATATCGGCTCGCACGGCGTCATAGGTTTCATGCAAAGCGTCGACGGGTATTGCGTAGCCGCCGAGACAGACAAGATAGAGAACAATGCTGCTGATCTGCACCTTTTCTAAAAACGCTTTGCTTTTTTCCCAGGCCATTCGGATCTCCATACGGCAACAGTATTGAAAAAATAGAGATAATACGGAATATCGTCAATGCAAGTGAGTGCACCATGAAAGATGTAGTGGTAGTTGACGCCGTGCGCACGGCGACGGGACGTTTTGGAGGCTGTTTTAAAAATTGCTCTGCTGTAGACTTGGGGGCGACTCTGATAGAGCAATGTCTTGTTCGTTCGGACCTGACCGGTAGAGACATCGACGAAGTTATAATGGGGATGGTCTATCAAGGCGGTGCACGCGCCAATCCGGCTAGGCAGGCCGTTCTATCAGCTCAACTGCCTTATGAAGTCACGGCTATGAGCATAAACAAGCTGTGTGGATCGGGCCTGCAGTCGGTTGGGCTAGCCTGGCAGGCATTGCAGACAGGCACAGCAGACGTCGTGTTGGCGGGCGGCATGGAAAATATGAGTCAGGTTCCCTATGTGTTGCCCGGAGCTCGCTGGGGGCAGCGGCTGGGCCATGGTGCCGTTGAAGACATGATGCTCTTAGACGGCCTTTGGGACTGCTTTTACGATTGCCATATGGGTATGACGGCAGAAAACTTGGCTGAGCAATACAGTATAGATCGGGCCATGCAAGACGACTTTGCCGTCGAAAGTCAGCGGCGCTGGGGACAGGCTCAATCGGAAGGGCGATTTGACGGTGAAATTATTCCAGTACCCGTAGAGGAAAGAGGGCGTCAAGTAGTCTGTTCTGTGGACGAACATCCGCGTCCTGATGTGACGGCAGAACAGCTCAACGAATTAAAACCCGCTTTCAAAAAAGAGGGAACGGTAACGGCCGGCAATGCCTCTGGGATTAATGATGGCGCGGCCCTGCTGCTGATGATGCGCGCAGAGACCGCGCGTTCCTCTGGACTCAAGCCCTTGGCCTATGTTCGAGGGGTGGCTAGTGCGGGGGTTGATCCTCGTATTATGGGTATTGGACCAGCTCCTGCTATTCGCACCCTTTTGAAACGGGCAGATCTCAGCTTAGATCGGATTGGACGGGTTGAGCTTAACGAGGCATTCGCTGCGCAAAGTATAGCGGTTGGGCGCGAGTTGGATTTGGACTGGGCACGCGTCAACGTGAATGGGGGTGCTATCGCTATGGGTCACGCTGTGGGAGCAAGTGGCGCCCGCGTGGCTACGACACTCCTGCACGAAATGGTGCGCAGTAAGGAGCGTTTTGGCGTGGCTTCGCTGTGTATTGGTGGTGGGATGGGTATTGCCGCCCTCTTTGAGCAATACGAGTAGAAATGGCCGGCGGACAGTGCGTGGCGCGTCTCGTTTATCCGCCGACTGCACCCGACTGCCCGCCGTGCCAAAGGGGTATTAAGCGGCAGTGAGCGATCCGTTCTCCGGTGTCCCAAACGAGTCAGAGAGGTCTCTTTCCGATTCTTCACGCTCTAAGATTTGCAGGTTGCGGACCTGTATATCGGTCTTGTGATGGCTCTTCTCTTCAGCATCCCGCCAGGTGCGACTTTGGAGGCGTCCGCTGGCAAAAACCGGAGTCCCTTTGTGGAGTCGTTGGGCAAACGACTCTGCGGCTTTTTGCCAAAGTACGATATCGAAAAAAGACGTTTCTTCTTGCCATGCGTCGTTTCGATCGCGGTAGGTGCGGTTAACGGCAATGCGCGCTGTAAGGCGAGCCGTGCCCGTTTCACTCAGAGTGAAATCGGGTTCTTGGACCAGCCGTCCGCTGAGCGCAACTTGATTGATGTTCGGCATTTTGAGCTGTGACATAGCATCTCCTTGAGCCTGTTAAGGGAAAGAGCGAATGCGTCGTAGGAAGTTGCTTAGCAGGAAATGTGCCAGTCTAAATAGGGCTTGAAAGCTACTTAGTTATAATGGTTTTAATTGTTTTTAGTTGAAGGGTGGTCACACGTGTGTAACGGCGGGGATACGAAATTGAGTAGGTCGGGAGACATTCCTGAGCCCGATGTCCAGTTGGCGCAGTATTTTACGCCTCGTAACGTGGTCCTCGAACTTTGGCGCCTCGTGCAAAAGCGCTGCGTAGACCAATCAGAGCGAGATATACGAGCCATTGATCTAGCGGCTGGAGCGGGGGTTTGGCTAGACGTACTCATTGAGAGTGGAACGGTGCGGCCAGAAGATGCGTATGGGATCGAGATCGACCAACGTTGGGCGGACCGTTCGGGCAATTCGCTCACCGGTGACGGGTTATTGGGCGTGTTTGACGGGGTGGAGGACGGTACTTTTGATATCGTAGTCGGCAATCCGCCCTTCGGTAAGATGGCCAATTTCTATGCGGCCATGGGGGAGCCGGCTGCGCGCAACTTAGCCGAGCGTTTTCCACTGTGGAAAGGTCTGGGTGAAAACCGGGACAGCTATCCCATAGAGTTACTCTTTATCGAGCGTGCACTGCAGGTGCTCAGCCCCGGGGGATGGGGTGTGCTCGTGCTTCCAGAGGGTGTCTTGGCCAACGCAAAGCTGCAGTCTGCGCGCGATCATCTCTTACGCGATTTTATCCTGACAGAAGTAATTGAACTGCCTCCTTCTGTTTTTCGCGGTAGGGGGCTCAATGCAAAAACCGCCGCAATTATCTTTAAAAAGGGGCAAAACCGCAGAAGTCATACCACTCGTCTCTACAGACCTAAGACGAATGTGAAACAGTCTGAAGTGTCCCCATTTCTAGCGCAGGTAGGTCGGGGCAAAGGGGCATTATTATCGACGTGTAGGGTACGTCAAACCTCCTTTGTTAACAGACGATGGGACGTCGGATACTGGCGTGGGGCGTCGTTGGTACGTCAGCTCAATAGGCGCTTTTCCACCCAGCCTCTGGGACATTTTATTGAACACCTTACCTATGGTCCAATCGTGACGGGGCGAAAGCCGGCCCCCGTAGCAGAGGGCACGTCGATTATTCGCCAAGGAGATATCGTTGAGACTGGACTCGACGAGAGCGGTCTGATACGCGTAGAGGCCTGCGGTGAATTCGACCCAGAGAGGAGTAGAGTACGGGCTGGGGATTTACTCTTTCCACGCTCGGGCGCGGGAGCTTTGGGGCGCAACAGGATGGCGGTATATGCGGGTTCTGGAAAGGCAAACGTCGGCTGTTTTGTAGACTTAGTGCGTCTGAGCGGAATCAATCCGTACTATACCTGGCTTTTTTTTAAAACACCTTCTGGGTGGGGGCAGATATCCGCGCTTATAAATGGTGTGGGAACGCCTAATATTAACTTTGGCGAAATACGCTCACTGCGGATTGTCCAGGCCGATCCTACGACGCAGAACGCGATAGAGGCTCGCTATCTCAGAGAAGTGCTGCCCTGGCATCACCAGCGGGATAAGTCGTCTCAGGCGCGCGTGCGTGGAGAACGAGCATTTCGTGTGATCGTCGCTGATCTTCAGCGATATGTAAGCGGAGAGCTTTCCGAACGCGCTCTTGTCGAGACGGTAGGTGCGGATTAAGTTCGTACTATGATAAACAGAGAGGGCAGTGTCTAATGGAAGCTGACCCGCTGCAAATAGCGGATAATATACTCGATACCGTCGGCAATACGCCTCTAATTAAGCTACAGAGGATGGGGTTGTCGGAGGGGGCTGCGATATACGGCAAGTTGGAATCGCGCAACCCAGCCGGCAGTGTGAAAGACCGGATCGGAATAAGCATGATTCGCGCTGCCGAAGCAGAGGGAATCCTGCGTCCCGGTATGACGATTGTCGAACCCACAAGCGGCAATACGGGTATTGCCCTGTCAATGGCGGCGGCGGCATTGGGATATCGCCTCGTGCTCACCATGCCGGAAAATATGAGCGTAGAGCGCCGCCTGGTAATGGCCAGTTACGGGGCGGAGCTCGAGCTGACACCGGCCCTCGACGATATGGGAGGAGCAATTGCCCGGGCCGAAGAGATTGTCGCTGCCGATCCTTCCCGGTACTTTATGCCGCAGCAGTTTCACAATCAGTCTAATCCCGAAGCACACCGGCAAACGACCGCCCGCGAAATTTTAGAGGCCACAGAAGGTAAGCTCGACGCTTTTGTCGCGGGCGTTGGCACCGGCGGTACCATTACGGGCGTTGGGTCTGTTTTGAAAGAGGCCATTCCCAATTTGCAGATCGTTGCTGTCGAGCCAGCGAGTTCGCCCGTCTTAAGCGGCGGACAGCCCGGCCTGCACGGGATACAGGGCATCGGGGCCGGCTTTGTCCCGGATGTCCTCGAGCGGAGCCTCATTGACCAAGTCATTGCGATCGAAGATGACGAAGCTTTTTACTACGCGCGGCGCCTCGCTAGGGAAGAAGGGCTCCTACTGGGGCCATCTTCGGGGGCAAACGTTGCTGCTAGCCTCCGGATCGCAAAAGAAATGAGGCCAACCCAGCGGTTGGTAACTCTATTTTGCGACACCGGTTTCCGCTACTTCAGCGTGGAGGGTTTTATTCAGGAGTCAGCGGAGAAGGAGTAGTTTACGTGCTTGGCGGTAGGGACCGGCCTGCAGCGAGAGGATATAGACGCCCGTCGACATCATCTCTCCGCTCTCATCACGTCCATCCCATTGAACTCGGTAATTGCCGGGTTCTTGTACGGCGGCTATCAACATACGCACTCGCTGCCCCAATCCGTTATAAATTTCAAGGCGAACGGGCTGCAGAGTCTGACCATCTGCCGGAAGCCTGTAAATAATCTGCGTTTCTGCATTGAACGGGTTGGGATAGGGAGGATCTAGACTGTAGCGCGAGGGCGTAGCGCCCATCTCATACACAGAGGTATCCTGCGAGAGCTGTACGGGATTGTTCACGACGATACCGCGCGGCTCATCTCCCGAACGATACCGTCCAACGAGCCTGTCCGTAGTAGCATCTATTAAAACGGTTTCGTCCGAAAAGGCGTTGGTCACAAACGCCGTCTGCCCGTCTGGAGTGAAGGCTATGCCGCGTGGATTATCGCCCGTGGCTATTTGGGCCTGTATGCTCAGATCATCCGCCTTGAGTATGAGGACGCTTCCTTCGTCATGGGCTGTCAAGTACACCTTCTCGCCCGTGGGATGGACTGCAACGGCAAAGGTGCCGCTTACGGGAAGGCGTGCTCTACCGTCGATTTGGTCCGTTTCGGCGTCGATAACGGTTAACACATTTTCCCCCATGCTCGTGATGTAAAGCAGCTTTCCATCTGGACTCATTGCTAGAGAGCGGGGCTGTGGGGCTACGTCTATCCTCGATTGTATGATGCCTTCCGAATCCATGATGAGGAGCTGGTCGTTGGTTAGATCCGTGGCGAATACTTTGTCGTTGCGGGCAGCGATGCCGTATGGTCCGGTGCTCAGGCCGGCAAGCCATACGGTGCGGGCTGAGCGCGTTTCTAAATCGACGATCGTAAGTGTTCCGGCCCCGGAGTTGGTGGCATAGAGCGTGCTGCCGTTGGGGCTAATGGCCATATCTAAGGGCTGCACGGCGGTTTCGATGCGTTCAACTTCTTGAAAGGTTGCGGCAGAAATAACGCTGATCTCGTTAGAGGAGAGGTTCGACACGTATAGAAAATGCCCCGCGGGCCCCGCTATGATCTGGATGGGTTCGTCGCCTACGGCAATGCGTGCCTGTTCTGCTCGGGTGTCGGTATCAACGACGCTGATAAAGTCCGATCCGCGCAGTGCTGTAAATGCCAAGGGCGCGCCGCTGAGTTCGAGGATATTAAAGCTGAACCAACGCTCGTTTTCTGGGTAAAAAATTTGGTCAATGGAGTCGTTGCGCGCCTCAATGCGATACTCAATTTGTGCAGAGACGGGTTGGCCTGGGATATTGGCCGCAAATATGTTTTCTCCCGCAGATCGCATGGGTATACGGTCGGAGAGGGCCAAGCTGCTGCGGTAGTGCAACCAGAGTTGGTCTGTGTTGATCGCTTGGACGCGCACCGTGTATGGACCCGTGGTGTCGGGGGTATTTGCGGCTAGTCCAGACAGTTCTACGCTGGGAAATCCCGGTCGGATAAAGCCGGTTGTGAAATCAATTTTTCGGACGGTCTGACCGGCTTGCACTTCGATTGTCTGCGCCGTGTTTTCCACTCGGCTGTTGTCGTAGAATTCAGGGGTAAAATCTGTGGCGAACTCGCTGAATATTCCACCAAAGTTATCTGCGTTTATGGAACCCTCTATGGGAGTCATTTGCACGCGGTAGGGGCCAGGAGGTAAGCCTTCTATCCTATAACGCCCTCCCTGCCCGTCGTAGGCACCCGATACCGTGCTGATTTGCGTCTGGGTCTCGGTGTTTTGGGCCACTATATGTACGCCGAAGAGTCCATTCCCCTCTAAGTTGCTCACAGTACCGCTGATGCTGCCAACGCTCAGTGCATACTCGGGCGTGGGGTATAGGAAGCTGACACCTGCTATATCGTCTGCCTCTAAGGTTTGTCCGAGTCCCGGTCCGTCGCCGCGGTTAAACGGGTTCATCGTTGGGCGCGAACTGGCAGGACCGTCCAAGGGCGTGTGCTCTAAGCCGAGTAAGTGTCCCACCTCATGAACGGCCACATCCTTGAGGTTGACGGTGCCTCGGACGGGCTGTTCGTTGCTTGAAAAGCGAAACTCCAACCCATTAAAGATGATGTCTGCGTCCGTTATCTTGCCGGTGAGTGCATTGGAATTGAGGCGAGTGACGGCAATGATACCCGATCCTCGAGGAGCCTGTAGAAAAGCATTGGTCTCGTCAAAGAATATGAGGTTGCGCCGATCTCTGCGCGAAGGCGTTCTCGTTGAAGTAACGCCTAAATCTGAGAAGGCAACTCGCGCGCTGGGGACGTCTTCCCAAACTTGAAAGCTCTCGCGGATAATCCGATGACTCTCTGCATCGGTTAGGTCGTCGGATCCGGCATCATATAAAACAAAGGGGATGCGTTCTGGACTCGCCCAAGTTTGCTGGATAGGAGCATCTTCCCCGCTGAAAGTTTGTATGAGGAAGGCCTGTGCTGGACTGTATACACAGCAGATGAACAGGAGGGCAAAGAGTTTACTGTGCGCTGTCATTTGATTTGCTCAGAGAACGCACGCGTTGGAGGAAAGAGGCCAGCTCACTACCCTGAACGGGTTCGATTTCGGGTGCAGGTTTAGCGGCCCTATCGTGTAAAGTGAGGCCGTTGAGGCGTTGGTATACGCGGGGAGCGTCGTTTCCGTCCAACCGTATTTGAAATGCGCCTTGGCCGAGTCCCATGGGCCAGGCAAAACCGGCTCGGTTGGGGGCCGTCAAAAATAGAACATCCTGTGAACCTATAGAAAAAGTCGGCATGCCTGCGATTCGCGATTCGAATGCGCCGATGATACCACCGGGGAGATGGAGAGTTATATGCGCATTGGGAGGGCCTTTGATGGTCTCGGTGACCGCAAATTTATACCGAGTGATGGGCTGTCCGTCTGCGTATTCATACGAGCTTTCTAAGCAAGTGACAACGTGAATTTGCTCGGATTGGGTCGCGAGCTGATGCAGGGAAAAGCGCTCGACCGTCGTCGCTTCGCACTGCCAGGTGAGAAAGCTGATAAAAAACGCGATTAAATAGACCATGACATCTCTTTCAAAGTTAACAAGTCGTTACGGCCAGAATATAATTCCGAATATGAACTCTGCAGAAAATTTAGATGTTCGAATCTTCGGCATAATGCATGGACGTCTGAGAGTGAGGATTGTTTCACTCAGAAAATGAGAGAGAAGAGTGCGTCCCCACAGAGATGGAAGGGTCTGCCTTCAGAAGTATTAGAAGTGCTTTAAGTGCCCTTTTAAACAGGGCCTTAGTCCGATTGCGGAAATTGATAGAGTGCTCAATTTAAGGCGGTTGACTGCTAGGAGAGTTTCCTTTACACTAAATAAGATAATTGAGAACCTGCATTTCTGGTAAGATGAGAATCCATGATGCAAATTGGCGATTTAGCAAATCGAGCTGGGGTGACCGCTCGAACCATCCGTTATTACGAAGAGCTCGGGTTAATCGAACCTGAAGAACGTACGGGAGGCGGATTCCGTCTCTATTCGGATGCTCAGCTGCGTCGCCTTAAGATTATCCAGAGTTTGAAAGAGCTGGGATTTGATCTGGAGCGTATCCGTGATCTATTCCTCCTTAAAACACAGCGTGCAACGGGCGGAGAATTAGCCACTTCGCTCATAGAGCATTTGCAGTGGCAACAGGAAGAGATTGGTGCTCGAATATTGCACTATCAGAAGATGATGCAAAGAAATGATCAAGCAATTGAAATTCTCAACGGGTGCCTGTGTTGTGACAAGGAAATTTCAGAACGAGACTGCCATCAGTGTGACGTCTATTGTCAGCATGATGAAGTCCCGGATGTTATAGAGTCTTCTATTTTCGAATAGCCCCCACTGGGCTATTCACGATGGGAAGGAATCGACTATGGTCGTTGTAACGGATGTTGCTGCAGAAAAGATTAAAGCCTTGATAGATAAGGATGGTCACGTTGACGGTGGGTTGCGCATGGGCGTGATGGGCGGCGGATGTTCGGGTTTCCAATACAAGTTGGAGTTTGCCGAAGATAGTGGCGATATGGACCACGTATTTGAAATCAATGGCGTGAAGATCTTTATCGATATGAAGAGTAGTTTGTACCTGAACGGGGTCACGTTAGATTACAGCGACGGCTTGATGGGGGCGGGGTTTAAGATCGAAAACCCCAACGCGCGCACTACCTGCGGATGCGGAGAGTCCTTTAGCGCCTGATTTATGTCAGACCTCATTTTACCCATTTACATGGATTATCTGGCAACCACGCCTGTGGATCGGCGCGTGCTTGATTGCATGTTGCCCCACTTCTGTGAATCGTATGGAAATGCTTCTAGTGCGACGCACAGCTTTGGTCAGAAGGCAGCTATGTCCGTTGCGCAGGCGCGTCAACAGGTTGCAAGTCTTCTAAATGCGCGCGAGCGGGAGGTGCTTTTCACCTCGGGCGCAACGGAGGCAAATAACTTGGCGCTCAAAGGCGTCGCCGATTGGGTTAAACGCGGGCATATAATCACGGCTAAGACCGAGCACAAAGCGGTGCTGGACGTGTGTAAGATGCTGGAAGGTCGGGGATTTCGGCTCACTCATTTGAACGTCGATTCCGCAGGTCGAATCGACCTCAATGCGTTGGATCAGGCCATAACGAGCGATACTGTGTTGGTTTCGCTGATGGCGGCTAATAACGAAGTTGGAACGCTGCATCCTCTCGCCGAGATTGGGGCTCTATGCAAAGCGCGTGGAGTACTTTTTCACTGCGATGGTGCACAGGCGGTTGGCAAAATAGAAATAGATGTCGAGTCGATGGGAATCGATTTGCTCTCGCTTTCTGGCCACAAGCTATATGCTCCGAAAGGCGTAGGGGCTCTGTATGTGCGCTCGCGCTCACCGCGCGTGCGAATTATGGAACAGACTGTCGGGGGGGGGCAAGAGCGCGGTCTGCGCGCTGGGACGCTTAATGTTCCTGGTATTGTTGGTTTGGGCAGAGCCTGTGAGATTGCTGGAGCCTCGCTGAGAGAAGAGGGTGCCAGGTTGATTGCGCTACGCAATCGGCTGCACGATCGCATTACGAGTCGACTAGATGGATGTGGCTTTAACGGGTGCGAGCAAGAGCGTCTCCCCGGACATTTAAGCCTCAGTTTTTCTGGCGTTAGTGGGACGGAATTGATATCAGATCTTCGGGACATTGCGCTCTCTTCTGGGGCTGCGTGCTCGTCGGATACGCCCGTTCCCTCGCACGTCTTATCGGCGATGGGGCGCAGTGATATGGAAGCTCAATCAACGCTGCGTTTTGGAATGGGGCGTTTTACCGTGCAGTCAGAGGTCGATTACGTGGCCGATAGGGTGGTTGGCTTAGTTGAGAGCCTGAGAGTCGGCGTGAGGGACAATGGAGAAAATGAATACACAGAGAAAACAGTCGCAATTTAAGAATCATTGGAGGAATATATGAGCGTGACCTCAAGCCAGCTTCTGAGCAAAGTGAAGCAAGACATAGCAGAAGTTACGGCCGAACAAGTGCAAAAGCAGTTGGGCGCTGGTGCTGAAATTCATCTTGTCGACGTGCGCGAGCGCGATGAGGTGATGGATGGGTATATTTCTGGCGCAGCGCTCATACCGAGGGGATTTCTCGAACTGAATATTGAGGAAGACGTCACGATGGACCGCTCTGCAGAGATTGTGCTCTACTGTGCCGGGGGCAACCGCTCTGCACTCGCTGCCCGAGATTTGGCCTTTATGGGCTATGAGAACGTGAAGTCGATGATCGGTGGATTTAAAGGGTGGAAAGATGCGGGCTATCAGTTTGAGCAGGGAGGGCTGCTGTCGGAAGATGATATGCAGCGCTACGCCCGTCATATTATCTTACCCGAAGTCGGCGAAGGGGGCCAGCAGAAGTTGCTTAAAGGGCGCGTGCTGCTCGTCGGAGCCGGTGGTTTAGGATGCCCAACGGCGCTCTATCTGGCCGCAGCAGGCGTTGGACAAATCGGTCTGGTTGATGCTGATGTAGTTGATAAGAGCAATCTACAGCGGCAAGTGCTATTTGGAGAGTCCGACGTGGGGCGACCCAAGGTCGAGGCTGCTCGCGATCGTCTGCTCGATCTGAACCCAGGTATTGATGTGCGAACCCATTATGAGCTCTTGACTTCGCACAATATCTACGACGTAATGGCAGAGTACGATATCATAGTGAACGGGTGCGATAATTTTCCCACGCGTTACTTAGTCAACGACGCGGCCGTGTTGACGGGAAAGCCGGTAGTAGATGGGAGCATTTTCCGCTTTGAGGGACAGGCAACGGTCTACGTGCCTGGTGAAGGCCCCTGCTATCGCTGTCTCTATCCAGAGCCGCCTCCGCCCGGAGAAGTTCCCAGCTGTGCCGAGGGCGGCGTATTGGGGGTCTTGCCGGGTACGGTAGGACTCATGCAAGCGACGGAGGTTGTCAAGCTGATATTAGGGGAAGGTAAACCGTTGATAGGACGCGTGCTTCTTTACGACGCAATGGATATGAAGTTTCGCGAATTAAAGCTGCGGCGCGATAGCGAATGTCCCGTCTGCGGGGATAATCCCACGGTGACAGAGCTCATCGATTATCAGCAGTTTTGTGGATTGCCTTCTCAAAGCGAAGCTGCGGGTTGATTTAAATCGACTCCAATCCGATATTCTTGCGGACGCCGATCGCTGCCGATCGGCGTCCGTTTTTTTATACCCTTTTTGTGACGCGTATTTTAGTGGAGGGATGTTATGCCGATCGGGGCTGACCTCGAGTTGCTACTGCAGTTGGCCGATGTGGGCGATGGGGACACCACGTTGGACTGGACGGAAGTCTTTGGTGACGAAAAACCGGTAGAGATTGAGATTGGGATTGGCAAAGGGCGGTTTCTAATCGATGCTGCGGTGCGCCGAGATGATATCCATTTTGTCGGAATTGAATGGGCGATGAAATATGTCCGCATGGCCCATGCTCGATGTATGCGCAGGGGACTTTCCAACGTGCGATTTGTCCGTGCAGATGCGCGCGAATTCGTCGAATTTTTTGTGCCTGAAAAATCCGTTAATGCGTATCACATCTACTTTCCCGATCCCTGGCCTAAAAAACGCCATCACAAGCGCCGGCTCTTTAATCAAGAGTTTTTAAGTGAAGTTGAGCGCACGTTGGTGCCGGGGGGACGCCTCTGGTTGGCTACGGACTTTGGTGAATACTTTGATGTAATGGTTGAAGTGTTGGCTCAGAGTCATTCTATGCGAGAAGTCGAGGCTGAATGGATGGGGGCCAAAACCAACTACGAAGAGAAATACCTTGCTGTGGGTAAGCCGATCTACCGGCGCGTGCTAGAGTTTGCTCCCGTCGAATAATAGCAAAAACTAGCTATACCGTCTGAGAAGTTGAAGAGGGTGGGAAGGGCCTCCTGTTAGGCCGCCTTTCCCACCTTTTTTTGTGTATGTACAACACTTATTAGTGTGCATACAACACTAATAAGTGTTGTATGTGCGCTTGTTCAATAAAAGAGGCTA
Organism: uncultured bacterium; assembly: GCA_937942165.1. Lineage (GTDB taxonomy): Bacteria > Latescibacterota > UBA2968 > UBA8231 > UBA8231. Next base: position 26,333 of record CALDFW010000017.1, on the reverse strand, counting down.
TAAATGATCCTATCTAATTGTAAAATTTATGCTTGACATGTATAGGGCTTTGTGAGATTTTTGTAAAAGTGGTGTAAAGGGGTGTAAAAGGGTGGGCCGGGGAGAAGTGTTTAAACTTAAAAAGGCGCGGGTAGTGGATCAGTTTCTCGGAGAATACGACGTTCCGGTAGATGAAAAGGGGCGCATCTTTGTGCCTGCTGAGTTCCGTCGGAAACTGCCCCCAGAAGCAGATAGCACCTTTGTTGTGGTTCGAGGTTTTGACCATTGCTTGACGGCTTATCCTCAGCACGTTTGGGGAGAGACTGCAAAGAAGCTGATGCGGCTTCCGCAGACCGAACGAAGAAATCGGGTCTTTATTCGCGCGATGCTCTCACAGGCGTCCGAAGTGAGAATGGATCGGCAGGGTCGGGCGGGTATCCCACGTAAGCTATTAGAGCGTGCGGGCATTGGTGAACAGATGGTAGTGATAGGTGCGTTAGACAAGCTGGAATTTTGGAACCCAGGTGATTGGCAAGCATTCATGGAAGAAGCGGATGAGGGCATGGAAGATGCCGCTGAGCACTTGGATCTGTAAGAGGGAGAACGCGTTCCATGGCCTATCACGAACCAGTTCTACTCGATAGTGTTGTTCAGGAATTGGTCTCTGATCCCGATGGAATCTATCTGGATGCGACAGCGGGAGGAGCCGGTCACAGCCGTGCGCTGTTAGAGTCGCTCAGTTGTCGAGGGATGCTTTGGGCCGTCGATCGCGACCCTGATGCGGTTGATGAGGTGCGCAGCTCCCTTGGCGGTGATCGACGAGTTGTAGTAAAAAGGGCTAGCTTTAAAGAGCTTGAGGACCTTATATTTGATTCGTCCGTGGATAGGTTCAGCGGTGCTCTTTTTGATTTAGGGGTGTCTTCGCACCAAATAGATGCTCCGCATCGCGGCTTCAGTTACAGAGCAGACGGTCCACTGGATATGCGAATGGAGGGCGGTCAAGGCCCAAGCGCTGCTGATTTGATTGCCGAAGCAACGGAGGCAGAATTATTGCAAATCGTACGGGATTATGGAGAGGAACGGCGAGCAATGTCTATCGTGCGGACGATTGTTCGTCAGCGTGAAGAAGCCCCCATAGAAACGACAAATGATTTGCGGCGCGCCGTTGAAAGCACGCGTCCAAAGATGTTGCACAAGACCTTGGCCCGCGTTTTTCAAGCTTTTCGTATTGCAGTAAACGGCGAACTGGATCAGCTCGCCGTTGGTTTGCAGGCCGCGACGCGTCATCTGTGCATCGGAGGTCGCATTGCGGTAATAGCCTATCATTCCTTAGAAGATCGCATAGTAAAGCAGTTTATGGCAGACCGGATGAGGCGTTGTATATGTCCTCCGCGTTTACCTGTGTGTGCGTGTGACCAAAAACCGGAGTTTTGCAAGGTGGGCCGCGGGCGTATACGGCCCACGGAAAAAGAAATTGAAAACAACAGCAGGGCGCGCAGTGCCATTTTGCGCGTTTATGAGAGAATAGAGGATCAAAAATGACCCGTATTCAGCCTAAGTCGGCTGTGTCAATGCACTGCTGGCGCGGCATCGCCATTATCTCCCTACTTGTCGGAGCGATGCTATTTCGTGTGTGGCAGAAGGTGGAAGTGGCTCACATGTATAGGCAATATGATAAGGCCCAGCATCAGTTGGTCGCCCTGAATGAAGAGCGAACACGCTTGATGGCAGGCATCGCCTTCAGAAAGAAGTTGGAGTTGATCGAACACGTCGCCGTGGGGCAGATAGGTATGGTCTATTCGGTCGAGGGAGAGACTGTAGCAAATAATTGGTCGGCAAAGGATCTTGATTAGGTGCGTGAGAGTCGGCGGAAGGATTCGTGGTGTGGACCGCGGCGCCTGCGCATTGCGGCTTGGATAGGGTTGTTTCTTTGGGGGATCGTCATCGCCCGGCTCGTATACATACAGGGTTTTTTGGGTGAGGCTTATGCTGAAAGAGCCTATGGCCAGTATGTACGTCAGACCTCGCTGTCAGCTAAGCGAGGAAGTCTCTTGGATCGTCGCGGGACTGAAATGGCCACCGATGTCAAGGCGCGGTCGTTCTATGCTAGGCCCGAGCACGTGCAGGATCCCGAAGCGGTCGCCAATTTCTTCGCACGTCTGAATGGCGTTAACAGTGAAAAAATCGTTGGGCAGCTGAGCGGAGCGCGGTCTTTTGTCTATTTGGCCCGTCAGGTAGATGCGGCCGCCGTCGATGCCCGCGCAGATTCGTTTGCCGGTGTTTATAGCCATGGTGCAACGCGTCGTTTCTATCCGCTGGGATCCCTTGCCGGACAGCTTCTTGGCCATACAAATATCGACAATGAGGGTCGTGAGGGGGTTGAGCGAGCGTTTGATAGCGTCCTGCGCGAAACAGAAGGTGCGCAGGTTGCCTTTGTCGACGCACGGGGTTTGCAAGTGCCTGGGAGTATCCAGCAGCAGGCCGCGGCGAAAAACGGTCACAGCGTCGTTCTGACTATCGATGCCCTTTATCAGAGTATTCTAGAAGAAGAGCTCGCTCGGACTATAAAAGAGGCCGATGCAGCCAGCGCCATGGGCATAATTATAGACCCCATTACGGGTGAAATTTTAGCCTTGGCCAACGTGCCATTATTTGACCCGAATCACTCGGGGCGTTCCACGGCACTGCAGCGTCGCAATCGGGTGATCGCCGACGCCTACGAACCGGGGTCGACCTTTAAGGTTATTGCAGCCGCTGCCGTGCTCGAAGACGGTCTTGCACAGGTAGACGAGCAGGTGGACTGTGAAGAGGGTCTGTTAAAGCTTTCTAATGGCGATCTCATACGCGATATAACGCCTCACGGCAATTTGACGTTCGCTGAAGTCATCGAACAGTCCAGCAATATCGGCGTGATAAAGTTTACTCGTCGTTTGCCCCGTGCACGATACTACCAATACATCCGTAGCTTTGGTTTTGCTACGCGAAGTGGAGTTGAACTGCCCGCAGAAAGCAGCGGGATATTGCAGCGCGTTGGCCGCTGGTCTGATCGTTCTCAAGAAACTATTTCCATAGGGCAAGAGATTAGCGTTACGGCGCTTCAGCTTGCGCAGGCCTATGCCGTAATTGCCAATGGGGGAGAGCTCTTAGTCCCACAGATTGTAAAGGGCTATGCCGATCGAGAAGGAGGCCTTCTAGGAGAGGAAAAGAGCCCTCGTGTTTTACGTCGCGTTGTTAGTGAAAAGACAGCCGCTATCCTGCGGGAGATCTTACAGGGGGTTGTTGACCGTGGAACTGGGAGTCGTGCGCAAATTGCAGGCGTTTCGGTTGCTGGAAAAACGGGGACTGCTCAAAAAGCTGCTGAGAACGGACTGGGCTACGATCCCGATGCGAGCATCGTTTCTTTTGCAGGCTTTCTTCCGGTCGAGAAGCCGCAGTACGTATGTGTTATTGTGGTTGACGATCCGAGGAAGGAGCGCTGGGGAGGAAGTGTAGCCGCTCCTGCTTTTCAGCGCGTAATGCAGCGAATTATTCACCTGCCGGGAGGGTTGTTGGCCGACCGTCCGATGGGCGGAAATCTCGTTTCAACTAGGATGGTGCCGGACTTGCGCGGTATGACGCGTAGCGCGGCCTATCTAACCGCGCAACTGAGGGGTATCGAAGTCCAAGCCGAAGGGCAGGGCTCTGTTGTGGTTGGCCAGGTGCCACAGCCGGGAGAAGAGATTCTTGTGGGAGTTGATATTCGCTGCCAGTTGGGAGAAGATGTTAGTCATCTCAACGATGTCAAAGCGTTAGAAGGCCGCCAGATGCGCCTGCTTGAAGTGCTAGAACAAGAGTTTAATTCGCCTGCACGAGGTCTGTGATTGCTGCTTCGTAAGCTGGTCGAGGCGCTGCCTTGTGCGCGCGTTAAAGGGGCGCTTGATAGGCCGATTGTCCGGGTTTGCAGCGATTCTCGTCTCGTTGAACCGGGATCTATTTTTGTTGCCCTCAGCAGAGGGCAAATACAGGATCGCCATCAGTTTATAAATGACGCACTTTCCCGCGGTGCCGCAGCTATTGTATCGGAGAGAGAAGTCGCTTGCAATGTGACGACAATCGTGGTCCGGGACTGTCGAATTGCCTTGTCGCAGGTAGCTCGCACTTTCTATAATGATCCGGCTGATGAGCTTATTAACGTAGGCGTTACGGGGACAAATGGGAAAACTACAACGGCTTTTCTGACGCGGGCATTGCTGAGCCGATGTGGGATTCCGTGCGGTTATTTGGGTACGCTGGGTTATTCGACCGATAAGACCACAAAGAAAATACCGAATACAACCCCGGAAGCAGACCTATTACAGGCCTGCCTGCGCGATTTTGTAGCGGACGGGATGCGGGCAGCCTCACTGGAAGTTTCATCGCATGGATTGGCACTGCACCGGGTGGACGGAATACCCTTCAACGTCGCTATTGGGACAAATCTCACGCGGGATCACCTAGACTTTCACGGGGATTTCTCCGCTTATTGCGAAGCAAAAGCCGCGCTTTTTACCGGTCTATCCTCGGATGCCTATGCGGTTCTCAATGCGGATGATCCGCACGTGGAAGCGTGGGGGGACATAACCGATGCGAAAGTTATAACCTATGGCATGCATGCACAGGCCGACTGGCAGGCCCTAACGGTAGATATGATGCCTCAGGGGATGGTCATTGGGGCCCGCACTCCGGTAGGGGATATAGAAGTAAAAGCGCCTATGTTGGGTCAGTTTAACTGCTACAATATTCTCGCCTCGTTGGCTGCAGCCCATTCGCTGGGTATTGAGGTCGAAAGATTGACTGCGGCTATGGTCTCCGTTGAATCCGTTCCGGGACGGTTTGAGTCCCTGGATGAAGGCCAGGAATTTACCCTATTGGTAGATTATGCTCATACCCCCGACGCGCTAAATAACGTGCTGAAAGCTGCCAAGACTCTGACAGAAGGTAAACTTATATGCGTATTTGGCTGCGGGGGCGACAGGGATAGGGGTAAACGGCCAGAAATGGGGTGTGTGGCGGGAAAATGGGCGGATACTCTATGGGTGACTTCGGACAACCCGCGCAGTGAAGATCCCCTTTCTATTATTGCGGAGATAGTCGACGCGGTTCCCTCGAATACGGTCTGTGAAACGGAGGCCAACAGGGCTTCGGCTATAGAGGCTGCATTACGTGCGGCATCTCCGGGAGACTGTGTCGTTATTGCTGGCAAAGGGCATGAGGCCGAGCAAATATTAAACGATCGGGTCATTCCCTTTGATGATCGGTCAGTTGCGCGCGCTATTTTGCAGGCGATGAAATGCGCTAACTAAAACCAGCAGAGAGGTATCCATGCTTGGGGTAGAAATAGATGAAATTCTACAGTGGACGGGAGCCGAACTTGTTGGTATCTTAGATCGCCCAATTAGTCTATCGGGTGTGTCTACTGATAGTCGAAGCGTGGCCGAAGGAGAGCTTTTTATTGCGCTTAAGGGCGAGCACTTTGACGGCCATGCCTATGTAGACGATGCGTTGGCAAGAGGATCCTGCGCCGCCGTTGTAGAAAAGGCTGAATTGAATCGCTTTACCCGATCCGATGGCCCTTTACTTGCGGTAGACTCAGGCCTCGCGGCGCTTGGCAACATTGCTGCTGGCTACCGCGCTCGCTTTGATATCCCGGTGATTGGTATTACGGGCTCTGCCGGTAAGACCACGACCAAAGAGATGGTTGCCACCGTATTAGAGCAGCGGTACAACGTACTTAAGACTGTAGATAGTGAAAACAACGAGATTGGCGTTCCGCACACGCTTTTACGGCTTGATGATCACCATGAGGCGGTGGTGCTTGAGCTGGCGGCACGTAAAGAGGGCGATATACACTACTTGTGCACCATCGCTCAGCCCACTGTGGGCGTTCTGTTAAACATCGGAACGGCTCATCTCGAGTATTTTGGTTCTGTTGAAGGGGTGGCCAAGGCTAAAGGGGAGCTCCTGGAGTATCTGGATGAGTCTTTGATAGCTCTCACTAATGCTGATGACCGTGTCGTGTGTCAGGAGGTTCAGAGGACAAAGGGGAGACTCCTGACCTTCGGTTTTCAGTCTGAGAGCACGTTTCGTGGGGAGGGACTCATCTTAGACCAGGAGGGCTGCGGCCACTTCCTTCTAAATAATTCAATGCCAATTGATCTTAGGATCCCCGGTAAGCACAATGCGTACAACGCTCTTGCCGCTGCCGCCATAGGGCAACACTTGGGCGTTGATACCGAAGCCATACGATCAGCACTTGCTAACTTTCAGCCCTTTTCAAGGCGTTCAGAAGTTGTTCGTTTAGATCAAGTTACCGTAGTAAACGACACCTATAACGCGAACCCTGGCTCAATGCAAGCCGCATTGGAGATGCTTGCGGAGATGGAGGGGCAGCGGAAAATTGTGCTACTGGGCGACATGCTTGAGCTGGGCCCGTCTGGGCCGCAACTGCACGCCGAGATCGGACAAAAGGCCGCTGAAGTTGCAGATGTAGTTTTTACCACGGGCACTCTCGGGCAGCATATAGCGGATGGAGCACGCGCCGCGGGGGCCGAAAGAGTGACCCACTTTGTCGAAAAAGAATCAGTTATAGCTAGGCTCAAATCCACGTTGGTTGCCGATGACATCCTCTTAGTCAAAGCGTCCCGCGGTCTTGAGTTGTGGCATGTTGTAGAAGCAATCAGCTGAGAAACTCCCTAGTTCTCAGCTACTTGCCATCCCTTCCCACTGGATGGTCCCCAATATTTTGACTCACTACTAGGCTCGGTCCATCCCCCGGACTCGCAGCTTGGGTTTCCCCGTTCGAGGCGCGGAGAAGCCGCTTCATGTATGTCGTCCAGCGTGCTGGCACCCACTTGCTATTAGTCTGCCTACTGCTGATCGGGCTAGGACTGGTCATGATTTACAGTGCCAGTTCCGAGCTTGCACGCGTGCGGTATGACGATAGCAGTTTCTTCCTTAAGCGCCAATTTGCCCGTGCAGTGCTGGGGCTCTTCGTGATGGTTGTGGTCTCGCGCGTCCCACTTGAATGGTTTGCTCGATATTCTCGAGCAATTATGCTCTGGGCAATTTTTCTTTTAGTCCTCGTCCTTTTTTTGGGGTCTGGTCCGGCTGATCGCTGGCTTTATTTACCCAAGTTTCTAGCCGGTTTTGCGTTTCAACCCTCGGAGTTTGCCAAACTGGCTTTGGTAATCTATTTGGCCGATGTCCTCGTGCGCAAAGAAGAGGACCTGCGCGAGTTTAAGCGAGGTCTTCTGCCCCGGCTCGTCGTTGTTGGTCTGGTGTTAACCCTCATTGCAGCACAGCCCGATTTGGGTACGGCGATTGCCATCGGTTGTATCGCCCTCGTTCTCCTGTGGGTAGGGGGCGTTGAGGCTGGCCAGCTTGGCGCCGTGCTACTGGTGGGAACGCTGGGCGTTGTAGTCTCTCTATTAACCTCACCCTATCAGCTGGCTCGTCTCAGCAACTTTGTAAAAGGGAGTGGAGAAGATGCCGGGAATTACCAGATAACCCAGTCGCTTATTGGTATGGGTAACGGTCAGGTGGTTGGAGTTGGGTTGGGTAATAGCATACAAAAACTGCAGTATCTGCCTGAGCCCCATACGGACTTTGTGTTCGCTTTCGTGGGAGAAGAGATGGGTTTGGTTGGCACGATAAGCGTTGTAGGGCTCTTTATTGCCTTCGCCGTCTTGGGAGTGAAGATCGCTCAGAGCGCCGTTAGTAGTCACGGTTTTCTATTGGCTACGGGTATGACGGCCATGATTTCAATTTACGCGATGCTGAATATGGGCGTGGTGACGGGTCTCCTGCCTACCACGGGACTGCCGCTCCCTTTTCTCAGCTATGGCGGCTCTTCATTGCTCTTGAATATGGCGGGGGTGGGCATCTTGCTTGGCGTGGCCCGACATGCCGCAACGCACTCTACTAAGAGGGGGCGCTAATGGAGATTGCCGACCGTTACAAGCGGGCTCATATGGTAGGTATTGGAGGAGTGGGCATGGCGGCCTTAGCGAGACTTCTGAAGGCGCAGGGGATGTGCGTAACGGGATCCGACCTGACGTCTTCTTCTACGCTCCACGGGCTGGCTCAGGACGGTTTCACCGTTAGTGAAGGGCACAGCGCCGCACAGCTGGGAGACGCTGACCTCTTGGTCTATTCTGCTGCCATCCCGGAAAGCAACGTCGAGCGTTTGGAAGCTAAAGCGCGCGGCATCCGCTGCGCGAGTCGAGGTGAAGTGCTCGGTGAAATGAGTAAGGCTCGACGGACGATTGCCATCGCTGGTACGCACGGTAAAACGACTACGGCTTCTATGACGACGGACATATTGTGCAAAGCGGGTTGGGGACCCGACTCCTTGGTTGGGGGTGAGGTCGATGGTCGGGCATGCACTGCGGTTGGGTCGGGAGAATGGCTCGTGGTTGAAGCGGATGAATTTGCTCGCTCTTTTCACCATCTGCACCCAGAGGTCGCTCTCGTCACGTGCGTTGAAGCAGAGCACCTCGACTGCTACGGGGGAATCGCGGAAGTCGAAAAGGCCTTTGTCGAGTTTTTGCATCGACTGCCACCGGAGGGAACAGTTCTGGTCGGGGGTGATGATCTGGTAGGAGACGGAGTTGTTGGCCAGTTAGGGCGGAACTGTCTAAGCGTTGGTTTTGGCAAGGGCTGTGACTACCGCATTGAGGACCTATGTCAAGAACCTCAAGGCAGCCGCTTTTCCCTGTTTTACAGAGATTCGCACTGGGCGGAATTTGAAATCGCAGTGCCCGGATTACACAACGTGCGCAACGCGGCCGGCGCCGCTTCTATGGCGCATCATATGGGTGTGGATGGGGCGTGCTGCGCGGCCGCGTTAGCAGGATTTAGAAGCGTGGACCGGCGCTTTGAGCTCAAGGGAGAAGTCGATGGAATTCGAGTGGTTGACGACTACGCGCACCATCCGAGTGAAGTTGCGGCTGCCCTGCAGGCAGCCCGCGTTAGCGGCCGGCGGATTATAGCCGTTTTTCAGCCGCACCTATATACGAGAACGCGAGATTTCAAAGGAGGCTTTGCCCGCGAATTAGCCCGTGCCGACCGCGTCATTTTAACGGATGTATATCCGGCACGAGAGAAGCCCATTCAGGGCGTTGATGGTCAGCTGATTGCAACGGCACTCCATCAGCGGGGATACGAAAAAGTGGATTATATAGCCAACTGTAAGGATATCGTTCCCTTTTTATCGACACAGTGTAAAAGCGGGGATATAGTGTTGACTATGGGAGCTGGAAACATTGGTGAGATTGCGGAAGGCCTCGTCGAATGTCTCGGTGGAGAGGCGCGGTGAGACGAAATAAAAAGACGGTCCGTGCAACGTCGAAGACGGGTAAAAGAGCCGCCGCTGTGGCGCGGTGGGGTGGGTTCAGCGGGAAGTGGCTGCTGCTGATACTGCCTCTTATGGGATTGCTCTCATTTGTTTGGGGGGTTTGGGAATGGCGTCAGTCTCGCGCATATGCAGCTCAGTTTGAGCTCGTCGCGATCGAAGTCAATGGTTTGCGGTTGCTCACGGGGGAAGATGTGCTGGCTGCCAGCGGTTTAGAGATAGGAGATAATGTGCTGGAAGTTGATTTGCGCGCTGTTGCCAATCGGCTGGAAGCGGTTCCCTGGGTGAGGCGTGCGGTTGTAGTGCGCAAGCCGCCGGATCGACTCGTAGTCGAGCTCGTAGAACGCCAGCGCTTCGCTTGGGTGGTGTTGGATCAGACCTATGGCATTGACGATGAAGGCGTTCTATTGCCTGCAAATCGCCTAGCCAACGAAACGCTTACGGAGGTGGATTTACCCGTTATATCGGGGATCACGCCTATCGCGGATTCACTCTATGTGGGAATGGCATTGGTCGACACTGCAGGCGTTTTGGACGATGTGCTCACCTGGTGGAAGCAGGCGACAGACGTGGATCCAGATTTTTGTATGGGTATTTCTCAGCTGGAAGCACTGAGCGATGAAGGCATTGGTCTCAGACTCGCCGGAGACGGATTGGAAGTGCGTCTGCCTTTCGATCGCGTAGAAGAGCGTCTGCGAGAGCTCAAGCGCATGATGCCGAGAATTTATCGCGAGTACCCCAATCCAGCCTATATCGACCTGCGCTACAGCGGCCAGCTCGTGGTTGGTGGTAAGGAGAAAGGGACGGGATGAGCGCAGAAAGTAGATGCGTCGTCGGGTTGGATTTAGGCACGACGAAAATAGGTACCGTGATTGCCGAGATTGCGCCCAATAAAATGCCGCGGATTCTCGGATTTGCCAGCTTTCCTTCGCAGGGGCTGCGCCGAGGAGTGATAACCGACGTCGAAAAAACGGTGCAGTCCGTCGAAAAAGCAGTGCGGCAAGCTGAGCTTATGGCCGGTATGGAAGTGAGAGAAGTCTTTGTCGGTATTGCCGGTGAACACGTAAGCAGTCAAGACAGCTCTGGAGTCGTAGCGGTGGCAGGGGCTGATGGTCGCATCACAGAAGAAGATCGCCAGCGGGTGCTCGAATCGGCTGGTGCCGTGAAGACGCCTATCGATCGGGAGGTCCTGCACGTATTGCCGCAAGAATTTATCGTCGATGGTCGTCGCGACATTGCTGATCCGGTTGGCATGCTGGGCGTGCGTTTGGAAGTGCAGGTACACGTTGTCTCGGGTGCGGTTACTGCGGCCCAGAACATCTGTCGCAGTATTCTGAGAGCGGGACTAGCGGTTCGCGATATTGCACTGGAGCCCCTTGCTTCTAGCGCGGCGGTATTGGACAGTGACGAGCGGCAAATGGGCGTCTGTTTGGTTGATATCGGTGGGGGGACTACGGATATGGCCGTATTTTCGCGCGGCAGTTTGCGCTATACTGGGGTCATTGGACTCGGAGGCCAAAACGTGACGAGCGACGTGGCAATAGGTTTGCGCACGGGGTGGCCCATCGCCGAAGTGTTGAAATGCACGCATGGGACCGCTTCGCTGCACTCCGTTGGCGAAGATGAAACGGTCGAGGTGCCCGGCGTATCCGGAAGGCCTGCGACGCAGGTTTCTCGTCGTCTCCTAGCGGACATAATCGAGGCGCGGATGGAGGAAATATTCATGCTTGCTCGGGAACGACTGGGCTCAAATCGACTTGATTTGGGAGCGGGTATTGTGCTGACTGGCGGGGGGGCATTGGTCGATGGGGCGGCTGAACTGGCAGAGCGAGTATTTGAGATTCCCGTTCGCCTGGGCAGGCCGAGCGGCGTTGTTGGTATGGTCGATGGGATGGATAATCCGGGCTATGCGACGGCGGTGGGGCTTGCGCGACTAGCCGGAGAGCGCAGCGATCGCGGGGAAGGGCAATGGCCGCGCGGAGAGAATCTTGATGGAGCCGGTTTTGAAGCAGTTTTCGGACGTATGAAAGAGTGGTTTCAAACATGGGTCTAAGCGCGGCGTAGGGTGTTTAGACAACAACTTAGCGAGGAGAGTTGGCTATGAACTTTAGAATCATTGAGGACGAGCGGAAAGCGCGTATCAAGGTTGTCGGCGTGGGGGGCGCTGGCGGCAATGCAATTAATCGCATGATTCAATCCGGCATGAACGGCGTAGAATTTATTGCAATTAATACCGATGCGCAGGTCTTGGAGACTTCATCGGCAGATGCCTGCATTTGCATCGGGGATGGGGTGACGCGTGGGTTGGGAGCGGGTGCTGATCCACAGATTGGGCGCCAGGCGATTGAAGAGGATCGCGATAAGGTGGCAGAGCGCCTCGCCGATGCCGATCTGGTGTTTATTACGGCGGGCATGGGGGGAGGCACTGGCACGGGAGCAGCGCCTGTGGTGGCTGAGATCTGTAGGGATCAGGGGGCTCTGGCGGTGGGCATCGTTACCGAGCCCTTTGTCATGGAAGGGTTTCCTCGGATGCGCAACGCGCACACCGGTTTGGGGGAATTACAGGAGCGAGTCGATACGCTTATTACGATAAAAAATCAGCGTCTGTTGAGTATTTGCGATCGGGATACAACGCTTGATCAAGCCTTCTTTCAAGCAGACGAAGTGCTTATGCAGGCGACGCGCGGCATCGCCGACCTCATTACCATACCCGGTATGATCAATCTCGACTTTAACGATGTGAAGACCATTATATCGCAGGGTGGAGATGCGATCATGGGCGTCGGCACACACAAAGGAGAGAATCGCGCGGTAGAGGCTGCCCGCAAAGCGATCCAGAGTCCGCTCTTAGAAGATGTGTCGATCCACGGTGCGAAGGGGGTCCTGATCAATATTGCAGCGGATTCGAATCTGACGCTCTTCGAGGTGAACGAAGCGATGTCGCTTATACACGAGGCCGCCGGACAGGAAGCAAACATTATCTTCGGCACGGTAAAAGACGATCAGATGCTAGATGAAATCAGCGTCACGGTCATTGCAACGGGATTCAATCTAAGCAGCGAAAGCCGCCTCGCTGCACCCGCTGCACAGCGCGATAACCAAATCGCTGTACCGGCCGAGAAGGAAGCACCCGGCGTGAAAAAAATAGAAAACTTGAATGTGCCGGCTCACACGCGGCGTCGCACAGCTGATGTAGAGACGAATGGAAATGCCAATAGTGGAAATGGGGAAAACCTTGATATACCTACTTTTTTGCGGCGAAGAATGGGGTAGAGCAGCAAGAGCGATTGCGTCGGGCTAGTGATAAAGTATATTTACGGTGCGCATGCTGGGCGGTTGGATGCTGTCAACGAGGTCCAACGCCTGGCACTCTTCGATAGGACAAAGGCGCAGGGGACAGTGTGCTCTGTGCAGGAGTTATATCGGCGAGCAGATGTGCTCAGTAGATTTCATTTTATCACATCATTAACAGGAAAATAGAAAAAATTGGCTAATCGAAGTCGGATTTCAAAGCTTTTGTCGCTTATGCTGCGCCACAAGCCAGACGAGTTTGGGCTCGAGATCGATACGTATGGCTATGCGCCTGTTGACCAGGTGCTGCAGGCTTTGCAAGAGCGATATGAGGAAGTTACGGAAGACGATGTCCTGTCTTTGGTCGACGATCCAAAGCAGCGTCGTTTCGAAGTCAACGATTACGGTATTCGCGCTCTGTATGGACACAGCTTCTTTATTGAAATGGATGGTGAGCCTATGGTGCCTCCACCCGATCGTCTGTATATGGGCACCACGCATGCGGCGGCTCGAGCCTATGCGACGGAAGGTATAACGTCGGGCGATCGCTACTACGTGCACCTTTCTCTTGATCGTGAGACCGCTGCCGGTCGCAGTCACGAAAAGTCCGGACCCTTGGTCGTCGAGATCTTAGCGGACAAAGCGCACGAAAAAGATATCGCGTTTTTTGTTAGGGGTGAGGTGATCTTAACAGAGGAAATACCCCCCGAATGCGTAGGGCAACTCTTAGGAGCGGAGGGCAGTTCAGTCGGTAGTGGGACTGAAGATACGCGCCAATCGGCACCGGCATCCTTTGGGAGAAAGCCGCGTTTTGTAACGCGTTAAGTTAAATGCAAAAGCGGTCACAAACCGCCACACAAAAAGCCCAGCGCTGAGTGCTCTATCTGTCGGTAAACCCGGAAAAATAGAGTCTTCTTCGCTGGGTTTTTCGTATCCTCATGGGCTTCAGAGTGCAGTAGGGGGAGCTTGCATTACACTCGGGGGCTCTAGTAGAAGGCAATGGGAAAATTTTTCATAGAGAAAAATAGAAAACGGTCGATACGTAGTGAGAAAGGGGCTCTTGTCGACGGAAAGTCGACAAGAGCAGGTCATTTGTACCGGTACTGTATTTGCTATACTTATAAATATCCTCTTTCGGGGTGCGTTAGGGAGAGGGAGCGAATCAGCTTGCAACATTCCGAATGTACCCTGTGTGGGTTGCTTACTTTTTGACCTAGGAGTTCGCAATGACGGCCATACCAATTCCACATATTGAGCAGTCGCCCATTCCAATGAACGATCTGAGTCTCCAGCATGCCCGTTTGCGCGCAGAGCTAGATGGTGCAATACGTGAGGTGGTGGAGGGGTGCAGTTTCATTCTCGGCCCACAGGTAGAGCGTTTTGAACGGGCGTTTGCCGACTATTGCCAGGTTAAACACTGTGTGGGTGTGAGTAGCGGTACAGACGCACTGCGTCTTGCACTGCAGGGGTGTGGCGTGGGAGAAGGTGACGAAGTCATTACGACGCCGTTGACCTTTGGAGCGACGGTAGAGGCCATCTTTCAAGTTGGTGCCCGTCCCGTTTTCGTCGACGTAGATCCCGATTTCTTCACGCTAGATCCTCAGCGAATAGATGACGCGCTCACCGCCCGCACGCGGGCAATAATACCTGTTCATCTCTATGGCCAACCCGCAGATATGGGGCCCCTAGCTGAATTGGGGAAGCGCCGTGATATAGCAATTATTGAAGACGCGGCTCAGGCACATGGGGCCCGCTATGACGACCAGCCGGTAGGCGGGCTCGGACGCGTGGCTTGCTTCAGCTTTTATCCGGGGAAAAACTTGGGCGCTTACGGCGATGCGGGCGGACTCACTACAGATGATGACGTGCTGGCCGAGCGCTTGCGCCGATTGCGCAATCACGGACAGGCGAAGGGGGATAAGTTTAACTACATCGAAGTGGGGGGAAACCACCGCATGGACGGCATTCAGGGGGCTGTTCTCGACGTCAAGCTCCGCTATTTGGACCAGTGGAATGCGCATAGGCGTGCTCTGGCAGGGCGCTATCGAAAAGCGCTCTGCGAAGTGTCGGCCGTTCAGTTGCCCGAGGAAGCTCCCTATGCTCAGCACGTTTACCACCTATATGTCGTGTGCGTGCCCGATCGCTCTGATCTGGCGGCTGATTTACGCGAACAGGCCATCGAGTCCGGCGTTCAGTATCCTCATCCCCTACATCTGACGCCCGCCTTTGCTTCTTTGGGGTACGGCGTGGGAGATTTTCCCCACTGTGAACGCGTTTGTTCTCAACTGCTGTCTCTGCCGATGTTTCCCGATATGACCTTTGAACAAGTCGATCGCGTGGCCGAGGCTATCACCCGTCACTACGCGTAACGTGCGTTTGCAGATAGGTCAGCTCAGCGCATAAAGGCATCGTTCTCTCACTAATAATTGCCTGAATTCTTTTTCTCAGGGCGCTCTCAGATTACCAGATCTGGGAGCGCCCTTTTGGCTTTGTGTTCAAGGAGCATGCGGTAGTCAATCACGGGTTTGCTTGTTTGAGACCAGAATGCCAGTTGCCCTCCGTTGGAAGCTTTCGCAGATTGTTTACAGTATTTTTATTAAGGGGATAAAGGCGGATCAGAGTTGCCGCTTTCTATCCATATTTTTTATCAGATCAAGCGGAGAGCGCTATGGAGGCAGCAAACAAGACAGCGCGTATTTTTCAAATTCTGATAGGGATCGTCTACCTGATTTCAGGGGCTATTAAGACCTGGGAGCCCATTCTATTCTATTGGGAGGCCATACCCTACACCCAACTACTGGGTTTTGGACGCGAGTATTTTCAGCCAGTTGCTAAGGCGGCGGTTTTATTAGCCCCTTTTGAGGTAGGGCTTGGCGTCGCGCTGGTCTTTAACTGGCTGCCGAGGATCACGCTGCCCGTTGCAACGCTGCTGATGGCCTTTTTTACGGGATTGCTCACCTATGCTTGGAAAATGGGGGCTTCGATTGACTGCGGATGCTTTGGTGCACTTGTGGAGCGGAGTCCCGGTGAAGCCGCTGTTGAAGATGCCGTAATGCTCTGTATGTTGGGGTTTGCCCTCCTGCGGTCTAGATCGGTAGAGCGCTTGCCGTGGACACCTCAAGGAATTCAGTACCGCGGGATAGCCCCCGGTTTATATGTGTTGGCTCTGATCGTTTGTGGGATTCGCTTTTTACCCGAGGTCGAGCGCTTAGAGGCATCGGATTTGAAGGCGGATGTTCGTCTTATTGGGCTGTCTCTCAAGGGAGTAGACGCTGATCTACAAAAGGGTAGGTACTTAATTGAGTTATTTAGTCCAGTGTGTGGTCACTGTATAAACGCCGTGCCAAAGATCAATGCTATGGCGCAGGATGACGCGCTTCCTCGCGTCATTGCGCTTACCAGCTTTTCGCAAGAGTCTAATCAACTCGTCGAATTTGAACGTCGTTTTAATCCCCTCTTTGATATTGCGACCGTTTCGTTAACTGACTTTTATCGCCTGACCTATGCCCACGGTTATCCGCGGCTGGCCTACATAAAAGACGGGGTCGTACAGTCGGTCTGGGAGCGTGATTTTATGCCTACTATAGAGCGCCTGAGAGAAATTACGCGCTGAAGTGCGCAAGCTAATTCAATCCTAAAAGCTATGCGAATGCTTTGAGAAAAGGGAGTTAGTTTATGAGTGATTTAGCCCTACTGGGCGGAAAAAAGACCCTGGAGTCGGTAGAGGAAGGCGATATCTTTCGCTGGCCTATAATCACGCCTGAAGACGAGGAAGCGGTGCTGGCTGTCCTGCGCAGAGGGGCGATGTCTGGAACGGACGTAACCCGTCAATTTGAAGAAGAGCTCTGTGCATATTTTAACCTACCCTATGTACTCTGTCACAACACGGGCACGGCTGCTATACAGGCTGCTATGTGGGCGTGTGGCGTGCGCCGCGGAGACGAAGTGATATGTCAGAGTATGACCTATTGGGGATCTGCGTTGCAGGTATTTTCTCTGGGGGCAACGGTCGTTTTCGGCGAGATGGATCCATCAACGCTGACGCTGGATCCTGCCGATGTCGAATCGCGCATAACGGATCGGACCAAGGCAATCATCGTTGTTCATTACAGCGCCTACCCGACGGATATGGACCCAATTATGGAGATCGCAGAGCGCCGGGGGATCAAGGTGATAGAAGATGTATCTCATGCACAGGGAGGGCTGTATAAAGGTCGACTGTTAGGCACCATTGGTCACGTGGGTGCGATGTCTATTATGTCGGGTAAATCGCTGCCGTGTGGAGAGGGCGGGTTTTTAGTGACAGAGGACAGGCAAATTTACGAACGGTCCGTTTCTTTTGGACACTACCAGCGCTCGTTTGAAGTAGAAGATGCTGAGTTGGTCCCCTTTCAAGGGATGCCGCTTGGGGGGTATAAGTATCGCATGCATCAGCTCTCATCGGCGGTGGGACGCGTGCAGCTCAAGCACTACGACGAGCGGGTTGAAGTAATCCAAAAAGCCATGAATTACTTCTGGGATGAGCTGGAAGACGTGCCGGGTATTAAAGCGCACCGGCCTCCTTCAGAGAGCGGGAGCACGATGGGTGGATGGTATGCAGCTAAAGGGCTCTACGTCGCAGAAGAACTGGGCGGGCTGCCCGTTGCTCGCTTTTGCGAAGCGGTCAACGCTGAAGGAGGTTCGTTTGGTTTACGGCCAGGGGCCAACCCGCTGATGCATTTGCACGCCGTATTGAATGAGGCCGATATCTATGGCGACGGAAAGCCGACGCGCATTGCTTTTTCCGATCGCGATCTACGGCAGGGGATAGGATCGCTTCCCGTAACGGAAACGCTTCCCGAACGGTGTCTGTCTATTCCGTGGTTTAAGCATTATCGCCCCGAAGTGATCGATGCGTACGTAGCGGCTATTCGCAAGGTGGCCCATCGAGCAGACGAGCTGTGCGCATGAACGTAGACTCGATTCTTGCCCATCGCCTTTTTGGATATGGAACGCCCTATCGAGTGGAGCCCGGTGAGGGCAAGGACTTAGCCGTTGTAGAGACAACGGCAGAAGGGGAAGCTAAGGCGCTTGCCCAAGCCCTATCCGCTCTGCGAGGAGAAGCGGTGGAAGGGGGAGAAGTCGATACTCGCTGGGCATATTCTATGCCCTTCGGGCGCTGTGGTATCGATGGCCTGCCGCGCGAACACATTCAGGTTCACTTTACCCGAGAGGCCTATATCGACGTGCTTGGAGAGGGTGGAATCGCAACTCGCGCCGTTTCCAACGGTGAAACTATTGCGATCGAACCGCGTACCGTAGTGCGTCTACGGGCCCGGCCGGTCGGCGGTAGGCGCGTGCTGGTTGCCTTTCAAACGCAAGACCATACGCCCCTGCACGGCAACGCGGGCCCCTTTGTAGTAGAGGGGATAGCTCCAGAGGACTGGCGCGAACGCTTGATATATTGCCACGCCTCTTTTGAGGAGACGGCTGCAATGCAGTCCGAAGAGCGAAGAGCGGTGCTCGCTTCTTTCTTTGATGCGATGACTGCGCGGATAGCGGACGTGGCTGAGATTGCACCGCTGCGCGAAAGCGCGCGGGCTGTTGGGTCGTATTTGGTCCCCGACGAGAGCCTCTTTTTTGAGCGACAGCGTGCGTTACTAAGTGAAACGACAATCGCTCGAATCGCTCGAGGAGATGAAGGCGTTTTTCGTTTTCCGGGAATGTTTGGCGGCGTAGCGCCGCTCTTTAGTTTGGTATAATGCGCTCGTTGGAAGGGGGCATCCTTTGGCAAAAAAGAAGATACGCCTCGGCTTAATAGGCTGTGGTGGAAATATGCAAAGGGCACACGTTCCGCGTCTGGTTGAAGATGGGCGGGTCGAATTGGTTGGGTTGGTGGATACGGCCGAGGAGCCGGCTCGCCTACTGATGGAGAAGTGGGGCAGTGAGATTCCGCTCTATATGGACCACAAAGCGCTGCTTAAAGCCGAAACACTCGACGGCGTCATTATCTCATCGCCTCATTCAATGCACTATGAGCAAGCTCGCGCCAGTTTAAAGGCGGGTTTACACGTGCTCATAGAAAAGCCGCTCACGACAGCCTCGCGCCACGCCAAGTCTCTTATTGAGACTGCGCGAAAGGCGGATCGTCTACTCGTTGTCAGCTATCAGCGAAACTTCTATCCCCAGCACGCCTATGTGCGTGAGCTCATAGCGAAAGGTACTTTGGGAGAGATTCGAGGCGTAGTCGCGTACGTCACCCAACGGTGGGCCGGACGGGGTTGGCGCGGAGAGCCGACGCTGTCCGGGGGCGGCTTTTTTATGGATACGGGAAGTCACCTCGTGGCTTCTGCCCTGTGGATGACGGGTCTGCAGCCGGCTCAGGTACACGCTTTCATGGATCGCCGTATGGAGAAAGTCGATATAGATACGGCGCTCAATATACGGTTTAGCAACGGCGCGTTGGGTTCGCTGCACTTTACCGGGAGTGCGGACCGTCACGACGAGCGTTTGGCTATCCAAGGCGACGCCGGTTGCGTGGTGTTCCATCTGCACCAGTGGGGGATTCGCGAGGTGCTGCTAAACGGTGAATCGCTGGTCGTGCCGGCTCGGATCAAGGAGCAAAGCCCCGATGCATCATTCCTCCGTTGGATGCGAGGGGGCAAGGGTTATGAGGAAGCTGATTTTGCTCTGCAGGTTGCCCGTTTGACGGAGGCAGCCTACAAATCTGCAGACCTGAATCGCACGGTGCGCGTGGCTCGTTAGGGAGAAAGGAAAGAGGATGGTTCAGTATGGTAGGGTAATCCGTGAATTAGAGGCTAACGTACCTCGTCTACTCGCTCGCCAGATGACGGACGGGCGCAGCGCAGACTGCGGTGGGTTTATGGACGGCGACGGTCTAGTTGGACCCAACAGCGTTTCCTCAGCATCTACGCTGGCCTATGCGTACCTGCTGCGGGAATCATCGCATTACCAAAGCCCAGAGCTCCTCGAGCGCATTCTTATGGTCGGCGAATTTGGGCGTCGCCGCCGCCGTTCTTCGGGCAATTACGATTTGCTGAGCACGAACTTTGACTCATCGCCGGATACCGGTTTTATAACCAAGTCGTTGGCGCCGGCCGTTAAGTTGGCACGCTTGGCAGGGGAGGATGGGGCTGAGCAAATCTCTGAATCGCTGGGAGAGCTGATCCTGAGCGGCGTGCCGGGCATGGTCTCCGGTGGGTTTCACACGCCAAACCATCGCTGGGTGCTTGTTGCCGCCCTCTCGTTGGCGAGCGAACTATTTCCCGATCTAGAAGTGCAGGATGCAATAGAGGCCTATCTAGCCGAGACGATAGACTGCAACGCAGACGGTGAATATATCGAACGCAGTACGGGCGTATACAACGCCGTCGTAAACCGGTCTCTCATACTGGCCTCACAGGCGCTAGGGCGACCTGAACTGCTGGATCCGGTGCGCCGAAATCTCGACTTTAACTACTACATGCTGCACGGCGATGCAACCGTTGTTACCAGCATCTCGCGCAGGCAGGATCGCGGCGCACGCTCCGTGCCAACGACCCTGGCTGACGGCTATCATGCGATGGCTCATATTGACGATAATGGGTTTTATGCCGCCGTTGCGGATTGGCTGGTCGACAGGGGAAACAGCTCCCTCGTGTGTTTGCCTAATTTTGCTCTGCATCCGGAATGGCGAACGGCGGAGGTAGCGCGCGAAAGCCTGCCAGCCAGCTATGCTAAATCGTTTCCAGTCTCGGGGCTGTGGCGCGTGCGGCGCGATAGGACAAGCGCGACAGCTGCGGCCGGGCTAACCTCGCCCTTCAGCATTGTGTACGGGCAGGCAGAGATGACGCTCAAGCTGTGCTCAACGTACTTTGCCACGGGTCAGTTTGTCGGAGAGGATTTTTTCGGCTCCGAGGGTGAGGCGCATCTTCAGCACTTGGGGCGCAATAAGATCTACCCTGAAAAGGACTATCGAGGTGGTATTTACTGGCTGCCAATAGACGAAGTAGTCGATGCGGAAAACTGGCAGGAGGTGCGCGTTCGGCGTGCGACCTACGAGCTGCCCCCACTGCAGGTGTCGCTGCGCATGGAGAGCGTGGAGGGGGGATTTGACCTGCACCTGGCTACGTCCGGCGGCCTCGACGGCGTTCCTTTTCAAATTGAGTGCAGTTTTACGCCAGGGGGGACCTTGGAGACGGAAAGCGTGCTGCTCGAAGGAAAAGAGGGCAATACGGCTTTTCTCAAGCGTGGAACAGCCCTCTATCGCATGGGGGATGATGCGATATCCGTTGGGCCTGGAAGTCACGCCCACAGCATGTGGGCCATGCGCAACAGCGAAAGTAGTTCGGACGTTTTCCGCCTGCTGATTACCGATATGGCCCCGTTGGAGAGGACGATTCAAATACGCTGTGGAACTTGGTCGACAACGGAGAAAAGGTTGCTTCCGTAGCCTACCCCAGATGCAGCTCGTCGGCCTGTGCAAAGCGCCACGCTTGCACGGCCCCCGTCCTTAGCTGCGTTCCGTCCGAAAGCTGCTCCTGCCTGCCTGCCAACTGGCGCGCCATGGTCTGTCGCCAATGCGCCAGCACATCGGGCTCTTTCCGTGCAAGATCTGCGCATTCGTGCGGGTCGGCCTGCAGGTCGAAAAGCTGTTCCTCTCCGTTAATGGGATTCCAAATATATTTCCATCGTGTATCTGTCAGGAATTGGTTTGCGTTTTCAGGATGGTAGCAAGGGGCGTGTTCCCCATGGTAGTGGGGGCGCAGCGTACCCGATGGGTCTTTTAAAAGTTCGAGCACGCTGTGTCCCTCTACGCTTTCTGGTTGGTCCGTTTCAGCTGCCTGCAGAAATGTGGGCATGATATCCTCCCAGCCAACCAGCGCATCGCATTCGACGTTGCGCTCTACGTTCATGGACCCAGGCGCAACGGCTATTAGCGGAACGCGGGCAGAGGCTTCGTAGGCGTAGGTTTTTCGCCAAAGGTGATGATCGCCCAGCATCTCTCCGTGATCGGATGTAAAAACGATGAGCGTATCGTCCAGCATGCCGCTGCGCTGTAGTCGTTCGACCAAGCGGCCAATCTGCGCGTCGAGAAAAGCCAAATAGGCAAAATAGGCCGCTCTCGCCCGGTGGACGATATGCTCGGGGAGCGTTCCTCGCCATGCATTGACGTCTAGCGGGTAGCGGGCGTCTCGGGCGTGTCGCTCCGCCCAGTCTCCGATTTCTGGCTTTGGCAGGTCTCGATCTATGAACTGGTCGTAATAGACCTGCGGTGGGCACCAGGGGGGATGCGGACCGTTAAAGGAGAGCGTCAGAAAAAAAGGACGCGTCGGGTCTCTTTTATGCAGGAAGTCGAGTGCGCGTCCAACAAAGTACGTCTCTTCCATCTGATGCTCTGGCAGGTGATTTGGACGACCGAGCCACGAGTTGGCCGGCACGCCGTGGGCCAGCTTCTCGGTCTCTATGCCGGGCTGTTGGCCAAGCCACTCTTCATAGTCGGCCGGAATGACGAGCTGCTCAAAGCCGAGGTGTTTGCGAGACGGATAGAAATGGGTTTTGCCGATATTGGCCGTCTGGTAGCCAGCTGCGGTTAACTCTCCGGCCAGCGAATGGGGGTAGTCCCACGGCTGGCCGTCTCGATATCCGACCATCCCCTGGCTATAGGGAGTCATACCCGTCATGAGCGACCGCCTCGCAGCAACGCAAGATGGACAGGGCGTATAGGCTCGGGTAAAGGTAGTGCCCCGCGCAGAGAGCGAGTCTAAATGAGGCGTCTCTACGGCAGGGTGCCCGAGTCGGCTCAGGCAGTCTCCCCGCCAGTGGTCGGTTATAATTAGCAGCATATGGGGACGGTCGGTCATGATTTCCTGTCCTATACGGCGTTGGCCACTGAACCGTCAGTGCGAAGCGGTGTGTGGCCGGAAACCATTGGTTTGTAGGGCGTTTGTTCGATCAGTGCTTCGTCGAGTTCGACGCCTAGGCCGGGTGCTTCGGGGAGGGCGATATAGCCGCCTTCGCGCTGGTAACAGGTCTTAAAGACGGCATGGTGGGGCGCCTCGTCGTTCTTAGTGTATTCCTGCGTGACAAAGTTGGGAATTGTGGCATCTAAGTGCAGTGAAGCGGCGGTGATAAGCGGGCCCAGAAAGTTATGCGTGACTACGGCGCAGTGGTAGCTCTCGGCAATGGCGGCGATTTTCTTGCAGTGCGTCAAGCCGCCGGCCAGCGCTACGTCGGGGCGGACGTATTGAGGGCCGCCCTGCTCTAAGAGTTCGCGGAATTCCCATATGGAAACAAACCGCTCGCCGTTGCCAAAGGGGAGGGGAGACTTGGCTGAAATTTGAGCCTGCGATGAAATGCTGTCGATTTGTATGGGATCTTCGAGGAAAAGAACGTGAAACGGTTTGAGCGCATCGGCTAAATCGAGAGCGACCATTGGAGTCAGTTTTCTATGTAATTCGATAATCAGGTCGAGGTCCGGGCCGCCGGCTTCGCGCGCGGCGGCGGTAATCTCAACGGCCGTGTCGATGAGGCGCGCCTGTGCCATGTCTTGGTAGCCCCCGGGCAAGGGGTCAAATTTAACCGCGGTAAATCCCTCTTCGGCCGCAGCTTTCGCCGAGGCGAAGTTGGCTTCGGGCGTGCCGCCGCCCGACAATAGGTGCAGGCGAATCTTGTCGCGTACCTTTCCGCCGAGTAGTTCCCACACGGGAACTTCAAAGTGTTTTCCCTTGATATCGTATAGGGCGATGTCGATAGCCGCGACGGCGCCCATAATGGCAGTACCCCTGAACGGTGCCATGCGGTACAAGTGGTTCCAATGGTGCTCAATCTGAAGCGGATTTTGGCCTATGAGATACTCTTTGTAGACGTCGATAATGCTCCCTACGGCCTTGGGGTATCCCCAGCAGGCGGTTTGGCCGAGGCCGGTGAGACCGCTGTCGGTGGTTATGCGCACTACTAGGCCATTGCCGATGAGCAGGGTTTCTATTTGTTCAATTTTCATAAAGGGCTCCTGTTGGTGATCTTGGTCTGATAATGTAGCATGCGGGAAAGAGGGCGCCAAGCGGAGGTTGTCGGGCCTGTTGAGTACGGTTGAGGCATTGGCGATATTGAACTCAATAAAAAGGGAGGGATATATGGCCAATTTACGTTTTGCCGCGCCTAGAGAACCGCGTGCGGCCTGCATCACGGGTGGCGCGCGCGGTTTGGGGCGTGCTGCGGCGCTGCGCATCGCTGAAGAGGGTCGGGCAGTTGCCCTATTGGATATGCTAGACAGAGAGGCGCAGCAGACGGTGGCCGATATTGAGGCGCTGGGACAGCAGGCGCTGTATGTGAGAACAGATGTGACCGATCCTGCACAGGTCCACAGGGCAATTGATCTGGCGGCCGAAGCGTTTGGACGTCTAGATATACTCGTTTGCTGTGCCGGCATTTTGGGCTGGGAAAAACCCTTTCTCGAACAGCCGCCCGAACAGTTTGCCAAAGTGATGGATATCAACGTGCACGGCGTTTATCATGCGCATCAGGCAGCGATTCCGCACATGCTCAAGGGAGGCTGGGGTCGCTGTTTGACGATCACTTCCGGCGCGCGGCGCGGAGTTCCCAATCAGGTGCCCTATTCCGTATCTAAGGGGGCCGTATTCTCCTTTGTTCAGTCGCTGGGCAATGTCTGGGCAAAACAGGGCGTATTTGTCAACGGCATTGAGCCGGGGCGCGCGCTAACGGATATGGTCGTGCCGCGTTTTTCTCAGGAGCATCTGGACGACCCGGGCAATCCCATGGGGCGCTATTCCGATCCGGAAGAAGTCGCTGAGGTGATCGAGTTTCTGTGCTCTGAACGCAATACGTATACGACCGGTTCAGTTTGGAATGTAAAAGGGGGTAGCGGATGAAGATTCGGGCGACAGTACCGTTGGAAGAGGCGCCGGCTTGGGCTGTGTTAGAGCGGCAGCTCATTGCAGTGATGGAAGAAGCCGTGTACCCGTTTTTGGAAAAATACACGCATCCCGACGGTCGTCTTATATGGCAGGAGGGAATTCACCAGACCCGAGACGGCGCCGACGACTTTTACGAAAGCTTTTACAACTGGCCGCTGCTCTACTTGCTCGGTGGGGGAGATCACCTGTTGGAATTGGGCCAACGACAGTGGGATGCGACTACTCGGCTCATGGAAGAAATTGGGCACGTGCACAAAGAGTACGAAGTCGGGTACGACCAGTTTCATCAGAGCGAGAGCTACATCTATTTTTACCTGCTCTGCCTGGCAGATCCAGCGCACGAGCAAAATACCGTCAGGGCACGTCGATTTGCTGGTTTCTTTCTCAACGAAGATCCCGAGGCGGTCAATTACGATCCCGAGAAAAAAATCCTGCGCTGTGCGCACAACGGATCAAAGGGACCGCGCTGGCTGTATGAGGAAACAGACGAACCCTCCTACGGTTATTCCCCAGGGATGGCCGTATACGGCCTGCCATTTGAAGACCTGGAGGGCATTGAATCCGTTGAGGATCTGAAAGATCCGGCCAATGCGCGGCGCATGGGAAAAGCGATGAAAGAGCGCATGTCCAAGGGCGACGTGGCGACCAACTTACACGTCTGCTCGCTTATTGCGAATGCCTTCCTGATGACCGGAGACGAAAAGTACAAGCGCTGGCTGCTTGAATACGTCGACGCTTGGATAGAGCGCGCGGAGCAGTATGACGGTTTTCTACCCGATAATGTGGGGCTGTCGGGCGAAGTTGGGGAATATACGGGAGGAAAGTGGTACGGCAGCATGTATGGGTGGACCTGGCCCCACGGTTTCTACAATATTGCTATGGCTGCTATCCTCGCCGGCGTCGAATGCTATTTACTTACGGGTGAGACGAAGTATTTAGAGCTGCCTCGCAACCAGATTCGCAAGGTTATGTCCGAGGGTAAGATGGCAGATTTGAGCCAGCAGCCCATGAGTTTGGCGCATCATTGGACGGGCCAAATCAAAGCGCTAGGCGAGGTGACCGAGAGTTGGGTTGTGCCCTATTGCTATGGCGATAGCGGTTGGTCGGACTGGCAGCCGCTGGCGCCGATGTATCCCCTGGCTCTGTGGAACGCGAGCGGCGATGAGGTCGACCGGGAAATGGTGTGCGCGATCCGCGAAAGAGAGACCTATGATTGGCGCAAGGTCTTCTCCTTTCATTCGAAAGAGGATGCGGGTCACGAACAGCCATGGTTCGCCTTTATAAACGGGGAAAATCCCGACTATCCAGAGCAGATTCTACGGGCCAGTATGGCGCAAGTATACAGGCGAATGGAGCAGGTGCGACGGGACGAGACCGATCCACGCGACAACCATATCCACTGGTGGCAGCAGCTGAATCCGGTGACGACCGAAGCGCTTATTCAGCTCACGCTGGGCGCGCCGCAGATGCTTTACAACGGCGGGCTTTTGCTAGCCCCGATCCTCCACTTCGACGCCGAAAGTGGGCGGCCCGGTTTGCCACCTGAGACAGCGGCGCTCGTCGAATCGGTGAGGGGAGATCAGATCGATGTGCACCTGGTGAATTTGAGTGCGCTCCGCGAGCGTACGGTCCGCATTCAGGCCGGTACGCTGGGAGAGCACGAATTTACACAGGGTACTTACAGTAAACTGGTTAGTGAATATCCGGGACCCGTAGGTGATTACGCGACCCCGGAGGTTGTGACGGGGGCTGACACGGCCCAGATTAACGATGTATAC
>CALDFW010000016.1 GCA_937942165.1 uncultured bacterium | reverse complement strand
GCGCGCTAATTCAGGGTTGCTCTGACCAGCAAAGACCTTGAGCTGCCTACTCATAGTATCCGCCTAAAGCATTTCTATTTCAGTGCGCGCCCGCGCGGCAACTGGAAAACGTGCATACTCGTCTATAACCGACTGCAGAAGGCCCCGCTGTTTATCGCGATCCCCTAATTGTGCATAGCACCAAGCAGCTTTCATCATGGCCTGTCCTGCTGATGCAAGTCCCTTGTGACGAGCGGCAATTTCTTCATAGCGCTGTGCTGCCTGTTCTACTTGACCTTGGGCCTCTAAACAGGCTGCGAGACCATTATTTGCAGCGAGTAGCAAAACGTCTACAGGGTCGTAGTTTTGCAGATAACTTTGAAAATGCCGCTCTGCTTCAGCGTAGTTCCCGCTGTTGAATTGGATATTACCCAATAGTACGGTAGCTTGGGCGGAGGCGATTGTTCCGGCGTAAGCCGTCTGCAGCTGCTCTCCCGTCCGGATCGCTTCTTCTTTTTGACCGGCTTGTTCAGCGATCAACATATCGCCAAGTAGGGCTGCTGCATCGGCCTGTGATTGCTCTTGGGTTTTTATAAAGTAGTTTACACCTAAAATCACTACGACAATCCCAACTAAGCCCGCAATAAAGCCCTGAGCGTTCTCCTGCACATATTCAACGAATCGTACGGCACCCTCTACGAATTCATCTTCCTGCAACTCTTCTTTGCTTAACTTCTGAGTTTCATTTGCCATTTAATTCTTCCATTCAATAAGTTAATAATGACGTTATAGATTCAACCGACGACAGCTTTTCTCTGCCCTGTAGGAAGCTCAGTTCCATAAGGAAACTCACACCGACAATAGAAGCGTTCAATCTATTTAGGAGCTGACAGGTCGCCTGCATCGTCCCCCCTGTTGCCAAAACGTCGTCGACAACAATGACCCGCTGACCAGCCTTAAGCGCATCTACGTGAACTTCCACCGCATCCGCTCCATACTCAAGAGCATAGTCTTGGGAAAACGTCTCGTAGGGCAGCTTACCGGGTTTTCGAACCGGTACGAATCCACATCCCAAGGATAGCGCAATTCCCATTCCAAAAATAAAGCCTCTTGATTCAATTCCTACGACTTGTTCAATGCCGGCTTCTCTATGAGGTTCGGCCATTGCCAAAACGGCCTTTTCTAGTGCAGGCCCATTGGCAAGCAGTGGAGTGATATCTTTAAAGATGATTCCCTTTTCCGGAAAATCATGTATGTCTCGTATGAAACTTTCTATTTCTACCATCGCTAATGCATCACCTTAAATGATGTGACTGACTGAGCGTAGGGCTTCCAGACAAGCTCACATTTGTCGACTCGGCTTCCCGAAGGCCCTTGTCTCAATTCAAATAACATCTTTTCTAAGTCAACTTCCTCGCCTTCGATCAGGGCTTCGACCTTACCATCTGGTCGGTTTCTGACCCACCCTAAAACGTTTAAGTTCATAGCTTTTCTGTATATAAAATAGCGAAAACCTACTCCTTGGACACGCCCGCTTACTACAGCGGATAAGCTTTTTTTCATTTTTTAATTTACATAGTATAAACTATGTGCTATTTATCTAAAAAAGAGCGTAAATGAAGGGGGCTGCTGCCGATCCTTGAGTCATTACAATGAGCAAACCCAGTAAAATCAAGGTCGTGAAAATGGGACCCAGCCACCATTTTTTACGCACTTTCATAAATTCCCAAAGCTCGCCGATAATACTAAATTTACTGGGCATTTTACATACTTCCTTTAGGGCTTAAATTAAACGGCTTACCGATTCACCGTGGTGGATCGCCTTTATCGCATCCCCGAAAATACGCGCTACCGAAAGCACTTCAATTTTACTTTTGGGCTTATCGTTTGGTAGCGGTATCGTATTGGTAGTCGCGAAAACCTCAACGGCAGATTGGTCTATTCGCTCCATAGCTGCACCGGAAAAAACACCATGGGTGCATCCTGCAAGAATTCTTCTCACACCACGATCCTTGAGTATCCGCATAGCTTCCATCATCGACCCTCCCGTTAGCACCTCATCATCAAATAGGAGGGCGTCACGCCCCTCTATATCACCAATGATATTTTGAATTTCAGCCTTTTCATCGTCGGCATGTCGGCGCTTGTCCATAATGGCCAGCGGGAGGTCAAGGCGGTTGGCGTAGGCACTTGCCTCATCGGCACTACCAACGTCTGGCGAGACGACCACAGCATTACTCAAATCTTTGCCCCGCATGTAGTTACAAATTAAGCCAGTAGCCCAGAGTTGATCTACAGGTATCCGGGAAAAAGCAACAATCTGCGGCGAGTGAAGGGTCATAGTTAGAATTCTATCTGCACCTGCGGCCTGTAGTAAATCAGCTACGAGGCGGGCACTAATAGAAATCCTTGGTTCATCTTTCTTGTCTGAGCGAACGTAGGGATAATAGGGCAACACGGCCGTGATTCGACGGGCAGAAGCATATTTGAGGGCATCTATGATCAAAAGAAGTTCAGTCAGGTGGTCGTTAACAGGCGAACTCGACGTCTGAACGACAAACACATCGTCTTCTCTGACGTTCTCTTTTATTTGCACCTTTATATTATCGTTAGGCCCGCGATCTATCTGGATTCGGCCCGGTGCAAGGTCTAAATACTCACAGATCTCCCCGGCTAAGGCTGGATTACTAGAGCCCGATATTATTTTCAAATAGTTCTTCATGAGCACACTCTTGGATTATGTCCCAACGTTTTTATTCGTCCTAAAGCAACCGTCTAAAACACATCTTGACAAGCCTAACCCCACTTACTAATTTGCGCGATCCCTACACAACTATTCCAAGAGTCCCCTTATGGCACGAGTAAACGTAATGCTCCCCGACGATCTACTTGGTCAAATCGATC
This sequence comes from uncultured bacterium, assembly GCA_937942165.1. Classification (GTDB taxonomy): domain Bacteria; phylum Latescibacterota; class UBA2968; order UBA8231; family UBA8231. Next base: position 20,625 of record CALDFW010000016.1, on the reverse strand, counting down.
ATGTGGCTGAGCAAGAGGGCGTTAATCGAAGTAAACTGCTTCGATTAGCAGTTATGGCCTATTTTGACCAGCGAGAAGATTACCAAGAACGCGAAAAGCGGCGCACCGAAATAAGACACGCAATGGAAATACAGGATGCCCTGCGCAGAGAAATAGAGCCCTGGGACCCCTTAAAAGCGTTGCGCGCTGAACGCCAGGAAGTATGACCCAATACGCCCTCGACACCTCCATACTGCTGCGGTGGTTTTCACAATACCACGACGCTGATACAGATCGTGCGCTACGACTGCGTCAAGAGCAGCAGGAGGAACGGGTTAGAATCACAATTCTTGACACTACGCTGTGTGAATTAGCCCATATACTCAAAGAAGCGAATCGATTTTCTCAGGGAGATATCGATGCAGCGTTAGCAAGCTTAGAGTATATGCATATACAAGTTGTTCCCTACCAAGCGCCCCTCGCTCGAAGAGCCGTTCAAATCGCGTACGAACACGATATAAGCGTCTATTCTGCCGGTTTTATCGCTCTGGGGGCTGATCTACGATGTCAGGCAATCACCTGTGATCGCAGCCTCTACACAAAGGTGGCTAGCCTGCCTTGGACCTCTCTCCTATCCACGCTTAATTTCTAAACTACTTATAAGACACTCAGAGCGCACTCAATATCTTTAATCAACACTTCTTTTTCTTCTATTCCCACAGAATAGCGGACTAGTTCATCTGTAATTCCTACAGCAAGCCGCTCCTCTTTGCTCATATCGTAGTGAGAAACCGTTGCAGGGTGCTGAACAAGCGTTTCGACGCCACCTAAGCTGGGGGCATATTGAGGAATTTTAAGCGCCTGAATAAACTGTTTTACTTCATCAATGCTTCCGTCTATCTCGAAGCTAACAACCCCACCATATCCCCGCATTTGTTCCCTTGCAATGGTGTGGTCTTTGTGGCTCTCCAATCCAGGGTAGAATACTCGCCGCACTCTTTCGCTGCCTTCCAAATACCGAGCGAGTTCGAGTGCGGTTTCATTCTGTTGCCGAACGCGCAAAGCCATCGTTTTTAACCCACGGATCAGCAAATAGGCCGTATGGGGATCAACCGTGGCCCCAGTTACGCTTTGAAACTCTCTGATTGCCCCGACTAAGGACTCAGGCCCACATACGACGCCAGCCATTAGGTCATTATGGCCGCCCATATATTTTGTCGCACTATGGATCACAAGATCAACGCCAAAGGAAATAGGCCTTTGATTTATGGGTGTAGCGAGCGTGCTATCAATCAACAGCTTTAAACTGTTTTCTTTGGCGAAAGAAACAAGCCTGTTTAGGTCGAGGACGTGCAGATGGGGATTCGTCGGTGACTCGCTGAACAAGAGGCGCGTTTCTGGACGCACTGCGGCTTGCAGTCCTTCCATATCGCCGGCCTTAACAAAGGTGGCTTCAATGCCAAACTTCTTCATGCTCCGGCAAAACTTATCCGTCATGCGATAGCAGTCTTCCATGACAATCATATGCTGCCCCGACCTTAGCATCGCCAAAAGCACGGAACAGACAGCCGCCATACCGGAAGAAAACAAAAGGGCATCTTCTGCACCCTCAAGTGCGGCTATTTTTTCCTCTGCCACTCTTTGAGTGGGATTTCCGTAGCGCCCATACTCATATCCACCCCGCTGGCCCGCTTTAAAATCCTCAAAATCGGCCACCCCATTAAAAACAAAAGTCGAAGTTTGGGCGATTGGCGGAATCAAAGATTGGGCGTATTTATTTCGATCTTCGCCGCCGTGAACAGACAAGAAGGAGTCGGCAAATGAGGGGTCGGACTTATCCATATCTTCAGCCCTTTGGGAGGTGAAAAATCAACGGCTTCAAAGCGAGTGCCGTTCGATTGAATTCAGTATAGCTGCTCGGACCTTTTCGTATTCGGCTTCGACTTCAACTGGTTTGTTCTGATACGGCGCTTCAATGCCCTGCTCAGCCAGAGTTCCCTCGTGGTAACGCACTTTAAAATCGGGAAACTTAAGACCGTGTGCCGTCGATACTACAACGACTCTATCATCAGGCTTAATCTCTCCCCGTTCAAATAGCTTGAAGAGTGCAACAAGGGCAACGCCCGTATGCGGACAGGTAAAGAGCCCTGTTCGGTCAGCCCTAGCGCATGCATTAACCAATTCGCTCTCGCTGGCCTGTTCGACAACACCATCAAACGCGCGCAGAGTGCGAATCGCCCGATCGCGGCTCACGGGATCGCCAATCTTTATGGCACTCGCCATCGTATCCCCAGCCTGTATGGGCTCAAATGAGTTAAAGTTGTCCCTATAACTTTGGTATAAAGGGTTTGCTTGCTCGGCTTGCCCCACTGCAATGCGGGGCAGGCGGTTAATCATTCCCATATCGCGCATTTCTAGCAGGCCCTTACCCAAGGCACTCACATTACCTAGGTTTCCGCCGGGAATGATTATCCAGTCTGGGACTTCCCAATTAAATTGCTGCACCAACTCGATTGCTACCGTTTTTTGCCCTTCAATTCTCAAGGAATTCATTGAGTTGGCAAGATAGATGTTTTCTCGTTGGCTTATTTCTTTCACTAGGCGCATACAACCGTCAAAGTCAGTCCGCAGAGAAATGGTTAGAGAACCATTGGCAATAGGCTGTATGAGCTGTGAGGTTGTGATCATATTTTTGGGAAGCAGGACGATTGAAGGGATATCTGCTGCTGCACAATAAGCGGCTAAAGCCGCCGAGGTATCACCCGTAGAGGCGCAGGCAACAGCCGGAATCGCGATCCCCTCAGATATCATTTGTTTTACCATAGAGACCAATACAGTCATACCGAGATCTTTAAAGGACCCCGTGTGACTGTTCCCACACTGCTTAACCCAGAGATCCTCGACCCCAACATCTTTACCTAGCCGATCTGCCCAAAAGAGGTTACTGCCTCCTTCATACATAGAAACGACATTTTCATCATCAACCAGAGGGCAGACCATTTCTTTCTTTCCCCAGACTCCGCTACCATAGGGAAAAGAGGTACGCATATAGCGCTGGTCAAAGAGAGATTTCCAATCCTCACCCCTACGTTCCTGCAAAGCTTTCATATCATGCTGAACCTGCAATAACCCACCGCAGCTTTGGCAGGTATAAACAATCTCAGTGAGAGGATATATTTCATCACAGGCTATGCATTTAAACCATGCATTACAGTTCATGTCGCTACTCGTTTTAAGGTCTTATTTGTCGATCTATTCTTTGTACTAATCTATAGCAAACAGTAACTTACAGCAAGCATACCCCCAAAGAGAAATGCCGCTAAAAAAAGCAATTGTAGCTTTTTTTAGCGGCATGATTTTCGAATAAATCTATGTGCGTCAACCGAATAAGGCGTCTATTTCATCCTGACTCACTTGGTCCATTTCGCCTTCTACTTCTTCTGCCTCACTCACTTTTTTTTTTGCTTTGGGAGCGGCTTTTTTTTTTACAACTGGTTCGTCTTCATCTAAGAGCGCTGCCATTTCTTCGTCTGATATATCTGCAGTCTCTCCCCCTTCACCATCCTCATCATCAGCGTCCAACAACTCGTCAATATCAAATTCATCACCCTCATCACCCTCGTCGGAGAGAAGGTCTTCTAAGTCGTCCGTCTCGGTATCGGAGTCGTCAGAGAGAAGGTCTTCTAAGTCGTCCGTCTCGGTATCGGAGTCGTCGGAGAGAAGGTCTTCTAAGTCGTCCGTCTCGGTATCGGTGAAGATGTCGTCTATAGCCTCCTGATCGACAACAGCCAATTCATTTATTCTTTCAGAAGGTATATTACTGGTTTCATCTTCTTCGAGGCTCTCTTCATCGAAGATGCCCGGGTCAATATCATCTTCTAAATCCAAATCCATAGCAATCTCCCTGTTGAGCAGGGATTGGCTTAAGATCTCGAATTCTTCCTTGACCTGATAAACCTGACTCTCTGATAAGTTTTTTGCATTCTTTGTTACAAATGAGACCACGTGATCAAGCCCAGGGAAGGCATCCTCAAACACCATGAGGTATGCCTTTACCTTCTCATCTTTAATCTCGTCTTTTATTTTACCAAACCACAGGTTTTTAAAAAGCTGAGCCAACGAGTCAAGGGCTTCCAACCGTTCGACAACGTCATTTAAATCTTCTTTTTTCATTTTTCTACGGCCTTTGGGGATTCAGTTTCCTTGCACTAGTTTTATCGGCATTAATGGTAAATTATTTAAAAGCAATATATATGCCTCTATTAAAAGTAGGCAGAATCGCAATAACAACGATTTGAAGCCACAATATATGGCCCCTCAATGACCGACAATACCATATACTTGCCATCCAAGAAATGGTGCGATTAAAAACGTTTCTTGTAATCGCGGACTTTTTTCCCCCTAAGAATGCACTGTGAAAAGATTTGAACCTCGTTATGCTTGTATCAATACACCTACCTTCGATTCGTGACAGCATTCTAAGAAGATTTAGGTAAATATCTCAATAGCAACTGCGACAACAGGATGCATAAAACAGTCTCTGGAATAACATAAGAACTATTATATGTCAGAGAATATAGCCAAACAGATTCTCCCTGGGGGGCGTATGAGGCAAAAAAGAGGACGCCAGACAGCCAGTGGAAAAAGAGTCTGCCGATTCCCGCTGCTGCTATTGCTATAGCAGCAGCCAAATAGTAATAGCGGGAATTCTTGAAGCGCGTCGCCAGTCCACTAAGTGCCGCCATACAGCCCGAGGCCATTGGATAGTCCAACAATACCTGTGCCGGATGATAGAAAAAAGGGTTTAATACAAAATCGACAAGACCGTATAAAGTGCCACTTAAAAAACCAACCCGGCTGCCTCTCCTGAGTGCCAAGACAACGATGGGCAGTAGACTTAAGTTAATAGATCCCCCAAAGGGCAATTGTATAAAACGCGTAAGTGTTCCTAAGACAACCGCCAGAGCAACAAAAACCCCAATCTCAGCATTTTTTCTAATCCGCGTCACTGAAAATGCCCGTTTTTAAATCTCCCTAAATAAGCTCAGTTTAAACGCTGTATTATTACATACCCCATTGGGATACTCAACACCTCACTCAATGCCCCTATTGCCAACTGCACTACGGCCTCTTCGAATACGGGGAGCAATTCCCCAGGGCCAAAAAAGCCTAAATCCCCTCCATCTTGAGCGTTAGGTGCAAGTGAGAATTGCTGTGCCAGAGGGGCAAATTCTTCTCCTGCATGAAGGCGCTGGTGAATATCGCGGGCTGCTGTTTCCGTTTTAACCAATATGTAGCGAGCCCGCATTTTTCCATCTATTATAGCTCGGACCGCTTCCATATTATCTGATATGGCTTGCTTGATAAAGGGGTCAGAGGATCTCTCTTTAGCTTTCTTATAATATTCGAGAGCAGGTAAGTAGCGCTGCTGTTGACTATGCAGGAACGCTATATTGTTGAATCCTTCCACATCTCCGGGCACCAACTCGGCCAGCTTCTCATAGTGAAAGATCGCCCTTTCTATTGAATCTCCCTGTGCATTATAAAAGCCCAATAGGCGATGAGCCTCTGGATTATTCCCATCTAACGAAAGGGCGGTGTCCAAATGTGCCTTGGCGCGATCTAGCTGTTCATCCTGTAAAAGAAGAAAAGCAAGTGCGCTGTGTACTGCAGAGTTATCAGGTAAGAGTTTTCTAGCGTAGTCAACGGAGGCGATAGCTGAATCGAGTTGCCCCATCGCAAGATGGGCTTCCCCAATACGCGAATATAAGACCAGCTGCCCCGGCTCTTCCTTTAGAGAAGATCGAAGCGCATTTAACGCTTCGGGAAACTGACCCGTTTGCATATACATGGCAGAAATTCTATTCAGAAACGGCGCACTACCTGCGCCAGCTGAAAGTGCCTTTTCATATTCTGCAAGGGCTAGCTGTAAACGGCCCTGTTCCAGATAGAAATCGCCCTTTTGAACCCATTCTAACATTCCTTCCTCTTCGGCTGTTTCTTGGGCAGAAACCCCCAAAGCACAAAGAAATCCCAGCAGGTAAAACAACCATACCATTAACACTACCTCCTCCAAAAATCGGGGACAAGTAAGACTAGAAGCGTCCCCAGTTCAAGCCGTCCTAGCATCATACAGAAGGCTAAAAACACCTTACCGACTGATGGTATATGCGCGTAGTTCTCGATCGCCCCGACCCGCGCCAACCCTGGACCAATATTCCCCAAACAGGCCGCAACCGACGTGGCAGCCGTAATAAGATCCAACCCCAGGGCGGCCATGAAAATTGCACCGAGCGCAAATAGGAGAATAAAGCTAGCGAAAAATACTAAGATAGAACGCACGACTTCTTCATTAACTACACTACCACTAATACGCACAGACATCCGTGCTTGAGGCCTAAAAACGCGGTACGTCTCCTGGTAAGCCACCTTAAAAACGACCATTATACGAGCGATTTTCATCCCGCCAGCAGTAGATCCAGCACAGCCTCCAATAAACATAAGACAAACCAGAAGCATCTTCGAAAAAGCTGGATAAGAATCAAAGTTATCAGTACTAAAGCCGGTTCCAGTTAAAACTGCGAGTGTCTGAAAACTCGCGTAGCGCATCGCCTCGAAAAAACCATCATGCCGTTCCGTAATATTGATGGCGATACACAAACTAACGACGAGCGTTATAGTTAAGTAAACCCGTAGCTCTCCATTTCTCCAAAGAGCATTAAAACGCCCCCTGAGCACCAAGAAGTAGAGGGTGAAGTTAACTCCTGCAAGGAGCATAAAAAGCGTCGTTATTACATCGAGGCCCAAACTATCAAAGTGCCCAACACTCGCATTTTTTGTTGAATATCCCCCCGTTGCAAGGGTGGAAAAAGCGTGGCAAATAGCATCAAAGGGGTGCATCCCCAAAAGCATAAAAAGAAGGGCTGCAGATGCCGTCATACAGGCATAAATCTTCCAAAGAGCAAGGGCGGTTTCTTTAATCTTTGGCCGAAGCCCCTCTGTCATTGGTCCCGGAACTTCAGAGCGAAACAGCTGCTTTGCACCCACGCCAATCTGCGGAAAAATAGCTACAAACAGCACTATGATACCCATCCCGCCTAGCCAATGGCTCGTCATCCGCCAAAAAAGAAGCGCTTTAGGTATGGATTCAATATCCGTTAAAACCGTTGCGCCCGTTGTAGTAAACCCGGAAACGGCTTCAAAATAAGCATCTACATAATGGGGAAAGATGTCAGCCACATAATAGGGTAAGGCACCGAAGAGTCCAACCAACAACCATCCAAAACCAACTACGGCCAGGGCATCTCGTCGGTAAACTGTATCCTCGCTAGAACGACCCCACAAAAAAAAGAGAGCTCCACACATACAGGTGCATGCCATAGAGATAGCCAAGGCGAACCCTGCCTGGGGTTCGCCATAATAATAGGCTACGGGCAGACAAAGGCCCATGGTAAGCCCCAGTGCAAAGAGCAGATTCCCTAAAAGTCGGGAGATTATCCGCCCATTCACTTATTAACCTCGCCCCATCAGAGGCTTGCGAAACATCCGCTCAACTTGTGGTCGAACCTGAGAAGTTGTAAATACAATGACGGTATTACCAGGGCGGATGACGTCGCTTCCACTTGGCACGTACACGCCCGATTGCCCAGCCACAGCACCGATCATAGCACCACGTGGGAAATTCGTATCAATCAAAGGCTTATCGACAATTCGACATCCTTCTGCAGCGATCATTTCGAGAATTTCACCGCGTCCATCTGCCAGCACAGAAGTGGAAGCGACTTCTCCTTCGCGCACGTATTTTACTATCTGGCGCGCGGCGAGAAGACGTGGACTAATTGCAGCATCAATGCCAAGCTGTTCATAGATCGGGCCGTAGTCAGGCCTGTGAACCAAGGCTACTACTTTTTTACACCCCAACCTTTTGGCTAACAAGCCCGCCATTAAGTTGGTTTCATCATCGGGACTTACCGCAATAAACACATCGACATTACCCGCGCCCTCTTCCTCTAAAAGGGGCAAGTTAGTTCCATCGCCGTTCAGGATCGTAGTATCGTGGAGCATCTCCGCCAATTGGTCGGCGCGACGCACGTCGCGCTCAATCAATACAACATCGATATTGAGTCGCTCCAATTCGCGCGCAACGGAGAACCCGATCTCTCCCCCTCCAACCAACATGACGCGGTGTGCCGATCGCTTTCGCGTTTTACCAAACAGGCCCTCCACAGCGTCCATACTTTCCCCTCGCCCAACAACAAATACCTCGTCACCGGCCTGGATTGAATCAGCGCCGCTTGGTATGAGCAATGCGCCTTCCCGCAGGATACCGGCAATGCCAATTCCTTTTCCCAGCAAAAACTCTTGCGAAACGTCGTAGAGAGGGCGATCGAGCAAGGGATTATCCCCATCGATTGCCAGCTGTATCATCTCGATGCGATTGTCGGCAAAATTCTCCACCATGATCGCACCTACGCTACGTACCTGTTTAGTGATTTCTATCGCGGTGAGCATCTCGGGGCTAATCAATAAATCAACCCCAAAATAGTCGTAGAACACCCCCTGTTCATTGGGCATGTGTTCCCGATTTGACACGCGCGCAATGACGCGCCGAGCGCCAAGCTCTTTGGCCATTATAGACGCGAGAATATTGCTTTCATCCTCGCTGGAGGTAGAGATAACCAAATCGGCCTGGGCGGCACGCGTTTCCTCCAAGGCGCGGAGACTGGCACCATTACCACGCCAAGCGAGCACATCCATATGCTCTTCCACTGCAGCCAATGCGGCCGGATCCCGATCAACCACCGTCACATTATTACCTTCACCCACCAAGACGGAGGTGATGTATTTTCCTACTTCTCCAAGCCCAACGACGATGATGTCCAACGCTTTTTAGCTCCGTTAAGACCGCAGCTTCTTAAGGACTTCCTGCGTAATCTGTTCCACTAATTCATTTGGTTTTTCCTCGCCCCCACCTGCCAGAGGCAGCTCGCTTCGCTCACAGGAGGGCCGCCCCACAATCCCAAATCGTTCACGGAGATCGATAAGTTCATTAACATGCCCATCTGAAAGCGTTTTTACCTGCCCTAATTGATGTGCGACAAGCGCAATTTTTGCAAAGTGCTCCACCGTTTCCATCTTGAAATGGGCATCCATTACGTCTTTACCCAATGTTACAGCACCGTGGTTCGCCATTAATATCGCATCATAGTCTTTCAAAAGAGGCTTCATGGGTTCAACAATATCGGGACCACCGGGCGTACCATAGTCTGCCAGGGGGACCCCTCCTAAGCTAACGATTACCTCAGGCAAGACACACTGCGTTAGCTCGATACCAGCTACGGCAAAACCCGTAGCCGTTGGAGGATGCGCGTGCACCACAGAATAGACATCTGGGCGAAGTTTATATATTTCTAAGTGCATGCGGATCTCCGAGGAAATTCGCATTGTCCCTGCAACTTGTTGGCCGTCCAGATCGCATATTGCTAACATATCTTCCGTAATAAATCCCTTACTTACACCGGTGGGCGTACAGAGGATTCTATCGTCCTGCATGCGAACGCTGATATTTCCATCATTGGCCGCCACATATCCGCGCTGGTAAACGCGGCGCCCCACTTCACATATTTCCCTACGCAAGGCATAGGCCGAGTTCATTCGACGTCCTTTCTGTTCATTCTATTCAGTTCGGTTTTGAGAGCTGCCCGTCCAACATAATACCACCCCAGGCCCCCTGGTATTGCTACATTTAAGACAAACATGCCCAGTGCTGCATTAAATGCGGGTACAGGATTAAAACCCCTCTCGCTAAAGAGCCATACTGCAACACCTTCTCTAATTCCAATATCCAAAAAGCTAATGGGCACCAGTGACTTCACAGCAAATATGGCCGGCGCCAATAAACCCTCTTCATAGGAGGGCCTCACATCTCCACTCAAAAGCAGATAGAACTGTAGGAAGAATACACTATTAAATAGGCTTCCCCACAGACAAGAAGCAAACCAGGCACGCTGTGGCACGATTGAAAAAAGAGCACTGACTCTTTCCCCGAGTTTGCCCAGACCAATCGTTTTGCCATCGCGAATAAATAATATAGTGCCAATACCTAACAAGAGCAGGAAAAAACCAGTAAAAAAGAGAGCGTACATTTTTAGTATGGCAAATGCGAGACAGCCAAAAAGAATGGTTATCGCCATAGAGATCCCCCTATCGGCAGCCGCGAGCAGAGCGATACTGCCCCTTTCGGCGGAGAAAACCACGCCCCTTCCCAACTCTCCGATTCTACCCGGTGTGAACATACCTAATCCCATGCCAGCTAATAGAGAAATCAACGCCTTTTTTCGCGTTACCGTAGGCATTAAATGAACGATTAGGACATGCCATTTTTCTGCTTGTATAACTATCCCAACAACGGACAGACCTGCAGCAACACCGACATGAAAAGGTGAAAGTTGGGCAGCTGTACGGTAGAGTTCATCGAGCCCCAACCACCATACAAGAGCAGCCGTCGCCACTAAACCGATCACACATTGAAGGGCAATTAACAATCTGTGGTTGGCTAGAGACAAAAGAATTCGAATATCACTGGTTTATCATGAGGTAGGATTTTTCTGCAAGGGCAAAATAGATAGCAACCCTCGGTGAGGCTTGGGAATAATATGAGCAGCCACCACCTCGCCTAGGCCCTCAGCAGCCTGTACTCCCACCGTTACTGCTGCCTGCACGGAAGCTACATCACCCCGCACCACCCCAGTAACCAATCCTCCTCCCACCTGCTGCCACCCGAGAAACTCGACCTGAGCCGTTTTAGTCATGGCATCGATTGCCTCCACCATAGTGACCCAACCTCTTGTTTCTATAAATCCAAGCGCATCCTTCATTGAGGGGCTTCCCATTTAAGCTTTCTGTGTAGAATCAGCGGCTATAATAGAGGTGAGCAGACGGACAGTCAAGAATCATCCTTTTCAATCGATTGAACGTCCCTACGCTTTGAAAAGAAATTGTATAACGTCTCCATCTTCGACCACATACTCTTTACCCTCAAGGTGCAACTGCCCTATTTCGCGCAGCTTTACCAAGTCACCAGCCTCAATTAAGTCGGTATATTTAGCTACTTCTGCCCTGATAAACCCCGTCTCCATATCGCTATGGATTCGCCCTGCCGCTTGAGGTGCACACATTCCTCGGGGCAACTGCCAAGCTTGTAATTTATCATTTGCCAAGGTGTAAAAAGTAACGAGGTCGAGTAATTTATATCCCCCTTGAACAACGCGATCTACCCCGCCAGCTAAATCACCCAACTCTTCTAAAAAAAGCTGTCGATCTTCTTCCTCTAAATCATTTAGTTCCGATTCCATTCCAACGGCCACTGGAACGACATGATCTTCGCCAAAATGACTCTTGAGGTTATGATAATGGGTATCCCCCTCAGAATCATGCCCTTCACTCATATTAGCCAATAATAGCATGGGTTTGATGGTTAAGAGTTGGTGTCCCTTAAGCGCATCTCGCTCTTCTTTCGTTAGAGAAAGCGAACGCAAGGAGTGCCCCCGGTTGATTGTTTCTCGGGCTTTCTCCACGGTTGCCAATTCTAGTTTTTGAGTTGACCGCGGATTCGAACGCACGACCTTTCCAAGATGTTCAACCGCTCTTTCCAAGACAGCTAAATCGGCCAAAAACAACTCAGTCTCAAGCGTTTCAATATCTCTTATCGGATCTACACTTCCATCTACATGCGTTATTTCGCCGTGTTCGAAACAGCGCACGACGTGAATCAAAGCATCCGCTTCACGAATATGGCCGAGAAACTGATTACCCAAGCCCTCACCCTGATGAGCACCTCGAACTAAACCTGCTATATCAACAAATCGAATTGATGCTCCAACGCAGCTTTTGGGACTAACCAGCATTTCCAGTTTTTTTAGCCTATCATCGGTTACTTCTACGATCCCAACATTCGGATCAACCGTGCAAAATGCGTAGTTTGCCGCCTCGGCATGCCCTTTAGTCAGTGCGTTAAATAGAGTTGACTTACCGACGTTGGGCAGTCCAATTAATCCTATGTCTAATGGCATCTGCTTATCCTATTTACATATTGTAATTTATGCGCTGCTCTTGGGAGTCGACAATACATTAGGCTCGACGATAATTGTTTTTTCTCTCTTCATAATGGCCTGGCCTGGCGCGCCCCCCTTGGGCTTACTCACATATTTGGCGAGCGTGTAGACCACGGAAACTTTTTTGGCAGACTTCCCTTTGCTCCAAAAGGCTGCCACACCCGCTGCATCCTCTATAGACTGCTTGCTGGGCTCTTCTTTTCTCCCATCCCTACGCAATATGACATGCGAACCTGGATACCCGTGGGCGTGGAACCAAATATCATTCTGTGCGGCCATCTTGTGAGTCAAAATATCATTTTCCTTGTTGTTCCGGCCTGCCAGCACAGTCCACCCATCCCTCGTAATATATTGCCTGGGATGAGCATTCGGTCCATCCTGCCGCTTCCCATTTCTCGGCGGCATTCCACCCGACTTCGTACTTTTGATCCCTCTATCCTCCAACCATTCCTCTATTTCGCGTGCTTCTTCATCTGTGGTGTCTGCTAGGCGGGATTCTCGTTCCGCTAGCTCTTCTTCAAAAAGCTCCTCCCGCTCAATTCGCTGCGGTAAGAGCTGTTCTCTGCGCTGTAGTTTTTGCGCCTTTTTTAAAAAATTAGCTGCGTTTTCTGCCGCTGGTAGCTGGGGGTTAAGCTTTACCAGACAAGTGCGAATACCCGCCGGATCAAAAACATCCTGTAACTCGATCTCCTCACAAGCAATTGGAATGGTATCTGTCTGCGCTAGAATAATATGCCCTTTCCGCTCCCATTCAGAAGCCTTTTCGGCTTCTTTTAAGTCCGCCCTCATCGCCGTGAGCTTTTTTCTACTGCTCTTTAACTCTCTTCTGAGGAGCTGGTGAAGCCTTTCCCGTTGACGGCGCGCACGTTCGGCTTGGCCATTTTCCCTTGTAGTATAACTCACAGCAGCGCTGATAGAAGCAGCTTTTTCTATAGGTTCCCCCTGGAATAACCGCCGGGGTAACACCCCGGAGAAATGCCATCTGCTTTTCAGGAAGTAGGCGTATCCCACGCATTCTTGAGCCTCTTGAAACATGGACTCGCCCGCCCCCCATATAGCACGTAAATTTGCTTTATTACATTCCATTTCTGGCTCTAATCCGGATCGATAGAATACCTCTTCCATCTGTTGACGATCCAACCCCACCAATAAGCGGCGACAAGTTTCGCCAAGCTTAGCCAGATCCGAACCAGAGACGTTTTCAATAAATGCGCTTTCTGCATCGACTCCTGGGAGAAAGCGGTTAGATCCCCTTGGCGCCACATACACCTGACCTGCCCGTATTCTCTCTTGGCCACCCCAAGCCCCGAGGATTTCTCCCGTCCGATCGCTGGTCAAAGCACAGGCGACTCGGTTGTTTAAAAGCTCGAAAAAGAGTGCACCATACGATCGATCACCACGCTGATTTTCGCGCTCTAACCTGATGTGAATCACCCGATCCCGTCCCGAAACGCACACATCTATGATGCGCGCCCCAGCCAAATAGCGTTCGGCGCCTTCGCCTTGAGCGACGGGTGCCTGTTTTCGCTCCCCGCTGAGCAGTCGCAGCGTCCCCTCGCGACGGCACTCTGCTAAAAGAGCACAGCTTTCACTCTGTATGAAAAGCACTTCTCCTCGCGTATTCGCGGCTGAAATAGCCCGACCGAGCAAGGCTTCTCTCAGTTCGGCTGCCAGTGCCCATACAGTGTAATAATCGTATGCCATTCCGCCGGAGAATCCCTTTCTTTCCGTTACATAAAAGAAGGGCGAGAGTAGTAACACCCTCGCCCTCCCCACAGAATCCGCTTTATCTGATTAAGAAATACGACGAAGGCTATCGCGCAAACTTTCTAAAGTATCTCCATACTCAACCAACCGGCCTCGCTCTTTCTCTACAACATCAGCAGGAGCGTTAGCGATAAACTTTTCATTCGACAGCTTTCCATTCATACTCTTTACAAGCTTTTCAAACTTAGCAACTTCTTTTTCCAACCGAGCCCGCTCCACCTCAAGATCTATAATACCCTCTAAGGGAACAAAAATCTCCAGCGTGCCCACCACGGCACTACCCGAAGCAGGTGGAGGGTCCAACGAGACTCCAACCGTAGTTTCGCTTGCGCGAACAAGCCCTTTTACCAAAGGAGCAATGGCTTCGAATTCCCCTATTCCATTTTCGTTGGGAAGAGATAATATTACGGGTATTCGCGTTGCTGGTGGCACGTTCATTTCTGAGCGAATCGTGCGCACTGCGGTCACGATTTCCTGCACCCGATCCATATTGCGCTCAGCCTCTGTGTCGATGAGCCCATCCAGAGTTTCTGGCCAAGAGGAAACGACAATGCTTTCAGCCGAGTTATCCACCTTGGGTAAGGCCTGCCAAAGGGATTCGGTCATAAAAGGCATTACGGGATGGAGCAATCTCAGGGCGGTCTCAAGTATTTCAACGAGGTTCCTCTGAACCGGTTGGCGCAGTTCCGGCTGTTCAGCCTGCAAACGCCCCTTAGCTAATTCGAGATACCAATCACAGTAATCTCGCCATAAGAAATCGTATAAAGCGCGGATGACATCGCTAAAGCGATAGGCCTCCATTCGGCTGTTAACCTCTGCAATAGTTTGAGCGAGTCGACTCCAAATCCATCGATCGGCTAACTCATCGCACCCTCGTTCAGCAACTCCCGGAACGTAGCCTTCCATATTCATGGTCACGAAACGAGCGGCGTTCCAAACTTTATTTCCGAAGTTTCGACCCATTTCCGCGCTTGCAGACGATTGCACGACGTTGTCCTTGACCTCAGCATCAAAACGCACGTCTTGCACTGCACCGGCCTGTGCCAATAGGCTGAAGCGCGTGGCATCAGCCCCGTAGAGATCGACCAGATCTAGCGGATTTAAACCAGTGCCTAAACTCTTGCTCATCCGCCGACCATCTTTGGTGAGAATTGTTGGATGAACGAGTACTGTTTTAAAGGGAATCTCATCCCGACACTCGATAGAGGTCATGACCATGCGCAACACCCAAAGGTAGAGGATATCGCGCCCTGTTATCATAAGGTCGGTCGGGTAAAAATAGGATAGGGATTCGGTTTTTTCAGGCCAACCTAGCGTGGCAAAGGGCCAAAGAGCAGAAGAGAACCACGTGTCGAGAACATCGGGATCTTGTACCCAAGCTCGGCCCCCACAGTCAGGACACGCCTCCGGCTTCTGCACGCGCACGTGAGGCTTCGCACCATCCGCCACGGAAACCCGAAAACTCCCCTCGGCAAAGGCCTTTTCCGGTTCGAGTCCCCCCATCGGAATAAGTCCATCGCGGCTACATTCCAAACAGTACCACGCCGGAATGCGATGCCCCCACCATATCTGCCTCGATAGCGCCCAATCGCGAATATTATCCAACCATTCGATGGCATAAGCATTAAACCGATCTGGGACGTATGAAATTTGCCCAGAAGTCAATATGGAACGCGTCTTCTGCGCAAGCGCTTCCATATTCATGAACCACTGCTCCATGGGCAACGGTTCGATAACCGTACCACACTTGTCGTGATGTGGAACGGCGTGCGGATGATCTGCCACTTCGACGAGCAAGCCCGCTTCATCCAATTCGGCAATAAGCAGCTTGCGGCAGGCATATCTATCCAACCCTGCAAAGCGACCAGCCTCTTCTGTCATGATCCCATCAAACCCAATAACCTGTATCTGTTCAAGATCGTGACGCTCCCCAATTGCGTAGTCGTTGGGATCGTGACAGGGCGTAACTTTAACGGCTCCGCTGCCCATTTCAGGATCGGCGTATTCATCTGGGACAATGGGAATGGCCCGATCGACGAGAGGCACCACAACCCGCTGACCAACCGCCTCTGACCACCGCTTGTCCGAGGGGTGTACCGCAACCCCAGTATCACCTAACATCGTCTCCGGACGCGTGGTTGCGACGACAACGTCTGGCCCCCCCTCCAACCCGGGATAGCGAATGTGCCAAAGGTGTCCGTGTAGGTCGCGTTCTTCGGTTTCTAAATCTGAGATCACCGTCCGACATTCGGGACACCAGTTAATCATGCGGCGCCCCCTATAAATCCATCCCTGGTCCCCAAAGCGCTCAAAAGCTTGAAGGACAGCTTCTACATACCCTTCATCCAGGGTAAAACGGGCACGTCGCCAATCGTAACTAGAGCCCAACTTACGCAGCTGGTGGTATATCGCATCACCGTATTTATCGCGCCAGGCATGTATTTTCTCAAGCAGCGCCTCTCGACCTACATCGTAGCGATTCAACCCCTCGTCGGCTGCCAGCTGCTGCTCCACCTTCATCTGCGTTGCAATTCCGGCGTGATCCGTACCCGGCAGACAGAGCGTTTCGTATCCCTGCATACGCTTCCAGCGGACTACCAGATCGTGAATCGCATGCTGTATCGCATGCCCCATATGCAGCTCTCCCGTGACGTTGGGAGGGGGTATAGTGATACAATAGGGCTTCTTGTCGGGATTGGGATCGGCATGAAAATAGCCCTTATCTTCCCAATAAGCATACCACTTTTCTTCGGCGCCTTTGGGATCGTATGTCTTTTCAAGTTCTGGATTCATATCTCACTGTGTTCATTGTTATTTAACAGGCCTAAAATCCAAATATAGACCCTCTATGAAAGATTGACAATGTCGCCTATCAAGGGTGGCCTGCTTATTGCTTTTTTGGAGAACAAGCACCTCCAAAGGAGATAATTCTATGATAAATTGGGTTTGTGATTTGCCGGTAAAAATCTATCGTTTAATCAGCCTTGTATTCGCACTTAGCACCGTCACGCTTTTTATCTCCGCTCTTCCCGTGCTCTTTCTGTCCCTGTTTTGGCTTAACTAAAGGAAAAAAATTCCAAAGGGGTTTTCTCTGTACTCGCCCCTATATAGTTTTCGGTCCATATTCTATGGTATCCTTCTCCACATTCAACTCCGTGAAGAGCCGTCATGCCAGACTGGGCCACTTTATTAACCGAACAGCAAAATCCTGCCAGTGAGCGCATCGATGAAGTTTCAACGATTGAAATGCTGGCCATCATTAACAGTGAAGACCAACGCGTTCCACAAGCCATCTCCGAAGAGCTCCCCCATATAGCCCAAGCCGTCGATTTGGTCAGTAGCGCCTTTGACAAGGGTGGGCGCCTCTTCTATTTGGGGGCAGGGACAAGTGGTCGACTCGGCATACTGGATGCCTCGGAATGTCCCCCCACCTTCCGAGCACCCCACGATCAAGTCCAAGGACTTATAGCAGGTGGCCAGAGTGCGGTTTTCCGCGCCGTAGAGGGCGCAGAAGATGATCTAGAGGGGGCTGTAGGACAGCTCCAAAAACAGCGTCTGTCTGCCCTAGACATCGTCATGGGGATTGCAGCGAGTGGGGTTACCCCCTACGTCTTGGGCGGCTTAGACCACGCCCGTTCCGTGGGATGTTCGACAATATTCTTTACCTGTAGCCCCCAAAAGACGCCCCCCCCTGTCGATATACAGATTGCTCCGCAAGTCGGCCCTGAGGTACTCACGGGTTCAACGCGCATGAAAGCTGGAACCGCGACAAAGCTCGTTTTAAATATGATTACTACGGGGGCTATGATCCGCTGCGGTAAAACGTATGGTAACCTCATGGTTGACCTACGACCCAGCAATAAAAAACTTATTGACCGGAGCCAACGCATTTTCTCCACGCTAACTGGGACAACGGAGGAAGAGGCAAAGCAGGTGCTTTCACAGGCTGCCGGAGATTTAAAAGTAGCCCTTGTCATGTCCCTATGCGACGCCCCCCCCGACCTCGCGAAAGAGCTCTTGGCTACCCATGCAGGCAGCGTTAAAAGGGCTGTTCTGGGATATTCTGGCGTATGAAGTATAGCGACTGGGATAAGGGTCGAGCCGAGTTTTCCCAGTTGGGATTAGGCACCGTCGCGCTAGGTATGCCCTATGGGTTAGACAATGCGCCTCCTCCATGCGATGCGGACTGTATCGCCTTGATACACCGAGCAATGGAAGCAGGAATCCACTATATAGACACCGCTTCGGCCTATGGGCGCAGCGAAGAGTTAGTGGGTAAGGCCTGTGCTTCAACCCCTTTCGAACCCGTCGTTTGCACTAAAATAACCGTACTCCCAGAGGGCGATGCCCCCTCCCTTATTCCAAATTTTAAAAAGCAATTAGAACAGAGCCGACATCTATTGGGGTTCGACACGCTCCCTCTAGTGAAGCTTCATAGCCAGCAAGGGGCATTTACGTTTCCAGCTCTGTTTGAAGCTATGATTCATTTTTCCGAACTCGGTTGGGTTGATCGCTGGGGCGCCAGCACCTACGGCTTAGCAGCGCCCCTCCATGCGCTCTCCTTTCCCGACGTCTTTGCAGCCCTGCAAGTGCCCTACAATGCTTTAGACCGCTCGGCGGCCTCTGATCTCTTTCCTCAGGCGAAGGAAGCAGGTATCGACATAGTAGTGCGGTCCATTTTTTTGCAGGGGCTACTTTCTGAGCCTGTCAACCGACGGCTTCCCCCAACCATGTCCCCACTCGCTAATGCCTTGAGCATATTTAAGGGAACTGCAGCCGATGCCGGACTTTCACCTGCAGAGCTAGCGCTCCGCTACGTCGCCTATCAGGAGGGGATTCGGGTGACTCTATTCGGATCGACACTTATTGAGGAGTTAGAACAGAATCTGCGGTTTTATGAAGCAGGGCCGCTTCCTGCCGATCTCGTGGAACTCATACAGAACATAGAAATAGCGGATAGGGACCTTCTCAACCCCGGTAATTGGCCACCCCATTACTAGCGCATAGGAGCTTCGCGATGAGCACTATCGGATATATACACTGGGGAATTATCCCCCTTGAAGAGGATGTTTTATCAGGGACTCCAACGGCAGTGTATCCCCCTATGTTGAGCAACTTAGCCCTAGACCGAGGTGCAAGTATCTTTCTACGCCTAGATACAGCCTCAACACATATTCAGATAGAAATAGCAACAACCGCTGTTTCAGCCCCTTCCGCAGCACCGCCCTTCACGCTCTTTACTGGCGTAGAGGATGATACATTCCAGGAAGTACCGGCCACCTGGAACTCACGGTATGATGGAGCAATGGCCCTCTTCAATTCGGAGATCGAAATGAATGGACCCTTTTTAAAAATCTACAATGGACATCCCCAAAGTATTATTGTCACTAGCGTGACTTTTAGCCAGGGCACTGCTTCATGAGTAGCGATCTTATTGGCCTTTCACAGGACAGACTTGACACCCCTCACCTACTCTTAGATCTGGACCTTTTCGAACACAACATTCGTCACATCAGTTCATACTGCCAACGGCACGGGTGCGGATGGCGCCCCCATTGCAAGGCACATAAATCACCCGACATCGCCCATATGCAGCTTCGCGCTGGAGCGCTTGGAATCACCTGTGCAAAACTGAGCGAGGCTGAAATGATGGTGAGACACGGCATTGAGCGCGTTCTTTTGGCTAACCAATTAACGACTCAAAGTAAGTGGGATCGCCTAGCGCAGCTTCTAGACCGCGCAGAAGTCATCGTAAGTATAGACGACGCGGCCGTCCTTCCCTGGGCTGCCCAAGCGGCTGGCAGGTACGGCGTGAACATACCCCTTGTCTTAGAGTTAGACGTGGGTATGGGACGCGTGGGATTACAGGATCTTCAGGCCACAGTCAGCCTAGCCGAGCAAATCCACCGTGACAGCGCGTTCACCTTTCGCGGCCTTATGGGCTACGAAGGTCACGTCCTAAATATCAAACCTGCCCACAAAAAAGAAGCGGCCTGCAAAAAGGCCATCGGCATTTTACTCCAAGCTCGAGATGCGCTGGAAGCCAAGGGAGTAGCCTGCGATATTATTAGCGCTGGAGGAACCGGCTCTTATATGTTTACAGCTGCTATCCCAGGGGTTACAGAAGTCCAGGCGGGCGGAGGCATTTTCATGGATACAAAGTATCGCGATGAATTTTACGTAGAGGACCTCCATATTGCCCTCCGAGCCGTGACGACCGTAACCAGCCATCGGCCCGGACAGCTAGTAACGGATGCCGGATTCAAAACCCTATCTGCACACCACGGACCGCCCCTCGTGCTATCGCATGAGGGCATCGGTTTAGAATATCTCTCTGCCGAACACGGAGTATACTCAGTGGCACAGGACAGGAACCTTCCGGCGCTTGGTGAGCGCCTCGAGCTAGCGCTGGGATACACAGACTCTACGACCGTTCTCCACGACCAGATAGTTGGCGTAAGAGAGAGGGTCATAGAAAAGATCTTTCCTCTCGAAGGGCGCGGCCTGCTCACCTAATCTCATGAACATACTACTCATCTCAATAGACAGCCTGCGTATCGACTACGTATCGCGTACCAATCCGCAGATACACACCCCCCGATTCGATGCGCTAACCCGTGATTTTTGTTTTTACAATGGACTGTTTTCCGCATCGACCGCTACTAGGCCTGTGCACACATCTCTATTTACGGGTCTATATCCGTTTGAACACGGCATAATGGGACAGAGCAGTAGTGCCATGCATATGGACCTCCCACACCTTTTT
>CALDFW010000015.1 GCA_937942165.1 uncultured bacterium | reverse complement strand
GGTAGGCCTGGGCAAGCTGAAAGGGGGCATCAACGCGCGTGGTATCTGCGCGCAGAGCCCGTTGGAGATAGGGGATAGCTTTTTTAACCCTGCGCTTTCGCATGTGGATTTCAGCAAGCCCCAAAAGAGCGGTATACTGCGATGAGTCTCTTTGGACAATATGTCCAAAAAGAGTTTGAGCAGAATCTAATTCGGAGCGTGCCACTAGACCCATCGCCTGATCGTAAATCTCGGAGAGAGGCTGCTGTGGGAGTTGAGGCTCAGGTTCGCTACAAGCAAAGAGGAGGAAGAAAGCACAGATAAGGAATGATAGGTGGATACCGGAGGGTTTCATAGGAGGCTTATTCGACGACGTAGTCAATGCCTGTTAGGGACCGTAATGCTTCTTGTGCGGCAGTGACTTCCTCTTCTTCGCCGTATTTTAAAATATTGACAAGGCCGTCGACTGCAGAGGTGTCTGCAAGGGCGAGCACCCCTCGAATTGCTTCAATGCGGACCCAAGGACTCGGATCGTATAGAGCGTCTCGTAATTTGCTACTGGCGGCTTCTATCCGCCGTATGGCTGCGATCTGTGTCGCAATAAAGCGGACCTTTTCATCTTCATCATTCATGGATTGAATGACGCCGTCTATAGACCGATCTATCCATATCCTATTGACGGAAGCGATGGCGCTCTGACGTACGAGCACTGCGCTATCTGCTAGTGCTTTAATCAGCGGTCCGCAGGCGCTCGTATCGCGGAAGCCGGCGATGGATTCCGCGGCGGCGGCGCGGAGTTCGGATTGAGGAGACTGGTTTAGTATCTGTTTAACGGTGTCAATCAGCGTGGGAACATGGATCTTTGATAGGGAGAGAATCGCCTCTCTTTGAACGTGTATATTCTCATAATGAGATAAGTCGAGCAACATCTGTTGGGCGCGAGGAGAGCCTATGCGTCCGAGGACCTGGGCTCCGATATAGCGCAGCGTATCTGACCCCGTGGACATGGCCTCCAGTAAAGGGGGAACAGCTTTTTCGCCTTGGTCAACGAGTCTATAGGCGGCTTTACGCCTTTTTTCGGAGGCAGAGTGCGTCAGGTCTGATATGAGTTGATCTGTTGGAAATGCTTCGCAGCTAGCCCATAACAGCGTTAATGGAAGCAATAGTAGGAAGAGCATGCGGTTGGTTGAGCGCGTTTGACGACCCAGCTCTCCGTGTTAACGGAAAGCTGGGTATCGATTTTACAAGTGGGCGGTTAGTTGACCATCTGCATGAGGCGCTGCGTCATGGACCCTTCTTGGGTGAGCGCATAGACGATCACGTTAATGGCCATCTGCATCTGCCGGAGTTTGTCTTGGCCCTCAACAGATTCAGTGTATCCCAGGCCCAAACTGAAGTTGATGCCGACAAGGCGCCCTTTTATAAAATGGCCTGTTGTATACTGCCAGGCGTTCTGGTTTTTATTTGAACTCGCGCCCCTTGTAGATGTAGGTGCACCCCCCTTGAACTCGAAATAGGAGCTGAAAACGGGGTGATCGTCAGGTAGGCGCTCTGACCAAAAGTCGCGTCCTTCCACGAGGCCGCCGTATTTCTCTAAACCTTCTGAAACAAATCCTATACCGCCGAAAATAAATCCACCGGAAAGGAGGTACCTCGTCATTTGCTCGAGTTCGCTCTCATTCGGTGCACCGGCTGGTAGAATGATGGGAATTTCTAAAAGACGGTCGTCATCATAGGTTACGCTACCGATAAAATCGGCATTAATGCCTGTGTATTCGTTCAGACCATTAACTAAAGCCCGCAAGGCGTTTGTTGATCCAGTTGCAGTACCAGATGCTAAGGCAGCGGCTGAAACTACGCGCGCGAAATTTATGAAGCCTTTAATCGCTTGAGGGTCGCCCTGTTCTTGAACCAACATGGCCCTATAGCGTCCAGTATCCATGCTATTAACGTCAAGCATGTCCAAGGCCATATCGATTTTGTTGTCTGGCTGCCTTGATCCAGTAATGTCGACAGTGGTAAGTGTAGGTTCGAGGTCGACTCCCCCTACGTCCACAGTACGAGCAACCATCATAGAGGGCGTGGCAGCCATATTCAAAGCGGAAATAGTACTAAAGCTGGCTGTTGCTTTCACTTGATCCATGCGGGCTCTTGTGGTGGTCGTTTGTCGCTGTATCATCTGCCTTTTCGGCTTAGGCACCTTCCGCAATTCAAGGGGCTTTGTCAAACGAGGCTCGCGCTTTATGAATTTAGTCGAAAGCGGGCGGGGGGTCGTCTCTACGGCCTCTTCTAAGGGGTCAATCACCGCTGCACACAGATGAATCAACACGGCTAAGATGGCCGATATGAGCAGATACTTGTGTAGTTCCTTTAAAAGAATTTCCGGACGGAATGATCTGGCCGGCGAATTAAAGCGCCGGGTAATTTCCGAACTCATTTAAGGTCCCTTCTTGAATAGTACGCAGGGCGTTTTTCTGAAAGCACTTCGTCGCCCACTGAAACCTTTCCTCCACTTTTTTGCATGGAGCGGTCTAATTTATGTAGCCGAGCAACGGCAGTCGATTCTTCCACGGAGACTACTTTCAATTCTCCGACTTTCGTATCCCGGAATCGTTTGCTGAAAACATCTAACTTCAAATCTATGACGATTCCCTGATTTGCACCAACATTTATAGTATACTGGGGTCTGTTCTTTCCATCGGGGGCCAACTCTGAAACGACATTCCCAACCAATGGAAGTTGTGCATCAATCTGTGGTAATATATTTCGGATGATTTCGGCGAGCAAGCGCCCACCCGCTGCAGCATCTCCTTTTTCATCGGAGATGTACCACCGGTCGGCCGCCTGTAACATACGCAGAGAAGAAGGGCTGCGAAAGCGCTGCATAAGAATCGGGGCAACGTAATCTCTGATGACTTCTGAAGGAGTATAACCAGGATATTTATCCACATTGTAGACGTAGTTATTGGAATGGGGAAGCGATACGGTACTGTCTTGTAGAGTTGACCAGAGAATTCGTCTTTTCTTAGGGTCAATTAACCGTACTTCAATCGCTGCGCTGAAAACAGGTAGGGCAAGTGTTTCACCCGGCTGCGTATCTTCAACGCCTAAGCTGATTGCACTGTTGGGATCTGAGAAATAGATGGTTCTGTTGCGGAACAACTTGTCTGCACGACGTAGGACCAAGTGTAATAGGTAGTCTATGTCATTTCTTGGCGTGTATTGGCTCCGTCCTCGGTTATCCAGCGTTGCTAAATGAGAAACAATCCTGCACCTAGATATGCCTTGGAAATCCCTAAAGACCGCCTTTTGAATGGTAGCAATCGAGGACTCGTAAAAAGATTCTAAATGAGGCCACCCTCTCCCGTCCGGCTTCTTTTCTTTAGAAATAGCAATTCCCACAGTGAAGGTGTTGGATGCATGAGCTATGGGAAGAGAGCTAAAAATTGAGAAAAGGAGGAAATAGGTCTTACTAAGGTTCACAAGGAAGCTCATTGAGGGATTGTAACTCTTTTTTTATTCAAATTCTGTTTCTCGGGCCAAATATCTGCCGTGTATGTTCCTGGTCTAAAAAAACCTTCAAAAACGGGGTTCATGGTAGCTCGGTGGAAAAAACGGGATAGCGGTAATTTTTCAAATTTGTTTCTTGACATAAAACAAGTGTCAAATTAGTTTTCCACAACTAATTTTTTTCCGCTCAACTTGAGTGTATCCTTTATGCAGGGTGCATATGGCGCACTCGTCAGTAATTGCTAATTGCTGATTTTGAGTTCTTAAGGAGGTTTTTTCATGAGGAAATTGAGCTTAGCTGCAGCGGCTATTGTCGGCTTGTCCGGCGCTGCTTTTGCTCAGGGCGATCGCGTATTCGATCTGCCCAAGTTGACTCAGGCTCCCGTGCTTGACGGCGTCATTGATGGCGACGAATGGAACGGTGCTCTTGAGTTAGATTGTTCGCCCTCGCGTGTGCAGGCTGACGGCGCTGAGTATGGCTGGCGTGATATTGAAGCCCAGCAAAGCGAAGTCAGTGTGAACCAGTTGGTTCAGTCTGATGGCGAAGATGCTGCTATCGCTCGCACAGATGCCGACTTTAGCTCGCGCATCTGGCAGGCTTGGGACGACGATGGCTTGTGGGTCGTTACGGCCGCAGCTGACAACGTCCACGACGTTGAAGGTGGTGATAGAGGTTGGGCATGGTGGGAGCGCGATAGCCTCTCTCTTTATGTTGACTTGCTGAATGAGAAGGAAGAAGCCGTGTTGAATGGCGAATACACCGCCCTCAACATCGTTAACTTCCAAGCGCGTCCCCTTGATTCGAGCCCATACACTGTTTCTTGGGCCCGTACGGTTGAGAACGCTCGCTCTGACGAGGACGGTAACGATCCCGACCTCATCGATGGCTTCCTCAACGGTTACCGTGACGCCGGCGACGAGTTTGGCGGCGAAGCCGACTACGTCATCGAAATGTTCATTCCTTGGGAAAACCTGCTCCGCTTCAACCTGCCTTCGAATCCGGTTGTTGGTACGGAAATGGGTTTCTCATGGTTGCCCCCGGATCCCGATGGCGACGATTCCTACGGCGGTCAGTTGCAGTGTTGGGGCTGGGCTGATGACCCCTCCAACTACTCCACTTGGGTCTTTTCTGACACGCCTGCCGGTCCTTCGGGTGGCACGGCTGTAGAAAGCGATTCTTGGGGTCGTATTAAGACGACGTTCCAGTAGAAGCTGTCATTCGCAGCATCTACTTAGTTGAGCAAATGGTCACACTGGGCAGAAATTGCCCGGTGTGACCATTTGTCAAGTAGACTAAACCTAACAGTGAACACCTGGCAGAAATACAGCACAGGTGATAATTGGACGATAGGGGGGCCGGTTGAGAACGCCCAGTAAGACGAACGGCTTTTTCAATACGATCTGGCAACTTGCGTTGGTGTCTTCTTTAACGCTTGTCGAAGGAGTTAGTGGCCAGCGACATCCCGAATCACAGGGGCCTTTGCCCTATTATCGCGATGCGCCTGGCGTACTTGCAGAACCGGAGTGGCTGCACCGGCCTGACTTTGTCCGTGGCCCTCGGGATCGCTACGAGCGCGGTGCGAGGCGTCTTTTTTTGGCAACCGGTGATGCAGTACCCTATCTAAATTATGCTGAAGAGCGTTTTATTCTCTCACAGAGAGAATTAATCCCTTGGTTTCAACCCAAGGGGCGTCCATGGAAGTTCCGCAATACGCGCTGGGACCGCATGGGCAACTACATGGGATCTCCGAGTGGGCCGACAAACCCCGGTAGCGCTTATTTACGGCTTTTCTCCTGGGAAGAAACTCGTAGCGACGACAATGGTTTAGGTCGCAGTTACATAGACCACCGATCGCCTTCTCCGTGGGGAGCTCCCGCTGGCTATACCGATGCAACTCTACGCATTGGTCATTACAACTACAAAGATCTTCACTGGACAGCTACCGTTGGGCAAAGAGTGAGGAGCCATTTTACCCCCTTAACGCTTGCTCAGAGCCATCTTTCCGTAGCCAGACTTGATTTCGATAATAAGTTTGGAAAGGATCGTGCAACGATTCTGTTAAATCGCGGACGGACAAGGCCTGGAGGGCTGTTTTCGGAATGGGCTTCTGTTGGTGGTGAAACGCCGGATCCAAACCCTGTAATGATGTATGGTTTTCACTATAAGCATAGATTTGGACGCTACGCTCAGTTTGGCACAACGCTCCTCAATCAGATCATGAATCAGCCCGGTTCAGGCACTAGCAGTCCTCTCAAAGGGGATTTGCCCTATGAAATGCTGGGTCCTAAGGTCATACGCGTTTTTATTGCTGATGACTCCCCCGATGAATCGCGGCATAACGCTAAAGTGTACGGCGTCCATATCATCGTTGAAGGTACTCGGGAAGAGGGTCCTATCCGACTCTCAAGTATGGAAGGTGAATTCTATGACCCACGTCTAGAGCCCGTAGTTATAGGAGGCCTTCCGCTCGGGGGAGATGCTCGAGAGGCTGTAGGGGTTGAGGTGGTTGTTTATGAATTCACTATTCCCAATGATGTAACAGCTCTTTCTGCCCGTTTTCATGCGGACGTTTCAGATGATTATAAAATCGGTGTTCGCCAAGTTTATGACTTCCCAGGTCTGAGTCGTTCAGGTGAGTTGGACTTAGAAGAGCGTGTTTGGCCTGATGATTTCGTCAGCACTGAAGCAGGGACTCGGCGGCCGTTCAAATGGGATATTGGAGAGGGAGAAGAGCCTTACTATACCGTTGCTCGTTCGGAAGGCTTAGGGAAAAATGGTTCGAACCGCCGAATTGTTCAGTTCGATCATGGTATACCCACAGGGCAGAGTTTATTTTCCTTTGATGCCCAAGCTAATCTGGTAGGGTTGAAATTTAGTGGTGAGTTAGTTCGAAACAATCAGAACTACATGTACCCAGTGGGAAATAATGACGGCAAGCGAAGAACGGACAAGGCGTGGGCCTATTGGCTCAACGTTAAAAAAGATCTCTCTTTCGCGAATCGTTTAGGCGCTCAACTGGGCGCTGAGATTTTCCGTTTGGATCCAAACTACAGCGGAGGATACGATAGTCAGCGTGGGGGAATGGCCTTTCATATTGACTATCAAGACAAGGCTGGATCAAGAGTAAAATCTGATACACAGGAATATGGAATTGTCGAGGATAACGATGACGATGACCAATGGCCGGATGATTTTGTTGAGGATACGGCCTCTCCTGGCCGCTTATCCTACCCGGGGTGGCCAAATGCCTCAGTTTATCCTGGGTTAGATGAGAATCTCGATAATATTCCTGATGTCGATCGAAATGAGAACTTTATTCCCGATTGGGAAGAGCCATTCCTCGCTTATGATGCTGATCCGCCCGAGTTTGTTTATGGTATCGACTTTAATAATAACGGCATGCCGGACTTTCGGGAGAACGACGACCTGCCTGACTATCCCTATCGTCGCGATCAAAAGGGTCAACACTTTTTTCTCCTACTTGATAAGTTAGGGAAATGGGGGGACTCTTTTACCGCCGGGTATTATAAGTCCCAAGAAATTGCTGGAGGCACTGAGGCTAAGAGTTTGTATTTACGGTATGCACTGGCCAAAGAGCGGGATGGTGTCGGTAGTTTGCAATTTAACTTTGATTCCAAAATGGTTCAGGACAACATACGGGATGATAGTTATGTCTATATCATTCCTCCCAACGACGACGACGTCATTCCCTGGTTGAATAAGCCGGATAATCATCCGGGAGTCGCAGGACGGTATCGGCCTGCAACGCCGGACCCACTCCTTATGAGAGATAGTTGGGTCAATACAGTCTATTTCGATTTTCGCTACCTAAAGTTTGCAAATATCAACGTGCGTAACGCCTTTTTGTGGACGCGTAATAGTATGGCGGAAATACCCTTAGAAGTCGAAGAAGAAGGCCTGTTGCAACCTGAAGATGTCCGTTCCCGCATTATTATCATCAATAATATTGACAAGACGTGGATGTATAATTCCCTTGCGATCTCTGCAAAGTTTAAACACCGCCTTATCTACGAAAATGTTGAGAGTGAAGACGATCCAAGGACCTCAGCCTCCGACTTTATTCCCATTCTCATGGGAGAATACTCTCTGACGCCGAAAACTCGGTTTGTTCTTGCGGCACAGGGCATGCCATTTCTACCCTCTAAGCATTGGGAGAGGATTAACAAAGACGAAACATATAGTCAGACAGACTACGCTTTTATGTATAAAATGCGTTCGGAATATTTCGGTTTTGAAAACGATTTCTTCTTCGGCTATTTGCTCTCCGACAGAGAGCATACTCGCTTGAAAGACCGAGACTTTAAGCGTGGCACATTCTTTGTCGAAGTCATAACGCCCTTTTAAGCGATGCATACAATAACCAACATAACAGGTGGGATTCTGCTAGTCATTGGGTTTTTGGGTTGCTCAATTCCACCTCAGCCCATTTTGGAATATTCGGTAGAAGCTGCTCCCATCCTGCCCGATGGTGAGACTGTTTTCTATGAAGATCCCATTGATAGCACCGTTGTTTGGAGCAAGGAAGGACTGCAGTTAAAAGTCCGTTTTTACAACGATAGAATGTTGGATGCTCGTTTTAATCCAAGAGTCAGTCCCTACACGCTTGCAGGCTGGACAGACCCCGTCTTGGGGTATACGCCCCCGCTTTGGACAACCTTTGAGGTTACGGTTATCAATCGTACTCGGGAACGTGTGGAACTCGATCCAACTCAAGCTGTTTTGCGACTAGATAACGGGAACTATTTTTATTGTAGCCAAGGTGTTGGCGTTTGGAAAACGCTACCACACTACTTTGACTACAGCTATTTGAAGTGGGGAGGACGCGAGGGCAACGTCGAATTTTACGCAAATACCGATCGCAACGATATTTGGAGGCGAACCTCTTTTCAACGCGAAAAACCTGTGCGCAAAGGGCGCAAGTACGCTGGTATGTTGACTTTTCCTAGGCTGCCCAAAGACGTGAAATCATTTACACTCGAGATCAATGATTTCATCTTGGCCTATGACAGTGCTGAAGCAGGATTTGGTAATCCTACTGAGTTTACGGATATCCACTTTCATTTCACCGTTGAGCAGGGCGTTGTGACTGTTGAAAGGGGTCAATAATGAGTGCCTTGAATCGTTATGCTTGTTCATTCATAGGCATCTTGTTATTGGGAATCGTAACAGGTTGTGGAAACCTGAAATACATGGTTTTAAAAGGGACTAGTATTGAGAATCCGCCGGTCGAACGCGTTAAAGTTTACGTAAAAGGTTTCCCCGTCGTTAGTAAAGCAAATGTAGTCGATCCTAATGCCGCGCTAGGGGATAGCGAATATTCACCGGGACGTTCAATAAATTCGCTGGCGGAGGTAGGCAATGCGATCATGGTAATTTCACGACCCTCTCGGATTGAGGATTTAACCCGTTCTTTGCTGAGAGAACTGCGCTTGGATCAACTTCGCATTTTTGCTGAGTTTGATCGCGTAACGAGCTTGACTAATGTGCGGGAGATGCCCAACCCGTTCGAATTGGTTCCGCCAGAAGATGAGTCCGCTCAGCTGGAAATTAGTGGGTCCGTCTACTTATTGAGTCAGCGTGTTGAACAACGTTTTTCCCAAAATAGCACAAGCGCACGAGTTGAGTTGGTAATAAAAGATCTTGAATCGGGGGAAGAAGTAACATTACCCCCCATGACAGCTGGTATCAGTATGACGTTTAACTCCAAGGAGTTGGAAGAGGCTATCGCTGTTTTTATCTCGACGTTATTGACTCAAAAAACGCTTTTTTAAACGCGTTGAGTACGTTGTTTTTACTGATTTTTTTGATGGCTTTCATTGTATTGCCTGGGAAAGTAGGGGGGCAAAGCCAAGTGGCTGATTGGCTTTGGAATGAAGATGACGCGGCACTGTTGATAACAGATCATGTTCGTCTGACTAGTGATGTGGGCCTTGAACTCGACTCGCTACCGCCCGATAGGAACGTGGCTTTGGGGGAAGTGGCAAAAAACGATTTTGGTCAGCGAGTGCCCCTGACAGATGGAGAAATATCTCTGGTTGCTAGCGAGTGGATTTCTAATACGCCCAATGTTTTTGGACGGTATTTTACGATTGATTTAGGCCGTAACAGGGCCATTACTCGCGTTAGAATGAGGCCAGGGCAAACGGCTTTAAACCAGCCTGAGTACTATGTGCGGGGGTATAGAGTGGAAGCTGCATTGGCCAACGAAGTAGACATTTGGCGATTATTGGCTGAAGAGCGGAATAATTTTAACCTGCTTATCGACACGGAGTTGGATTCAACTTGGCGCGTCTTAAGCGAAAAAGAAACTGTCTCAAGGGTTGGGCAGCATGTGCGATTTACCATCACCCGGCAAGATCGAAGCAATTGGGTTGCTTTAGGTGATATTGAAGTGTATGCCGAAGGATTCGAACATGAGGGCAGCGCAGTGCTTAAGTGGTCTTTTGAAGAGCCTGTAAATGTGGGCCGCGTTCGTTGGCAGGCAGAAGTATCTGATGAGACCGCCTTTATGCTCTACGCAAAAGACCGAGATGACACCCGAGACTGGATCACTCTATATCCGATGGATCAAAATGGTCTTTTTGGTGGCGCTGAACCGAATATTGGCATAGAGATTTTGGGCGAATTTACAACCGCAAATCCCTTCGCCACGCCTCGTTGGCAACAACTTGAGGTCGAGTACGATCGGACCTTGGTTGCAGCTAGTGCAATTGGATCTGTGTTGCCCAATTTGGTCGATAAGGGGAAAAATACAGAAGTGACCTATTCGATTGAAGTAGAGGTTAATGATGGCAATTATGGCATTGACCGGATCGTCCTTGATGGGGCAGCTATGGATGTTGAACATATCCTAATCGATGGCGTGAGCTTTGAGGAAGGCAGGGACTTTTCGTTCTCGTCAAGCGACGAAGAGGCTCAAACGGAGATTTACCTGAAACCGTTTAATACGGTCGATAGGGATGCCGTGGTGCAGATTGTGGGTCAAGTGCTGTTCTTGAATGAGTCTTATGAGATTGGTTTTCGAGTAGGTAATTCTTTACAAGAAACTTCCGATGGCTACCTCAATTGGCAAAATGGTCTGAAAAAAACTGCGGGAAGCTGGAGTGTAAAGGCCGATGGGCAGCCAGGGCAATTGCTGAGCACTGTCGAACTTTCGCAGCGCCCTTTTTCGCCCTATGAGAAAGATGTGTTGGAGTTCAGCTTCGTTGTGTCAAATCTGAATAATCCGACCGATGTAGTCCTTTCGCTATACGATCTCAGCGGTAATCGGGTTCGGAGCGTTCGCCAAAATGGAAGCGCTCGCAAGTATACAATTCGATGGGATGGGAAAAGTGAAGGAGGCCAGACGGTCGATCCAGGTCTCTATTTATACGAGGTGGAAGTACGGGGTAGTGGGGATAAAGGCCGGCGACGGGGAACATGCGTTGTCGCGTATTAGGGCATGGAGCATAAGTTGGATTTTAGTTTGGTGTGCCGTTCAACCAACTTTTGCCGCGTTTGAAGTTGGTGGAGGAGGGGCTTATTCATCGGCTTTGGCAGGGGCTTTAAGCACTTCGGTTGAGTCGGTAGAGAGTGTTTGGTTTAACCCTGCACCTTCCGCTAGGATCGGCACTTCCAGCGTCTCTTCGACGCACGGAACGCTCTGGTCTGGGTTGGAAGAGAGTCCGAGCGTGCACTCGGTCAGCGGGGCATGGGTGAGTAGATGGGGGACAGTGCAAGTTGGATACGTGACGCTGCGTGCCCAAGGTTGGGATGAAAAAGGATTGCTTGTGGGGGGCTCTCGCGTGCTTAGTCCACGGTTTGCTCTCGGGGCACAAGTCCAGCGTAACGGTTGGGATGCTGGGCGCTTGGCAAGGCATCATTGGGTTGGTAATGTCGGGTTTATTTACGAAGCCGGCTGGTTAACAAGAAAGACGTATGTGCGTTTTTCGGGGGTCTTGGCCAATATCGGCTCCAGTCTTCGGAACGCAGGTCGACGCACTGGGCAGCGTCCCAGATCCATTACAGTCGGAATGCAAGTAATGGGAAATGGTCGTGTAGGTAATGTCGATTGGCGCCTAGAAGCGGATCGCTGGGAGTTGCGCGCCGGATATGAATCTGAATTGCGCGATGATCTCATGGTTCGCTTAGGGGGGCGGTTGTATGTCGCGGAAACGGTGAATCGCACGGGGCATGCTGGTCTGGGTTATGAGTGGCGAAATCTGCGGTTTGATTATGCATTTTCCCATTCATACGACCTAGGCAAGTTCGGGGCGCAGCACCGATTTGGTGTCGGCTACGTTTGGTAGTTGATTGATACGCAAGTAAAACGCAAAAAGGATTCGCTGAGCGGAGGCGAATATCCATGAAAATGAAGCCAAAATTAAAACTTTCTGAAGAGGGCTCGGATATGGAGGATCGCGGCTACGGTCACCGATGCAGAGCGGGTATGCTCTGGATCGCGTGTGTCCTACTCATACTGGGGGATTCTGTGTCTGCGCAGACGCATTTACGTCAGCGCGATTTCCTCAACTTGGGATCGACGGAAGGGTATTTGAACTACGGTCGCACCGAGTACGAACCGTATCCCGAACTGATCAGTGCGCGCAATCGCTACGACCGTCTCGGCAATTTCCAAATGAGGGGACACCGGACCTTCACTTGGGAACTACAGCGACCGGGCTTTAGCGAAATCAGCACGCGTTCTGAGCAGTATTTAGGGTGGTTTAACAACCTGATTGTTATGAACGACACGTATCGTGGCTGGGATTTCGGAATGACGGTTGGTGAAGACATCCGCACGAAGCTGACCGATTTAACGTTTCATTCGCCCAGATACTATGGTATCCGAATGGATGGCGCCTCAGCAGATAACCGCTTCACTCTTCTCCTTAGTCAGGGTGGAACACAAGCTACGCAGTCGCCTAACCCCAAGTTCTCAACTTTCCAAGGCGGTAAGGAACGGTCCTCTGTACTGACATTTGGGGGACATTGGGAAACCCAGTTGGGTAATATCCTGACGTTGGGAGCTACCTATTTTAACCAGCATATGCTGGATACCTTTAACGACAAGGGAGCCTTTGTCAGAGGTGACACGCCTTACAGCATGCTGGCTCCGGCTTTCATAACTGTCATAGTGGAAGACGACTCGCCTCTCGCCAACCAGGTCGGTGCCATGGTTTATGATGTTGGCATTGAGATACAGGCCGAATCTATGGGGCAGACCATTCGTTTTAGCAGCGTAGAGGGGGACCCCGATTATGACCCGAGTTTGAGGCCGACAGTTGAAGGCGGAGGGCTGAATGCAGAGGGTGGGCGTTTGGTCAGCGGGGAGGGACAACGCGTCTTCTACACATTCAGGATGCCTGAACTCGTCTTGCCGACAGCTACCGATTACGCGGATGATCCTGGTGTTGTCCAAAATGGACTAACGGTAAAATCTGTTCGGTTTTTAGCAGATGTTGCGGGGGATTATAGGATCTCAGTTAAGCAGAAACACCTCTTTTTTGATGAGAAAGCGTACGAAAAGAACCTCGAAAAAGAGTACGTACCGGGAGATCGTAGCTACGTAAACCCATTTACTGGCCTTAAAGGTGATGACGCACTTTTGAGCCCGGCAGAGGCATACGATTCGGGTGAAGATATATTTAAGCAGTGGCCCGTTGCTCCAAATCCCTCTACGAGTCAGTTGAACCCATTTCAACAATTTAAGTGGAATCTAGAGAATCCAGAGGATGTCGCTTACACTGTGGTTCGCTCTGAGTCCAGGGCGACAGACTTTAACAACCGACGCGTGGTGAGTTTTGACTATGGAATTCCGACCGGACAGGCTCTTTTTGGCTTGAATGGCCATCTTACTTTGGCTGGTTTTGATGTTAAAGGTGAGTTTGTAACTAACCCACAATACTTTATCTACCCAGTGGGGAACAATGCCGGGAAGCGTTTTCACAAGCGTACACTTGGATACTTTGTTAATGCAGTTAAGCGCTATGAATCCCTTTCTATAGGTGTCGAGTTATTTCAGCTTGACCCTGATTATGGTGGGAATTACGACAGCATACGCGGAGGCGTTCCATTCTTTACCGACGTCGCCCAGACTGGTTCTCAGATGCAGGAAATGTTCGTAATGACCGACAATGATGACAATGATCAGTGGCCAGACGAACTCATTGTGGAATTACCTAGTGCTGACCGACAAGATTCGGGTGTCTTTCCCGGGCTGGATGAAAACCAAGACTTGGTTCCCGATACAGACCAGAACTTAAATGGTATCGCCGATTGGACCGAACCCATCATCTTTTACGACGCTGATCCCCCTGATTTCATTTACGGCCTTGACTTCAATAACAATGGAGTCGTTGATTTTCGCGAAAACGATGGACTGCCTGATTACCCTTATCGGAGAGACCGGCGCGGGATCCACTTCTTCTCGCGCAAGGATGGTTTGGGTTTCTTGGGGAACACGCTATCTATAGGGTATTACGACACCAAAGAAGTGGCCGGTAGGGGCAAGGCTAAAGCGGTTTATGCTCGGTATGAGTATTCCATTAATTCGCCGTATTTTGGACGAATCAAGATCAATGATGACATCAAAAAAGTCGAAGATGATATTCGAGATGACGTTTATATCTGGCGTGACCGCAGTGCACAACGCATAGACTCGCCTTATCCGCATATCACGCCCAGACAGATTGAGGAACGCGACCTCAATTCACAGTTATTGCCACCCGACCGCGACCCGCTCCTAATGCGCAATAGCCTTGTTAACACGCTTTTTATTGAGGCGCGAACCGCACCAATAATAGATTTCAATTTGGTCAATAATCTGCAGTGGGTCAGAAACAGTCAGGCCGAGGCCGAATTCGAAGATGGCTCCGCACAGGATGAGGATGTTCGTTCACTCATCACCATGGTTAACAAAGTGGATTATACGATTCGAGCGGGCAACGTCACTGTCAAGCCAATGTTCAAACACTTGCTGTTGCGTGAGCATTCGCAAAAGCTCGATCGGGAAACGGGTAAAGGGAGCACTCGCTCATTCTCAATTTTTACCCCGATCCTGCGCAGTCGGTTAGATTTGACGAATAAGTCCTATTTGCAGTTGGGTTTTCAGGGACTGCCATTCTTGCGCTATACGTCGATGGATAGGGTAGATAGCAGCAAAGATTTCAAACAGTGGACCACCGTATTTATGCTGACAAATCGTTCTGACTATTACGGATTTGCCTTGTCGACTCAAATTGGGTGGGAGACTACTCGCCGAGAATATGACGATGAGTCGAATGCAGCTTTAAATCGCAATAGTTCGACGTTGTTCTTTGACGTATTAGCTGGTTTCTAAGTGGTATTACCACCTTATGCTTAACGATGTGAGGATTGGATAATGCTTTTTGTGAATCTTCTCGTAGTAGCCTTGATGGGCGGTGTTGTGGGGTTGAGTACGCGTTATTTTTCCCCGCAAGAACTTCAAGATCGCTTTGGGTTCGGCCAAAAACTGTATGCACTGGGCGACTATGAGAAGGCTTTACCCCATTTTGAAGCAGTGTTGGCTACTAAAAACAACATCACGATCGATGTTGATGAAGTAACCGTTACGCTCGATGAATTTATTCTTCCTGTTCGGGTTGCTGCTACGTACCAATTGGGAAATACCCACAATAAACTGGGACAAGACAAACTGCGACGATCCGGCTTCTTGCGTGCTGAAGGTAAAGATGAACAGGCCGATCAGCGTTATGAAGAAGCGCTGGACGAATTTAAGACCAGTCTTTCCTATTTTGCCGAAATTAGCACGGGTGAAGCGATCGACGAGCGAACTCGCGTAATGGCCCAATTTCAAACACTGGAAACAAATTACAAGCTGAAACAGTATGAACAGGTCATTGTTGAAGGCGAACGGTTGTTGAAGCGTTTTCCCAATAGCGTTTATGAGACAGCTGCTCATTATAACATCGGGTGGTCTTATTATGAGTTGGAGCAGTTTGAACAGGCAATAGATAATTTTAAGCAGGTAATCACGCTCTCTCCCCGTGGATCGCATGCGGACCGTTCCTATTTCCAAATTGCTGAATCTTATGGGACGTTGGAGGAGTACGATCAGTCGTTAAACTACTTAGATCGCCTTATTCGTCGCTACGACTTCTCGGCTATGTCTGAGAAAGAACTTATCGAGATGGCGAGTTTGAAACTCAAGGGATTAGTTGAAGAGACATCTCGAGAATTGGTGGCGAAGGCTCAACTCAAGCGAGGGGATATATTCGCCCAGCGGGGAGAGATAGACAAAGCTTTGGCTGCTTACGCCATCGTTCCGGAAAAGTATCCCACGGAATCGGCATTGGTGCAAAATGCCTACATACGTTCTGCTGAATTAGTAAACCGAGAGCGCGGAATTGATGCAGCACTTATCGCTTACCAAAGTGCGATTGAAAATGTAGAGGACAAACGCTTTCAGGCTAGAACACAACTTACGATTGCACGCTTGTTGTTCGAGAAAGATGCCTTTGAAAAAGCGGCAGAACAGTATGGGATTTTTCTTGAGGCCTATGGGGATGTAGCTGCTCGGATTGGTTTTGCTGAAGACAAAGTACTCTTTCGTATAAGTCAATGTCACCAGGCCCTTATGCGTTCCCAAATTACTGCCAATGAAGAAGAGCAAGCACAAAAATCGTTCCTTCGGGCAATGGAAATATACGAACAGATTTTAAGCTCTCACGAAGAGAGTGAACTGCTCCCTGATGTTTTCTTTTCTCGTGGATATGCCCTGCAGTTACAAAAAGATGGTCGGGCAGGAGAAGACTATGCCCGAATGGTAGCTGATTACCCAGACCATCCCGCTACCCCCAACGCGCTTCTTCAATTAGCTCGTATCGACCTTGAAGCAGGAAATTATGAGACGGCACAGGCGATATATCAGCGTTTGATAGCAACTTATCCTGAATCGAATCCAGTTAACTCAGCGAAAATGGAACGCGGTCTCTGTTTAAAGAATACTGGGGATTTGTCAAGTGCGATAGCATCGTTTGAATCCATTGATCCCCAATGGGGGCAGTGGGCCAAAGTGCAAGCTGAACTGGCAGATCTCTACGTTCGGTCGGGTGATCAAGATACGGCAAAAATGGTCTTATCAAAGGCGCTAGATGCCGTCCAAGATGATGATGTGCTGAGCGGTCAACTGCTCTATGTTAAGTCTCGTATTCACTTCACGGATAAAGAGTACAGAGAAGCGATTGCTGGCTTCTCAGAGGTGTTGGAGTTTCCGGTTCGTGATGACATTTACAACGGTTCGCTCCTTTCGCGTGGAAGTGCCCTCTACGAGTTGGCTAAGGCGCTGGATGCCAAGGGAGATACCTCCCTTGCGAGGGTCGAGTATGAAGCATCACTTGTTGATATGAAGGCCCTGCTCGACCGGAATCCCGCGGCTAACATAAAGGACAGCGCGTTCCGGACATTGGGGGCGGGAATGATCCGGTTGCAGCGTGAGGATGAAGCCGTTCGTTATTACAAAGAACTCATAGCTTCAAGTGAGGATCCGCAGCAGAGTGCCACCTTCCAAATGCTTTTGATGGAACTTTATTTTGACCAGCAAAAATTCGAACAATCGGAAGTGTTTGCTCGCGAATTGTTGAAGATGGATTTTCAGGATGATAATAGTGCGGGGTATTTCAGGAAAGAGCGTGCATACTCTCTGATTGGAAACTCCCTGATTCAAAAGAAAGAATTTGCTTCCGCTAGCAAAATATTTGCTGAGGGACTTGCAAAATATCCGAAATCTGGGGAAAGCGCTAACCTAGCTTTTTCCAAGGCATTCTCCGATTTCAATCAGGGTGATTACAAAGCAGCGGCAAAGGGATTTGCTTTCTTTGTGGACGAATATTCTAACGATCGCAACGCGGTCCATGGTCAATACTATTTAGCTCATAGTTACCAAATGCTAACCAACTTCGACCAGGCCGCCACGGAGTTTTCCGAACTTACAGAGAATTATCCCCGTTCCTCTTACGTGGAAGAGGCTCTTTTTCTTGTCGGAGAAAACTTTTACAACAAGCGAGATTTTTCCAAGGCCGCCGAAGCCTATCAAGATCTGCTTAAACAGTTTCCCAGCGGAAAGTATGGCGACTCCGCCTTGTATGCCAAAGCTTGGAGTGAGTTTGAGCAGGAAGATATGGAAGGAGGCGTAGCTACTATGGCCCAACTGGTGAGTAGCTTTCCCCAAAGTGAGTTCGCAGCGAAGGCTCAATTCACCATTGGTGACTTTCACTACAATAATCGAAGTTACAATGAGGCGTTAGGTGCTTACTCGGTATTGATAGATGCTTATCCTTCTGCTCCTGAAACCCAGCGGGCTGAAGCCCTCGTTGAAGAATTAAGTGAAATAGAAGCGAGCTTGGAATATGCTCAGGTGATGGCGCAATTCGAAGCTAAAGAGTACGACCAGGCTATTCAAGGCTTTAAAGAAATCATAAACAAGTATCCCGATACGTACACCCAATTGGCGGCCTATTGCAACCTAGGACTCACTTATGAGATCCTCAGGCAATGGCCACAGGCAGTTGAAAACTATGACCAAACGTTGACGCGCGGGCAGGATGATATTGAGAATTCAGATGTCGTTAACTTTGCTCGTTTACATAGGGATTGGATCGTTGAAAACAGACTATAACACAAATCGGATTAGCATTACAATGGGAGGTCTAAAATGTCAGAAAACTTTATAGTTGGCCAGTTTTTGAAGGGCGGCCCAATGATGTGGCCATTGCTTATTTGCTCTCTTATCTCTTTGGGGGTCGCAATAGACCGATTATTGAGCTATTTGCGTTTACCTTCAGAAGAGGAAGCCGAAGCCCAGTTGACGGAGGTTGAGTCGGTTCTTCAAAACGGAGGAGAGGCGGCAGCAGTGGAGCATTTTAAGCAGAACAAGGGGGTGCTAAACTTTGTTTTTGCTGCTCTACTAAAGCGATATGATTCGCTTGTTTTAGAAAACAGAACAGACCTTGAAGATATGCGCCAAGAACTGGTAACCGTAACCGAAGAGGCGGGTATTGAATATTTGGGACGGTTACTCAATGCGTTGGGTACGATAGGCGTCCTTGCCCCGCTCATGGGACTGTTGGGTACGATTGTAGGTATGATTAGCGCTTTTGATGCTATTGCTCAAGCTGGTGCTGGAGATCCGGCTGCTGTTGCTAACGGTATTTCTCAGGCGCTTATTACGACAGCCTCAGGGCTCATTGTTGCGATTCCTACGATTGTCTTTCATCGCTATCTCTCTGCGCGCGCAGACAAGGCGTTTAAAGATATCGAATTGTATTGCCATGCCTTTGCCAATACGCTCGTAGTTCGCTTTGGCGCACAGCGAGAAGAATAGGAGAGGGCTATGCCCAAAAGGCCAGCATTAGCCCGGAGGATAAGAGGCAAATCACAAAAGGGATCTCGGTTTGTCACCAGCACAGATCCCGATATGACGCCGTTGATCAACTGTATTTTCCTACTTCTTGTGTTTTTTATGGTGGCGACTACTTTTTTAAACACGAAAGGGCTGAGCGTTGACCTACCGGGTGGACAAGGAGATGACTCAGCGCGCGCCAGTAAAGATATTAATATCGTGATTGAAAAAGGAGGAGCTGTTCAGGTCAACGGCAAACCTGCTACTACTGAACAACTCGCCGAGCGTATCGGGGCAATTGTGGAAGCCGACAATATAAAAAATGTGATCATTGAGGCGCATCGTTCTGTTAGACACCAGCGCGTCGTACAGGTAGTTGATATCGCCCGCGGCCAAGGAATAGAAGCCGTGGCTTTTGCCAAGTCTGCGGAGGGCTAGGTATGGCGAGGAAGCTACAGGGAAATGATGCGAAGAACAACGAGCTGAATCTCACACCGCTGATAGACGCCGTTTTTCTGCTTCTCGTCTTTTTTATGGTCACCTCGGTCTTTGTGAAAGCTACTCAGCTAAAAGTTGAGCTGCCGATTGCGGCTAACTACGATAAGATCGACCAAGAAAAGAAGCTCAACCTACTTATTTCAGCAGAGGGACAGCTTGAGTTTAACAGCCAATTGGTCAGCATGGGACAACTGGCAAGTGTATTAGAAGACGAGCGATTACGCTCTGGGTCATCTACGCTCATTGTTACTGCCGATGCCCAGACGCCCCATGGATATGTGCTAGACGCGATGGAGATGGCTGTAATGGCTGGGGTTAGTAAGATTGATTTGGAAACTGGTGAAGACAAAGCGGCCAGCCGAGCTGCTACAAAGGAATAACTTACTTATGTCCTTTCGTTGGAAAACATTTATCGTTTTGCTAATCGCTAGTGCTACTTTAAGTGGTTGCGCTTATATGGCCAGTTTAATACCTCGTGAAATGTTTTACGAGGTATCACTCACACCCGTTTTGTCAGAAGGAAGGGGAGAGTATCAGATTGACCCAGACGATTCTAAAATCGTCATGTTCAGCCACGAGGGTATGGTTGTCAAAATACGCCCTTACACCGACGATGAACTCAATGAGCTGTATCCTCCTCTCTACGATGGCAGGCATACTAATCCCTATACGACAGATGCGCTTGACGTAGACTTGGGCTACGTGCCTCCTATTTTTATGGTTTTTGACGTGACGGTGGTAAATAAAACGTATTCGAAAATTGAGTTTGATCCCGCCAAGACGCGTATTACGACAGATACGGGGCGCACGCTACGATACTACGACCCTGGAAGGGCGGGAGAGGGCGTAGATCCTTTAGGGGGAAATAGATTTAGTACTTATTACCAAACGGAGCGAGGTCGTTCCGGTATAGATAAAGACATCAACCTCGAACGTATGGGGCTTATTTACAAAACGGCGTTTCACCGTTTTCGGCCCGTCTTTAGGGGAGATGAGCGGTCTGGAACGCTAACCTTCGACAAACTCCCTCAAGATGCCAAAGAGATAGTGCTCACTGTCAGCGATTTTGTGCTCTCATTTGACGCAAGTGGTAATCCAGAGCGAACGATTGACTTTGAGTGTCGATTTGCTATTAAGCAGGGTGTTATTGAAAGCGAAGTCGACCCCATACTAGAATAGGATGAGCTTGGCTCTCAGTGTAGAGCATTTTCGATAGGGGATCCTCCTGACCATATTTTCTCTCCACTCATATTTAATTGACAAGACCAGAAAATGCTTCTTTTTCGCGTTCTCTGGTCGAGTTTTTTGTGCCTGCTTCTCTCTGATTATTCTCTCAATACTTGCCGCATGTGGAAATGATCATGAGAACTCAAACGTTTCGGTTCTCGCACGGATTGGCAGTAAAGAAATTCGCGCTGAAGATCTACTATCCTATGAACGCAGTATTGGAGTGGGTGATTCTGCTCGCTTCGAAGTGCACCTTGAAAACCTCAAAGTGCTAATTGACCGCGAACTGCTTATCGGGGAAGCCGTGGGGCGCGGTTTGGAAAACGATCCCGACTTTAAGCGAGCTATAGAGAGGGATATTGAGAAGAAACTCTCTGAAATGATGTTTGACCTCGAAGTTGAAGGTCGTTCAGAGCCTACTGTTAAGGAAATTGAATCTGCCTACTCCACAGGAGATTGGAATCGCCAGGCTGTTAGTGTGGAATTGTTTCTTCCTGATGAGGAAACCGCTCTGCGTGTTAGAGGTGAAATTCTGGCGGGCTTGGACATTTACGAGGCGGGCCGTTTGTATTCTGTAGACCGGTTGATGCACATACCCATGGGGGGCGTGCAGCAGTTTGTTTACAACGTGCACGACGGTCCCGAAGAAATAGTGCAGCGCGTTTTTCAAATGCCTGCAGGCAGCCTTTCTTCACCCATACCGCTACTTAAGGGATATGTTTTGTCCTATGTCGCCGAGTATCGTGAGGTGAGTAAGGATGAAGTGATGAGTGAATTAGTGCAGTATGTTCGCAAGGAAAAGCGAAGGCTGTTACGGGGTGTTTACCTTCAACATTTAAACAAAACCCTTAATTTGAAGTTTGATCCCGACGGTGTTGATCGTGTAGTGGCTTATCTAATAGATTTTAACCGTAATGGTGAGGAGAAGCCGCTGCCTGATTCGACCCAGGTCGTTTATTCATATGGCGGCACTGCAGTTACCCTAGCAGAAGTTGTTTCTTCCGTTCGAGGTGCATCTGCCCGCTGGGAAAGTGTTAACTCCGAAAATCTCATCGCCGAAGTAAAGAATACAGTACTTCCTAAGCGGCTTATGACCGCTAACGCACGCCAGCGCGGAGTGGATGGATCAGAAGAGTTCCTAGCGTGGAAAAAATGGCGAGGTGAAGACCTTCTGCTTTCACTCCTGAAGCGCGAAGCTACAGCGGATATTTCTATATCTGATGAAGAGGTAGAAACTCGGTATGGGCAGACGAAGCAGCGTTTTCGCATACCGGGATATGCGCGAGTGCGCGACCTGCTTGTGGCCACTCAGAAGGAGGCTGAAGTATTTAAGGAATCCGTCGAAAAGGGCGAAGA
Source organism: uncultured bacterium (assembly GCA_937942165.1). Lineage (GTDB taxonomy): Bacteria > Latescibacterota > UBA2968 > UBA8231 > UBA8231. The sequence continues at coordinate 18,230 of CALDFW010000015.1, read as the reverse complement.
TTTTGAACAGCTGATACGGGATCATACGCTGCGAAAAGGAAGAAAAAAAGGTGTTTATAGGGTTTTTGCTCTACAGGCCAATCAGTATGGTACAGCTTGGATGAACTACGTGTTGAACGTTCCTATTGGCACGCTGCAGGGACCTGTTCAAGCCAAGGGTGGATACGCTTTGCTCGAAGTGGTCGAACGCGTTGAAGATGGCTACTATAGCCTTGAAGAATCTAGAGTTCGCTCTGCCGTTTCGCGTGACGTGCGCCAAAGTAAAGAGCGGGCTTTATTCAACGAGTTGGTTTCACAGGTCCGGTCCCAGCGCGGTGACGAAATAACAATTTTTGAAGATCATTTACGCGCTTTATCTGCCGAAGGTCCCTAAAAGTAGCTTTACGGTGTGCGGTTCGCGCCACGTCCAAGCCTATATTTAACGTGTCAATGAAAGTGACCTGAGGGTGGTTAAAGAAGAAGAAAAAGAACGGTTCGAGATAATGCCTGAAGAGGCACCCTTCGAGCCGGGCTTCAATATGAAGACTCTGTGGGCCGCTCTTTTTGTAGGCTTTGTTATGCTGCCTGGTGCGATCTACCTCGGGCTGGTAACCGGTCAGAGTATGGCGGGAGGGGCCGAGTGGGTTACGCTCATACTCTTTATTGAGATCGCCAAGCGAACCTTTGTACGGCTGCGCACTCAAGAAATAATTATCCTGTATTGGGTTGCAGGTGGACTCGTTCTCATGGGGGGTAAACTCGGTACTGGGGCTGACCTTTTCGGTGGTCCCTTTGGCGTGTTGATATGGGATCAATACTTAATTCAATCGCCGCAGGCTGACGGGCTCGCTGAACATATTCCCACTTGGGTTGTTCCGCCGCGCGGATCTGAAGCCCTATTGGAACGTAGCTTTTTACATGCGGCTTGGCTTAAGCCGATTATCATTCTCCTTGTGGCGGTAGTCCTCCAGCGCATTAATGCGCTTTCCTTGGGCTACGCGCTCTTTCGAATTACCCATGATATAGAACGGTTGCCCTATCCTATGGCCTACGTACAGGCGGGGGGCGCGACGGCACTTGCAGAGACGTCGTCGCAAAAGGAAGGTTGGCGATGGCACGTATTCAGCACCGGCACGTTTATCGGCGCTGTTTGGGGGCTTTTCTATGTTGTGGTGCCCACGCTGTCTTCGGTATTCTTAACGGAAACCGTTTCGGTGCTGCCTATACCATTTATCGATTTTACCGTTCCCATGAAATCCGTTCTTCCTGCAGCGGTGGTCGGATTAGCGACGGATCTCATACACGTTCTAATAGGACTCGTCTTACCGTTTTGGGTTGTCGTCGGCGTGTTTGCCTCCTCCATCACAGTAAACCTAATAGCGAATCCGATATTGTATGCCAGTGGCATACTGCACACGTGGGAGCCGGGTATGTCGGCGATCCCAACGATGATTGCGAACTCCTTTGATTTCTGGCTTAGCTTCTCTCTTGGTGGGGCCATCGTAGTTGCACTGGTTGGGTTTGGCACGGCTTTTATTGCTTTGCGTAATGCCCAACAAAACGCAGGGCCCGAAAGAAGTTCAGGCGGGCCAAGCCCAGAGCGCGGTGATATAAAAATAGTGTATGCCCTCGGGATTTGGGCTTTGAGCACGCTGGCTTTTGTCGGGATGGTTTATTATTTGGTGCCTTCCTTTCCCTGGTGGATAACGGCTTTTTTTGGCTTTGTTTGGACCCCAATTTACTCATATATAGGGGCGCGAATGATCGGTCTGACAGGCAGTCCTCAGGGGGTTTCTTTTCCCTACTTGCGCGAGGCTAGCTTTTATCTATCCGGATACGAAGGCGCGGGAATATGGTTTGCGCCCGTCCCGATTTTTCAATGGGGATATGAGGCACAGACGTTTAAGCAGTTAGAACTGACCAAGACTCGGTTTGGATCTCTTGTTAAAATGACGGCCCTAACACTCGCTGTGATGTTTGTATGCTCCTTCCTCTTTTGGTCGTTAATCTGGAAACTGGGTCCTATTCCATCATCTGCCTATCCCTACGTTCAGAAACTGTGGCCATTTCACGCAACTATGCAGGCATTTTGGGCTAAATCGACCCTGCCAGATGCGGGGGCTAATCTGCTGACTCAGATTATTCGATGGGATTATATCGGAATTGGACTGGGAGCAAGTCTCATACTGTATGGAGCACTCCATTTCCTGCAGGCGCCCATGGCAATCTTTTATGGATTTGTCGCTGGTTTGGGACAGTGGCCCCATTTTGTAATTCTCAACTTTATAGGGGCAATGCTCGGGCGCTTTTATTTGGAAAAGCGCTTTGGGGAAGCCAGGTGGGGCGCCTACGCACCTATATTGCTCGCGGGGTACTCTTGCGGTGTCGGGTTAATTGGCATGAGTTCGATTGCTATTGCTCTCATATCAAAAGCGGTCTCACAAGTTGTTTTCTAATCTATGAGAGCAAAAGAAAACCTAGCACACAGCATAATGATACCCGCTTTAAACCTACGGCGCATTTTCAGTCTCGATGGATTAACTGTACAAGTTTTTCAGGTCGGGTTGTTATGAGCCTTAAGGCGATTATTCTGGGCGCCCTTGTTGTATTGGCGGTAGTATGTGGGGCTCCCTATTCGATCTGGATGGTGCGCTCCTCTGAAATCACCTGGTCTTATTTTCCAACCAGCGTTGGCTTTTGTTTTATCGCGCTCTTTTTACTTAACCTTCTGCTTAAACGCCTCAATAGCCCCCTTACTATCCGACCACCCGAATGGGCGATTATCGTCTGTATGGGTTTGGCCGCAACGGGAATACCCACCTTTATTGTTGGAACCCTGTTGGCTATTATTTCAAGCCCTTATTACGGAGCAACGCCTGAGAATGATTGGGAGGGCAATATCCATTCCTTCCTTCCCGATTGGTTGGTTCCTAGCCCTGAGGGAGAGGCGATGCGCCATTTCTATGAGGGGTTGCCATCCGGGCAGGGGATTCCCTTTGAAGTGTGGGTTGGGCCCCTTTTTTGGTGGCTGAGCCTCATTTTTGCCATTTATTTTATTTGCTTCTGTATGGTCGTTATTTTTCGAAGGCAGTGGGCTGAAAACGAACGACTTGTTTTTCCTCTTATGGAAATGCCGCGCCTTCTTATAGACGACCAAGGACAAAGCATACTACGTTCAAAACTCTTTTGGGCTGGGTGTGCCCTTCCTCTTGGGATGATTCTGTTTAATCTCATCGGATTTTTCTACCTTGGTTTCCCGCAAATAAACTTTCATCATCCTATAACGATTCAGCTTAGTCGTGAATTTCCAACTATTACGTTGATGCTCTATTTCCCAGTCATTGGTTTTATGTATTTGGTCAGTTCATCTGTTTCTTTGAGCATCATCGTGTTTTATGTGGTCGCTGTTGTTCAAGAGGGAATCACTAACCGCATCGGCTATGACGTTACTCGACCGGACGCTTTTGTATGGGGCATGCAATCTCTCTCTTGGCAGGCATGGGGTGGGTTTGTGGCTATGGTTGCCATTAGTTTGTGGATGGCTCGCAGACATCTGATAGACGTTTTTAGAAGCGTATTTATGGGGCAGGATACGGTAGATGACCGGGAAGAAATGATATCCTACCGGACGGCAGTATACGGTTTTCTATTGGCCTTGCTTTATGTAGTGGGATGGCTGTGGAAATCCGGAATGGACCTAAATATTGCTCTTTTGTTTATAACGGGCGTTCTGGTTGCCTATTACGGTATCACTCGGCTCGTTGTGCAGGCGGGCATCTATTATTTAACGACGCCCGTTGGGGCTCAGGCCTTCACCTTGGCCATAACGGGGACAGGAGTCGGGGGAAATAACCTAGTGGCGCTGGGCCTGTCCTATGCTTGGTTTGGGGACGTGCAGTCGGTTTTTATGCCGGCCGCAGCGCACGGAGCTCGTCTGGCAGAGGTCTATCGGTTGCGCCGAGGTATGGCTTGGGCTCTTGGGTTGGCCGTCGCGCTGGGGTTCGTCGCCAATATATACTTTGTGCTCTCTTTATGCTATAAGTATGGAGCCGGTAATTTTGGTTCGTGGTATTTCACCGCTGGTGGTGGGGCTGGAGGGATGGCATTTGACGGCGTAATCCGTCATTTCAACGATCCATGGCTTACGGATTGGAACAAACTAAGCTATTTTGGCATCGGTGGAGTGGTTTATTCCGTGCTGGCTCTGTGTCAGTATCGGTTCCATTGGTGGCCGCTTTCTCCCGTTGGGATCGCGGTAGCCCCGCTGTGGATGACGCGCTATATCGCATTCTCTGTATTTCTGGCGTGGGTGAGTAAAAGCGCGATTATGCGATACGGCGGAGTGCGGGCCTACCGAACGGCTCGTCCCTTCTTTATGGGTTTAATAGCCGGGTACTTCCTCGGCGTCGGGATTTCCTACTGCGTTGATATTATATGGTTTATGGGAGATGGACACGTTTATTTTCACGGTTAATCGAATGCTGTCTTGGGATAAAGATCCGTATCAGTTCGAAAGAAAACGCGTATGAAAACACTGCTCAACTGGGTGGGGATTTCCCTAGCTCTATGTATGATACTGGTGCTCGGATCTGGGGACCCTCAGCGCATAAATGAAGCCGTTAATGCGTTCTGGGGATGGGCTCCGTCAAAGCCACAGGCAGAACGGCTCGTTGATCAGGAGCAGGCGGCCTCGCTGCGATCACTCGTCGAAGGTATTGCCGAGGAAGACGTCAGAGATGAGATCGAACATATCGTTGGGATGGGATCTCGAGTTACGGGCTATCCCGGTGAACGAAAGGCGCATCAATATTTACGGCAACGCTTTTCCGAACTGGGTTTGGAGAATATAGAGAGTGAGTCCTTTGACGTGTCTGTACCCATTGATAAGGGGGGACATCTGCGGTTGCCCGATGGCACCGTTACGCCTGTCTATGCACTATGGCCCAACGGAGTGCGGACTTCTTCTCTTCCCGATGGCGGCATCAGAGGTCCCTTGGTATACGGGGGCAAAGGAACCCTTAAGGAGGTTGAAGGAAAGCCCTTAGATGGGGCCATTGTTTTGCTGGATTTTGACGGGGGACAGAACTTTTTAAACTTGGCGACCCTGGGCGCGCGAGCGGTTCTCTTTTTTGATAACGGGGGCGTCAACCGTGAGCAGGCAGCCGATAAGTTTTTGAAAGTTTCCGTCGATGTGCCCCGTTTTTGGATCGAAGACTACGATGCGCAAGCCCTTCGCTCTTCCTTAGAAAAGGGTGAAGTCCAGGTCCATCTGGATTCGAAAATGGACTGGGAGTCCGTGAGCGCTCAAAACGTGTACGGGTGGCTTCCCGGCACGGATGCGTTGATGCCTTCTACGAGCCGTGAAAATCGGCAGCCATGGAAGGAGCAGGTCATTGTCATTCAAGCATATTACGATGCGATGTCCGTTGTTCCAGCGCGTGCACCGGGAGCTGAAAACGCGTCGGGTATCGTAGCGCTACTAAAGCTCATTGAAACGCTTAGGGCATATCGCCCAAACTATTCCGTGCTGTTTTTAGCTACTTCAGGTCATTTTCAGGGCTTAGAGGGCATCAATGATTTCCTCTATCGTCACAGCAGGGGAAGCGAGTATTTCAGAGAGCGGATGTCGGAAGAGGATCGCATTGATTTTGACCTAATGTTATCTCTTGATCTTTCGAGCCACGGTCAGCGAAGCGTCACCTTTGGTATGGGGACCTTTTACAATCCGGAGTGGCAGACGGATAGCTACGTAAAATACATGCTGACTCCCTACTCCAAACGGCTATCCCTAGCGGTTGAAGAGATCTTCTCTGATTCGACTAGGCACTACGAGGGTATCGCCCCCGCAAAGCGGACTTGGAAGAACTTTATGCCTATACCGCTGGCCTTTGCCAGCGAAGCGGCTTCGTTTGTTGGGCAGAAGGCATTGGCTATTGCTACGGCTAACGATGGGCGAAAAGCGATTGATACGCCGGTAGACCTACCCGATTCCATGAATATGGGGAACCTGACCCGTCAGATACGCACGCTGGCCGCCATGCTAGCCTGGGCTGGGCGCGACGCCGACTTGCTCCGACCCACCAAGCTACAGCTTGAAGATTACGGTCATAGCCTAGCGGGTTCAATCTATTGGTTTGATCGCGACATAAACTTTGCCGTACCAAAATCACCGGTCGGAGGGGCCTTAGTTACGTATCAACAGCAGGGCCCAAATTCTGTAGGCGGTGTGCGCACGCTGATGGTGCAGAAGGCCGATCGCGAGGGGCGGTTCCGCTTTAATGTGATGCGTAATCGCTACGAGAACACGATTAAAGCGTATGAGATTGACGGACAAGGTGAGATTGTTTCAGCGCCAGATATGGGACAAGAAGGAGATGAGACATACCCCATGGCTCATCCTTGGGGATGGTGGGAAAATGAAATGCTACAGGTGCTGTTTAAGTGCAAAGCTCTGAGTCTTTTTGAAACGGTAGACTCGCGCTATTTGTCCGTATTGGACCATATGACAGTGTTAGATGAACGCGACGGGGTGCCTCAGTCCTGGGGAGCCGACTTTGTCGAACGGCAAAGCAATGAGGAGGGTAAAGTCACGCTCGCTTCGGTTGTGTATGGAGAACCGGGCACCCGAGTGAAGGTATTAATGAGCACCAGTCTTTTTGGCGTGCGATATCTGTTGAGTGGTGCCCCAGATGATTTGTTGGAAACTCCCTTAGAACCGGAAGATATAGACGAAGCGGTCTTGAAAAGGGCGCTGGGGAACGGGTATTCAGTAGACGATCGGGCCGTGCTATTGCCGAGTTACGCGGCAGCGAAAGACATGTGGACACTGGACGATACGCGCATCAAGCAGTTGGCAAAATACGGAGTGCGTAACGATAAATTTATGCGCCTACACGAGGAGGCCCGCACTGCTCTTATCCAGGCAAAACAACATTTAGAAGCTCGGCGCTACAGCGATTTCAAAGCGGCTACACGCGAAGCTTGGGGATTGGAGGGGCGAGGGTATCCCGACATAAAGGCAACTGCTGACGATACCGTATATGGCGTAATCTTCTACTTTGCCCTGCTGCTGCCGTTTTCTTTTTGCTGCGAGCGTCTCTTTTTTGGGTTTGCAGATGTCCGCCGGCAGATGGGGGGAGCGGCTCTATTTTTTGTCGCGATATTCCTAATTATGCGCTTTATTCACCCGGCCTTCAAGCTTTCTTCCTCTCCCTATATCATATTTTTGGCGTTTGTTATCTTTGCCATAGGCAGCGTGGCATTGATGATGATATTGGGTCGCTTTACCCGTGAAGTCAGCCAGAGGAAGCGGGCTTCTTCAGGGGTCCATGAAGCAGATATCGGACGACTCAGCGCTACGGCTGCGGCAGTCGCATTAGGAATTTCGAACCTTCGAAAACGCAAATCTCGCACTTTACTTACAGTTATTACATTAACCCTATTAACATTTACAGTACAGGCATTTACATCCGTTCAAAGCTACCTTAAATACTACCAAATACCGCGCCCCAACGCCCCGGCTTACGAGGGTGCCTTGCTGCGCGATAGGGGCTGGAAGGGCATGCAGCTTTCCGTGTTGGAGTATGCAGAAAGTGCCTTTGGTGAGCGCGCCACGGTAATGCCTCGGTCCTGGCTTTCAACCCATCTAATTGGTGAACGAGCCTACATAGACGTGCAGCGCCGAGATGCCGAAGCGAGTAGCTACGCTTTTGCTCTGATGGGGGTTGTTCCAGAAGAACGAGACTTGATGGGGTTAGGGGACCTATTGGTGGGGACGCAGAGCCGATTTTTCAGGCAGGGAGAGACCGACGTCTGCATTCTCCCCTCGGCTATGGCTGATATACTTGGAATCGGGCTTGATGAAGTGGGTCAGGCTAAAGTGACGATTATGGGGCAGGCCTATCGCGTAGTTGGGTTGATAGACGGGGAAAAAATAGATGAGATGCGCGACCTCGACAACGAAAGTCCCATGCCTGTTGATACGGTGGCAGAAGCGCAAAAAATGCAGGAAATGGCGAATTTAGACCCGCGCCTGATGGATACGGCAGCTATTGAGACCTTTACCCATCTGCTGGCAGGTAACGTCGTCTTGCTGCCCTACCAGAAAGTAATTGATTTAGGCGGCACGCTGCGCTCTATCGCGCTTGCTCGTTTTGACAGTAGGGAAGGATTATTGGAAGAGGTTGAAGACTTTGTGGCACGCGTTGCCGTTCCGCTCTTTGTCGGCGTCGATGGACAGGTACGAGTCTTCACCTCCATGGGTTCAGCCTCGCTTTCGGGGATGAGCAACCTATTTGTTCCACTGCTCATTGCAGCCCTTATTGTGCTCAATACAATGCTCGGGGCCGTGTATGAGCGCTCTGCAGAAATTGGCGTTTATAGCTCGGTGGGCCTAGCGCCCGGCCATATCTCATCGCTCTTTATCGCCGAAAGCATGGTCTTTGCTGTGATGGGGGCGGTATTAGGCTATTTGGTGGGTCAGACCACGACCCTCCTTATGACCCACTACGATTTGCTGGGGGGCATGTTCTTAAACTACTCCTCGCTTTCTGCTATAACTTCGACTCTCATCGTTATGGCGACCGTTGTTATATCTACTCTGTATCCTGCTCGTAAAGCGGCTTCTATGTCCGTGCCTGACGTTACGCGCCGTTGGAAGTTCCCGGAACCCGAAGGAGATCTCTGGACCTTTAACTTCCCCTTTACCCTTGCTCGGAATGATGCGTTGGGGAGTGGAGCCTACCTCCATCGCGTCTTTTCCTCGTATGGAGAGGGTTCGGTCGGGGACTTCATGACGGAGAACGTGGATCTCATCTGTGAACGGGCGGGAGAGGATCCCGTATATTCGCTTGAGTTAAAAGTTTGGCTGGCGCCATACGACTTGGGGGTTAGTCAACGCGTGCGACTGCGCATGCTTCCCACGGAAGATATCGCCGGTATTTACCAGATTGAAATGCAGTTAGAGCGCGTCAGCGGTGATGTAGCTTCCTGGAAGCGTCTCAATACGAGTTTCCTAAACGTCCTGCGCAAGCGCTTTCTCGTTTGGCGTACCATTCCCCAGGACATGCGGCAGGAATATCGCCAGCAGGGAGAAGATCTAGCGCGGGGAGAGGCGTTGTCAGCTTAGAAAAGGGGTTAAATAAGAATCTCTCTGCCTTTACGCGCCGATTCATAGCAGGCATCGATTACCTTTTGTAAGTTGAGCAGCTGTCTAGCATTCTGCAGGCCCCAGCGCTCTCCGCGCCGTAGTTTTTCTATGATATCAGCATCTTGAGACCATATGCTCTCAGACCAATTATCGGCTTGGAGCGAGGGGGTTATATCTTCGACTTCACCCTCTCTGTCTATGCGCACCGAATAGGGAGATCCGGTGATGGTTCCCCTTTCCGCCGTAATTTGAAAACTGTGGAAGTCGGTCACTTCGCTGCACCAATTTCCTTCTAATGCGCAGTAACTTCCGTCGTCAAATCGAATAAAGCCACCAATCAGATCTTCGGCATCGTAGTGTTCGTGGACGTGTGATTGAACTTTCGGCCCTCTTTTTGTTGGAAATAGGCGTGAGGTGGATGCGCTAACCGATATGGGATTGGGCGAGAGCGCAACCCACATGGCCAAATCAAGGGTGTGTACTAGCGTTGAGGCCAGAACGCCGCCGCCGGAAGTGGCAAGGTGATAGTGCGGAGCCCAAACGGGTGGGGCCGTATGGCATCCCCATGCCTTTATATAAACGGGCTTGCCGATCTCTTTGGACTCCATAAGTCGGCGAGCATGCTGGGATGAGGGTAAATAGCGCATATTCGTGCCAAGTTGCACTTGCAACTTCAACTGTTCTGCCTTTGACAGCACTTCTTCCGCTTCTCCGGCGTGCATCATAAAGGGTTTCTCGCACAGGATATGTGCTCCAGCATCTAGGCTAGCTAGGGCCATCTGGTGGTGGCTATTGGGCATTGTTGCGATAATCACTAAATCTAGCCCATCCCCGTCGAGCATGTCCCGATAATCTGCAGATGTCCGGGCTTCCGGCCACAGCGCTGCCGCCTCTGTCAGGCGCTTTTGATCCAGGTCGCATAGGGCAGTTACGATCGCCCTGTCCCGTCCAAGAGACTGGAGGCCGCGAAAGTGGACATGCGCTTGGGTGCCACAGCCAATAAGGCCAATCCGAACCGGATGGAATGCCATTGTATATTCTCTCGATGTATGTGGGGATTGGGGCGTTTTATCCGTGTAGAATCGGGTGCCCGTTGCCTGGGAAAAAGATCATATCGACAATGAAAGAAATACCCACAGCACTGAAGTGCCCTAGGATCAAACCGAGGAAAAAGGGTGCTGCCTTGCGGTAGAGCTCAATACCTCCAAAACGCATTATAAGACTTTTGGCGGCCCATGCTATAAAAATAGCTACGGCTTGGTTGCGGATCATCCAAACGGAGGCAATGGCAAGTCCAACGGGGTGAAGAGGCCACCACGTAAAACGGTACTGTAGAAAGGTGAGCGCGGACATTGCGGCAGAGCCAATGGCAAAGAACGTAAGTTTTTGTGCGTGAAACTCAGCCGGGCTTTTGATCTTGGCCATCACGTCGTCAAATGCGCGGACGCCTGCCCCAGAAGACACTCTGAAAAACCACGAGTTAAAGTTGGAGGCGCCCTGGTCGTACGCCATGATAAGCACATAGGTGAGGGTTGAGAAAAAGCCTACTCCAAGAGCGAGTACAATAGCTATACACAATCCGCGTCGCGTCATGCGCATGGCGTCATGCAAGCGGGCCGCATGAGCAGCAGAGGGCATAAAAATAGACTGTACGTCTCCAAAGAACGAATAGGTGAGACCGAGGGCCGCTAGCCCTGAGGGAGAGATCGATGCCGTTCCGAGCGTCATCATGGTCATGCCCTGACTGACCATGGGGGTTGTTATGTAAAACATGCCCGTTTGCACTACGAGGCGGGTTATGCCGAGGTAGGCAATAAGCACGCCGAGTAAAAAAACTGAGGCGACAGTTAGGTCCATTCCCGCTCTGTAGAGCCAGGCGAGCATGTAGCCGATGCCAAGTATAAATCCAATGCTGGCGGATCTATAGGATAGGAGTTCACGTGAATCATCTACGGGATGGGACGTATTCCACGCTTTGCGCACTACGTCTTTTATATGGTCTCGAGCCATCCAGAGGCTCCATAAGACGAGGGCAACAAAGGCGCCCCAGGACTGCCAAGAGGTCGAAGGAAGTTGACCCAAGACAAAGGTGTCCCCATCGGTAATGCCCATGCCAAACCTATTAAATAGTCCTTCCTCTAACATGATAATCACAAAGAAAAACCATATGCTAAAGGTGATATTCAGGTTGGCAAAGTACATGAATCCGATAACGGGGAAGTAGTAACGAACGCTAAGCGTTGGAAATCCAGGGGCTATTTGGATGGGGTGTTCCCACGCAATTTGGGGAAAAAAGTGAAAAAAGAACCCAACGATGTTCCACAGCGCGATAAAAAGGGGAATTGCGGCTCCGGCCCAAAAGATTTTATTGCGCATTATTGCGGGAAAACGGGCGGGTCCATCGGCGTTGGCCACTAACGACTGCGGCACTTCCATAAGCGGATAGGCGAGTCTTTCGCGTTCAACCCACTGCTTGCGCAGAATTACAACGAGGCAGAAGCAGACAAAGTAGAGCGTCCAAATAAAGCTTAACCACCAAAATAGAGGCATCGTCCAGGCGCTGAGTAAGGTGCCCCAGGGAATCGGTTCGCCGATGGGGAGGCCCTCAAAAAACCAGGTCATAGCTAAGCCCTCGTTTGATGGAAGGAGCCAAGCCGGGAGGTGGGGGACCACGTAGGTGCCCCATTGGTTTTCAGCAGACGCCAAATAGTAGGGCGTTGTCGGTATGGATAAGACAAAGCCCATCATAAAAATTGGTATGCCGGTAGTCACTAGGCCCATAACAACGACGGTGATAATTTCAGCGGGTTTGAGCGCTGAATGCGGCCAGAATGACTTGATCAGGGCATTGAGAATAAGGACGCAGACGAGAAAGAAGCCGACCGAGATAGGGAAGAAAGACCAGGTGATCTCCGACGAGCCTAAAACCCAAATGGCGTAGGGGGCACCGAGGCATACGACAAAGACCTGGGCCAGCCCAAGTATGAGCGAACGAGGCGTCAGGCCGCTGGACAGAGAATGCGAATCTGCTGTGGGATGTTCAGGCTTGGGGGTCGACAATGGTTTAATATCGTTTCAGTGAACAGGATCGGGCTTGTGTCAACTTATTTTTGTGTAGATGTCGTGTCAAGATGGGGTGCCACTAAACAGCCTCTCGCGCAGTTTAGTGCGATAGGCGACCCACGGGTGTCTGGGGCCCCACAAGGACGGCATGCCCCCACGTGATATCGTCGTCTCCATTGCCATAAATCATAAAATGGCCCCCGTAATCACCTCCGTCTGGATCGGTGTGAACGATCTCTACACCGTACTCGTGGCCTATCTGAGCCGGCCTCCAATTCGGGTCACTCTGACCAAAAGTGGATGCCATTTCGACCTTGGCTTCCAAGACAAAGTTGCCTTCTACTCCCGTGAATTCTACGTGCCATTCAACGTTTGGTATGGGTTCTTCGATATACGTCTTCCCGGCCGTACCGTGCCTCCACCAGGCATGGCGAGGAAGCTTTTCTGACGAGGCGGTAAAGCAGAATGCATTATCGCCTTGGCCAAACCATTCGGATGCTAGGTCCCGCGGGCCTTCCATAAACCAACAAATCGCATCTCTGAAATACCAGCGCTTGTCGGCAGGGTCGGGATCTTCCGTATCGTTGACGTTGTCGTTTACTTCTGCGCCAAAATAAAAATGGGTTTCGTCCCAAGCTAAATAGTAGCGAGCGCTCAGATCGCTCTGGAGGGAGCCTTCATTTCCGTGGATAGTGAGTCTATTGCGCGCTCCGCGGTCTAAAGCATAAAACGAAGACTGGGTTATTCGACGCATATCCCAAACGCCGTCGTTGTGGCCGTACTCTTTCCACTCAGATAGGTTTCCATCTATGACCGGTTCCTGGGCCAGTTGGGGTATGGGAAGAATTGAAGATGACGATTGGGCAAAAAGTGGGGAATAAAATACGGCCAGAAGAAGGGTCCATTTCATAGTGCAGTCTCCGTTTTGTGTATGCAAAGAATACAAAAAAGTATCACAGGGTGCGAGCATGCAGGATATGAGCTGCTATATGTGTTAATTTTTACATGCAGGTTGTTCTCTAAGCTTTCAATAAGCCTTGCTCCCGTCTGTACCCGTAGCTATATATATGCCGGAGATAAATGAGAGAGTCTATGAAAAGATCAAAGCTATTTACACCAATGTTCTGTGTCTTTTTGGCATTGGGCTTGGGATGCGGTACACCGGAGCGGATTGTGCCGGGACAGCCCGTGCGCGTCGTGCTTTGGGAGTTCGGGGGCTTGCCCGGCATGCAGGAATGGGTAAAAGCCGCCGTTGAACGGTTTAATGCGGAGCGAGATGACATACAAATTGAGCTTGAATTCCGCGATTGGGCTACGCAGCGTGAAAGCCTCATTAGCACAACCATTCTCGGCGATGGACCGGATATTGTTCGAGTGCACCATAAATATTCGGTTGAGTTTGGAGAATTGGGTGGGCTCTATGCGCTAGAGAACTTTGATGACTTTCCCTCTGTTAGGAGTCGGATACTCGACAATGTCTGGGATCCGGTTTCCTATGAGGGTAAACACTACGGTGTGCCTGTGACGATGTTGCCATTTATCCTGGCGGTCAATCGAGATATACTTTCCCAGCACGGCTTGGAAATACCTGAAAATTGGGAAGAGCTTAAGGCGATGGGCCCGCTGTTAAAGAGGCAAGGGATCGACGCGTTTACGATGCCGGGTGGAGTCAACTTAGACACGGCATACCGCTTTCTTCCTCTGCTCTTTCGAGCGGGTGGGCGCGTATTTAATGCGGATTGGTCTGCCGCGGCGTTTAATGGGCCTGCAGGCGTGGCTGCGCTTTCAATGCTCGTTGATATGAAGTCACAGGGGTTTATGCCCGCCGCCAGTGCAGCCTACCGCTTTGACGAGAATGCGGCCCACTGGGCTACGGGAAAAGCGGCTCTCTCAATTGAGGGGCCCTGGTGGCAGAATGCCATGATTGGAAATTACGACTTTGATTTAGATAAACTCGTGTTGGCGCAGGTGCCCGGTCCGGCAACGCGCTATGAGGAGCATCCCTCTGGAACGCTGCTGGACGTTGTGATGGTTGCGATTACAGGCTACAGTCCCGTCCCTGAACAAGCGTGGGAAGTGCTCAAGGCACTCTATGTTAACGATCCGGTTTGGCTAAAACCAAATCCAGATCTGGGCGGTATTCCGACCCAGAAAGCGGCCTATGCTCCTGGGGTTGAAAGCGATTACATCGGATTGGATGAGCTTGCGGAGGCTGGACGTAACGGAATTAGCTGGCCTGGGCATCCCGGTATAACGGAGATACAGCGTCATATCGCCGATGCGGTAAATATGGCGCTGACGGGGACGCTCACGCCTCAGGAGGCACTCGATCAAGCCGCTGAAGAAGTCAATGAGATACTGAGCGATTATTAAGATGAAAACAAAGAAAAGAGACCTCACTCCCTATTATTTTTTGCTTCCAGCACTGATCGTTCTCGTTGTGGTCATTCTGTATCCGATGATCAACAACTTGACCATGAGCTTCTACAAGGTCAGGCTTCTCAAGGCAAGCGGGGGAGACGTATTTATCGGCTTGGAAAACTATGCCAAGCTTTTGGGTAGCCGGTCTTTCGGCAATAGCGTTTTCGCTTCTTTGCGCTTTACGCTTATATCCCTTCCGCTAGCCTTTATACTGGGCTTAGGCATGGCCCTGATATTTAATGAGATTAAAAAATATCGGCCCGTGTTTACCGGCTTCTTGCTCGTGCCCTGGGCCATTGCCCCCGTAGTGACTGGCTATATGTGGCGTTGGCTTTTCCACGATAGTTTTGGTCTGATCAACTACGGCCTGTTAAGCATGGGATTCATCGAGGAAAACGTAGCTTGGTTAGCCGAACCCGATGCCGCAATGGGAGCGGTTGTCGTGGCGAATATCTGGCGCTTTATGCCGTATATAACCATCATGCTCTTAGCTGGCCTACAGGGGGTTTCTACGGAGCTTTACGAAGCGGCACAGGTAGATGGGGCTAACGTATTTCAGCGCTTTTTTAACGTAACTTTGCCCCAGCTTCGCCATGTTATTGGCGTGGTCTTTCTCTTTGCCACGATCTGGATGGTCAATGACTTTGCCCTGATTTTCATAATGACAGAAGGAGGGCCGGCAAAGGCGACAGAAGTTGTTCCCATCACTATTTACAGAATAGCCTTTGAGCATTTGCGACTCGGCAGGGGAGCCGCTGCAGGGTTATTACTCCTCGTCTTCTTGCTCTGTATGAGTCTGTTTTTTATACGGATGCTATTTGCTGAACGGAAGGCCAATAATGCGAACTAAAACGCAGGCACGAGTGAGGGCGAGCTTAGGGTATGGCTTGGGTACAATCTTTGTGTTGGCCTTGGTGCTGCCCTTGATTTGGGTGGTTACCACATCAATTCGCCCTCTGGCTGAGGTGACTAGCTCACCCCCGGTCCTCTGGCCCCAAACCATTACGTTTAAGGCGTATGTAGAGCTGTGGGATGCGGGGCCTTTCCTCAAATACTTTCTCAATAGCGTCATCATATCACTGAGCACGGCCCTGATAGCGCTGGCTTTTAGCATTAGCGCGGCCTATGCCTTTGCCCGGTTTCAATTCAAAGGGGCTACCCTTCTTTTGATGGTAGTGGTAATGTCGCAAATGCTGCCGGGCTCTTCTATACTCATTCCTCTCTTTCAGGTCATCCGCGTGCTCGGTTTGCTGGATACTCATGCGGGTATGATTCTCGTTTACACGGGGTTTGCCATCCCCTTTTGTACTTGGTTACTCAACGGCTACTTTCGTGCGATCCCCGCTGATTTAGAACAGGCTGCGCTTATTGATGGGTGCAATCGGTTCGAACTCTTATACCGCATAATCTTACCCTTGGCGGCTCCAGCTATTATTGCAGTTGGCACCTTCGCCTTCTTGCTCTCCTGGAACGAATTTCTTTTCGCTTTTGTGTTTACCAAATCAAATGCACAAACCATTGCCGTTGGGTTGCGGACGGCATTTTTAGGCCAATACGTCAATAAATACGACCAGTTATTCGCCGCCTCGATCATTTTTAGTCTGCCGCCCATCGCTATCTTTGTCGGGCTTCAACGTTATTTTGTGCAGGGCCTTACGGCCGGAGCAGTAAAAGAATAGGAGAGTTTCTAAATGCTTAAAACGATGATAACATGCCTCGCCGCGGCTCTGTTGGCCATTTCCTGCGGATCTGAAGGGGAAAAGCGATCAGACGGTTCGCTTAAGGTGGGCTACGTCGTCAATTTTATGTCCCACGAGTGGTATCAGAATATTTGCAAAGCGGCTCAGCGACACGCCGAAAACAGCGACATCGACCTGATCATTGCCGATGCGAATATGGATGTGGCGGCTCAAATCTCAAAGGCTGAAAATCTGCTTGCTCAGGGCGTTGATGTATTGGTCCTTACGCCCGTCGACGCCAAAGCTATGGGGCCCGTCGTGCGGCAGGCAAAAGACGCGGGCGTAAAGGTTATCACTGAATCAAATCCGGTTCCTGGGAGTGACACCTATGTTGGAATTGATAATGAAGCAAGCGGGTATAAGGCGGGGGCTTGGTTTGCCCAGCATGCCAAAGACAATGGTATCGATCCTCGTATTCTCATAATTGGGTTCCCCAATTTTGAAGACTGTCGGCAGCGGGTAGCCGGGTTCAAGCGGGGCTTAGAAGAGAGTGGCATAGCTTATCAGGTCGTTCAAGAGGTGGATAGTCAGGGGCTCAAAGAAAAAGCCTTTAAGGTCGCCCAAGATGCGCTTACCGCTCATCCCGACATAAATGTGGTTTTCGGCATCAATGACGACTCGACGTCGGGGGGAATGGCCGCTTATAAAGCAGCGGGTTTTGATGAGAACAATCTAACGGCTATTGGGTTTGGCTTTGAGGGCATTGTAGGGCAGTCGGCTCTTATGGGCGATTCTTCTTACCGAGCCGCGCTGGGTATGTTTCCGGATTTTGTAGGTGTTTCTCTGGTAGATGCCGCAATGAAACTCCACGCTGGCGAGACGCTTCCCGCGCACTATGAAACGCCTACCGTTATGATTACGCGTGCGAACGTTGACCAATTCTACGACAAGGCGGTGCAGCCCTTTGCTATGAAGCTCGATGCTGTCAGAGGCTTGCTGCAATGAGGACATGGGTTAACCGTCTCCTGCAAAACGAGCAGGCGGGTCTGTTGTTGGCCCTGATTCTTCTGTGTGTCGTACTGTCGTTTTTGAGCCCCGTTTTTTTTACGGCACTCAACATAAAAAATGTGCTGCGCGATGCCGCGCTCGTCGCAATAGCGGGCATTGGCATGGTCATGGTCATTCTACTGGGTGAAATTGACTTGAGCGTGGGGTCGGTGCAGGCCGTCGCTGGCATCGTTGCGGTAGCGGTTCTCAACAGCTTTTCTAGTGTATTAGTAGCGCTTGGAGCGGCCCTCTTTGCGGGCGCCTGTATTGGCTTAATTAACGGACTGCTGATTACTCGTGCACACATAAACTCGCTTATCGCTACGCTGGGCATGATGGCTATCTTGCGTGGGGGATCTATGGTGTCTACGCAGGCCGTTTCGATACAGGGATCGGTTGACTCATTTATCGAAATCGGCACCGGACACTGGGGGCCGATTCCCATACCCGTACTCATCGCCTTCCTATTGCTGGCGCTCTTCTTTTACGTGCTACACTACACGACCTTTGGACGCTACGTTTATGCGGTTGGAGGAAATTCGCAGGCAGCTAGGCTCTCCGGCTTGCCCGTAGATAGAATACGGATTGCCGTATTTGTTATCGCTGGCATATTGGCCGCGCTCAGCGCTTTCATCCTCGCTTCACGTCTTAATTCTGGCCAGCCCAATGCCGGGCTGGGCTTTGAACTGCAGGTTATTGCCGCCGTGATTCTAGGGGGTATTAGCCTAACAGGCGGAGTGGGAACGCTCGCTGGAGCCTTTATTGGCATACTCATTCTCACCGTGCTCAGTAATGGACTCGTCCTGCTCAACGTCTCTTCCTTTTATCACGACATTGCCCGAGGGATCGTAATCATCCTGGCGGTATATCTCGATACCCGCAGAAAACAGAGC
>CALDFW010000014.1 GCA_937942165.1 uncultured bacterium | reverse complement strand
AGACCTCATGTACGTGCGCGAAAACTACCTGATCCAAGGACCGCACGTCGTCACCATCAACTCATTTTCCAAGACGTTTGCCATGTGCGGCTTCCGCGTTGGCTACCTGTGGTCGCTCGACCAAGATTTGGTGCGTGAGGCCATTGATATCAAGACGCACACGTCAATGAATACCAATATCCTCGGCCAAGAGATGGCGCTGGCAGCCACCGGCGTCCCCGCCTCTTTTGTAGAAGAGCAGCTCGAAGTTTGGCAGGCGCGGCGCGATCTGATCTATCAGGGTCTGCTCGACTTGGGACTCGACCTGTGGAAACCCGAGGGGGCGTTCTACGTCATGCCCAAGGTGGAAAATCCAACAGACTTTGTCTGGGATCTCTACAAACGCTATAACGTGATCACCTACTTGGGCGAATGGTTTGGCGCCCCCGATCGCGTGCGGCTGTCCTACGCACTGGACGTGGAAAAAATCGAAATTGGGCTCGACCGCATCGGCCAGTACTTGAAGTCGCGCTAGGGCATAACCGCGTGGGCAGTGGGCTGGAACAGGTTGCCGACGGCTGTAATAGCGCAAGCCGAGTACGGACAAATCGAGCCGTAGGCGCTGCCCAACTGCAGACCATAAAAATCATATCCGAAATGCATAGTTCGTGCAGCGACACGTAGCAAGCGGACGCCATCTCCTGGGGCTTGGGATGGCACTGCTAACGGCCCTAATGTGGGGCGCCCTGCCCGTGATCCTCAAGGTCCTGCTGAGTGATATTGACCCCTACACGTTGACTTGGTGCCGCTTTGTAGCGGCTCTATGCATTATCGGCCCACTAGCCGCTCGGCGCGGAGAACTGCGTCCCCTGTTCAAACTACGTGCAGTCCCACGTATTCTACTAGTCGTATGCACACTCTGTATGACGGGTAACTTTGCCCTCTACTTAGCCGGCCTGCGCACCGTGCCACCTAGCGCGGCGCAAATAGTCATGCAGCTTTCACCCGTGTTCGTGCTCTTAGGTGGCATAGTGATCTTTCGCGAACCCTTCGCGCGCGTGCAGTCTCTCGGCTTTATCGGCCTCTTTGCCGGCATGGCCCTTTTTTTTAATCAACGCTACGGGGAACTGTTCAGCGGCATGGACAGCCGCTACGCACAGGGTCTGTTAACCATTGCTTTCTCCTCGTTCCTCTGGTCGACCTTTAGCCTAACGCAAAAGCAGCTGCTCAGCTATGCTTCGGGCCGCGCACTGCTGACGGTCTGCTACGGAACCGGAATCGCAGTGCTACTACCGTTCATAAATTTGAACGGGCTGACCCATTTCCCTCTGTCGCACTACGTGCTCTTTGTCGCTTCGGTTGCCCTCACGCTCTGCTCCTATCTGACTTTTGCAGAAGCCCTGCACCACCTGGAGGCCTCGCGCACCGGTGTCGTGGTCGCACTCACCCCACTGCTGACCGTGGCGATGGCCGCCGTAGCCGCTCTATTTACCGACCGGGTAGAAACCGAACCGCTCAATGCGCTGGCCCTTCTGGGCGCGCTGCTGGTCGTCGCCGGATCCACCGCTACCTCGCTGGGCAGACGATCGACATAGACGCCATTTGTCCGTGCTTTACCCCCCATCGTCTGTGTCGTAGATTGCCCGTACTGATTTCTTTTACCAAGGACGACCGTTCATGCACGAGACGGCTATTTTATGGCGTGGGTCAATGCTCATACCCCGGCTGGACGGCTTTTATTACGAAGATACTGAGCGCTGGTATACCGGCCTCCAGGGAAAGGAAACACCGCGATGATGCAGCAACTAGCCACCTTAACCAACGCGCAGTCGCGTTCCATCAGCCCGGAAAACTTCACCGGTGAAAAGGAGAAAGGCGGCATGGCCACCGACGGGACGGGCGCTGCTGCCGCACGCGATCTGGGTCAGGGCTGGAAGGTATCGCCCTCCGTAATCGTCGAAGCCGGCAGCACCTTCACCATGGCGGATATACAGGGTCCGGGCACCATTGAACAGATCTGGCTGACGCCGACGGGCAACTGGCGCATGAGCATTCTGCGCATCTACTGGGACGATCAAGAGCACCCCTCGGTCGAGTGCCCAATCGGCGACTTTTTCGCATGTGGATGGGGACAGTATGCCCAGGTTTCTTCGCTGGCCGTCTGCGTCAATCCCGGCAGCGCCTTTAACTGCTACTGGTCCATGCCCTTTGCCAAGCGCTGCCGCATCACGCTGGAAAACATCGCCGACGAAGACATGTATCTCTATTATCAGATCAACTATTCCCAAGCGCCGATAGCAGAAAACGCGGCCTACTTTCACGCGCAGTTTCGCCGCACCAATCCACTGCCCTACAAAGAAGTCTATACCATCGTTGACGGCATTGAGGGCCACGGCCACTACGCCGGCACCTATATGGCGTGGGGCGTCAATAACTCGGGATGGTGGGGCGAAGGAGAAATCAAATTCTTCATGGACGGCGACAAAGAGTTCCCAACTATCTGCGGCACGGGAACCGAGGACTACTTCTGCGGTTCCTATAACTTTGAGAACAAGGCGACGGGCCAGTACCAGGAATACAACACGCCCTATGCCGGCCTGCCGCAGGTGCTGCGCCCCGACGGAGTATACCGTTCGCAGACGCGCTTTGGCCTCTATCGCTGGCACATCACCGATCCCGTGCGCTTTAGCCAAGACCTGCGCGTGACTATCCAAGCGCTGGGATGGCGTAGCGACAGACGCTACCTGCCCCTGCAAGACGATATAGCCTCGGTGGCCTACTGGTACCAGACGCTACCCACTGCGCCGTTTCCACAGCTGCCCGAACGCGATTACCTAGAAATTATTTAAAGGAGCCCCTCTTGATCGGCGACGAGTTACTCGATTTAGCCTGCTTGACTTATAGCGAACGCGACGTGGCGGAGCGATATCAGCGGGCACAGCGCCGCCTCGAACAGGACCCGAGCCAGTCCAGCGCTAGCATCTTTACCGCGGCGGCCGTCGGCGATGCGCAGGCCGCTGAGACCCTGCTGCGCGAAGATCCCACTCTGGTATCTACTCGCGGTGGCCCGCACGCTATGGAGCCGCTGCTCTACCTGTGCTACGCACGTCTGCACAGCCCAGATCCGGCGCACAATCCGCTAGAAGTAGCCAAGCTCCTATTGGCCAGCGGTGCCGATCCAAACGCGTACTTTTCCCATCCCTACGGCTCCATTTTCACCGCGCTGACCGGCGCACTGGGCGAGGGAGAACGCGGCCCGGACAACCAGCCACCGCACCGGCAGAGCGAAGAGCTTGCGCGACTGCTGCTGGACGAAGGGGCTAACCCCAACGACGGGCAAGCGCTTTACAACCGCATGTTCCGCCACGAGCCGGGCAACCGCTGCATTGAGCTTCTGCTCTCGTACGGACTCCGGTCAAGCGACAGGGTCAACTGGTCTCCAGACGACGAGGGCAATGTCGGTATGCTCGATTTTCTGCTAGAATACGCTGCCAAACAGGGCTTTGCCGATCGCGTTGCACTCCTGTTAGAAAACGGCGCAGATCCTAACTTTGTCGGCTTCTACAAGCCGAGGAAAACCCCTTATGCACACGCTTTGGAACAGGGCCACGAACAGATTGCAGCTATACTGATAGAGGCCGGTGCTCATCCAACAGAGGAATAACCCATGACAGACGACGTCGGCTACAGGTGGCACTGCGTAACCGAGTGCGCACCCTTTGCCCCACGCGACGGAGCCGGTGCCCTGGTCTACGATGGGCGCATGTGGCTATTGGGCGGTTGGAATCCCGGTGATAAGACGCACTTTCCGCGCATTTGTAACAACGAAGTGTGGTCGTCCCAGGACGGGCTGGACTGGATGCTCGTCAAGCCCAACACATTTCTCGACGCGCACTTTGACCCACGCGCCGACTGGGAGGGCAGGCACACGGCCGGCTACGCGGTGCACGACGGTCGTATGTGGATCGTCGGCGGCGATGTAAACCAAGGTCACTACCACGCCGACGTCTGGTATTCAACGGACGGCGCCCGCTGGACGCAGGCCAATCCGAGCGCACCGGTCCCTTGGGCTCCGCGTGCCCTGCACTACACGGTCGCAATGCACGACAGGATCTGGATCATGGGCGGACAGACCGTGCCGCAGCTGGCCGCCGAAGAGGAACGGCGCTACGGCGATATATGGAACAGTGAGGACGGCCTGCGATGGAATCGCATCAAACGACGCGAACCGGCCTGGGCCCCGCGCGGCATGATCGGCGGCAGCGCAGTCTTCAAAGATCGCATCTGGATTCTGGGCGGCGGTCTCTACGATACGCCGGCACATCCGGGCCGTATTTTTTACAGCGACGTGTGGAGCAGCGGCGACGGAGTAGACTGGACCTTGCACACCCCGGCAGCGCCGTGGGCATCGCGCCAGTATCACGAAGTCGCCGTTTTTGACGACAGGCTGTGGGTGTTAGAAGGATGGAACGGATCCAACCGAAACGACGTGTGGTATTCGGAAGACGGCAGCCAGTGGCACGCGCTAGAGACGCCGTGGGCACCTCGACACGCCGCCAGCGTATTTGTCCACGACAGCGCGCTTTGGATGGTGGCCGGCAACAATATGCAAAGCGACGTGTGGAAGCTCAGCCGTTCATAAAAAAACGGGCCGTCCCACCGGTTTGATATACCGGGGGACAGCCCGTTTTTACACAATGTACAGCCCGCTAAAACGTGCTCTCTTTGGTCGTCATTGAGCACCAACGCGACGCACTTAAATAGTCGATTAGCGCCGTCTGGGCTTCCGCCGTACCGATGCGCTGCAGTGCCGTGACGCTGTGACCGCTAACGTAGCGATTGTCCGTATCGCGCAGCGCGTCGGCCAACGCAGGAACGGCCGCCGCCGCGCCTTCACCCATGCGCGCTAGGCTATAGGCGGCTTCGTAGCGCGTCTGGCCGTCCGGATCTTTG
>CALDFW010000013.1 GCA_937942165.1 uncultured bacterium | reverse complement strand
CGGTCGCAGACTGCGACGGTATAAACTGTCCAGTCTGCGACGTAGTGCATCAGTATTTGACGGCGACCTTACGGCCTTTCTTTGCGCTTTCGATTGCAGCAAAGACCATGGCCAGACTCTTGACGTTATCCGTGCATACCGTCTCGGGCGTGCGGCCTCGACGAACGCAGTGGACAAATTCGTCGATCAGCCCCGCGTGTCCACCCACCCGATCTCGAGCAGATAATTCCGGCACCGCCAGATCGCGCATCTCTGCGTGAAATCCACCGCCTTTTCTAACCGCCTGTGCGCGGATACCCTCACCGCCATCCCACAGAGCACTTCCCTTGGTTCCAACGATGCGCCAATCGCATTCCCAGCTGGTGTTGAGTCCCTCGGCACACCAACTCCCCCGATAGGTGAAAACAAGCCCATCGCTCATTTCAAAAAGGCAGATAGCCGAGGCATCGTGATCGTACCATGAGCCGGCCGGATTCCATTCCTGACAGTAGACGGACACGGGATCAGCACCCGTTATGAGCCGCGCCTGATCAAAGGTGTGAATCGCCATATCCAAGAGCAAGACGTGCTCCATTCGGTCGCGAAAACCGCCAAAATGCGCGCCGATATAAAAATCGCAGTTAACCGTCGTCAGCTGCCCTAACGGTTTTTTGGCAAGCAGACGACGCAGGCGGCGAATATTGGGGTTGTAGCGCCTGTTCTGAATCACGGCGTAGATCTTTCCCGCCTGCTGGGCCGCGCGCAGCGAGCGCCGCGCATTGGCCATCGAATCGGCCAACGGCTTTTCTCCGAGCACGTGACAACCGTGTTTAAGTGCCGTCACCGTCACATTCGTGTGCGCCGACGGTATCGTTACGTCAAACACCACGTCGGGGTCAGCTTCGCCCAGCACCACCTTAAGATCTGTGCCTATATGCGCGCCGTCTAATCCGTACTCATCCGCTCGCGACTGCGCGTTCTTCTCGTCGATATCGACGAGTCCTACAATGTCTACATCGCTGCGCTCTGCAGCGGCCGAAAGCCAGGCACGACTCATACCGCCGCAGCCGACTAACACCGCTCTTAGTGTTCCTTTTTTAGCCATAATAACTCCCTACCTTCTCATACAGTGCGGGGCTCAGTTTGTGCACACTCAGCGCGAAACAACGCACTAGTGCAGCTGAAATTCACTCAAGTCTGGGAACACTTCTTTTTTGCGTTGCACTTCACGCTCATAGATAACGCGCCCCAGATTGGCCAGAAAGGGGAAAGATACCGCATCGTACTCGTACTGGCCATCGTTGTAGATTCCGTTCTCATTTGCAGAAATAACCGCCGTAAGCATAAACTCTACGCCTCGCTCAAAATCGACGATATACGCGTTGTCTATCAGATAGCCGTAGGCCAGACCGACTTTATTAAACAGGCGGATGTGCTGCGGCATAGCCTCTTTACCATCACCGAACATAAAAAATTTTACGTAGCTGTCGTAGTACTGTGCGCGATCGTAGCACGGATAGGCACATTCACGCGGCAGCATAGACATAGCGCGTAATAGAAAGCGACGATCTCCGGGACTCAGCGCGAAACGACGTTCCGGCGGCATGCTAGCGGGGAATACGACCGCTCTGAGCAGGTCTTGCAGCACGCGCACCGACATGAAATTGGCACCGGAAAAATCTTTTGGACGATTTAGTAGCGCTCCGTCTACCAGCTCACCGCGCCCTTTTTCAATCGCTCGGTCTGCGCTAAGGCTGTGCTCGTTATACTGGGCGGGTTGGCGGTAGAGAATCTCGTCTCCTCGGTAGAATTCAAACGGATTGGTATACCGATTCTCCTCCGGGGATAGAGCCATCGACAGGCGATGGGTGAGTCGCACTTCGCGATAGCCCTTTTCCCACAGGCCGCAGTTCATCTCCTCTTGGCCGACAAATTCATACAGGCGATTGTAGGCGTCGTTGTCGCTAACGACAAAGAGCTTGCGAATGTAGTGGGCAATACTCGGCCATCCAGAGGGCGAGGTCTCGTCGACTTCAACCGCTTCCTGAGCGTCGCGCGCGCTGCCAATGCGCAGCGGCGTGTCACGATCGATACCGGGCACGCGGCCTAGCTTTTCCAGCGCCAGCAGCGCACCCGCTAGCTTGAGCGTACTGGCCGGGTAAAAGTACGCATCCGCGTCAACGCGGTAGGCGTGTTCCCTAAAGTGCGGCCGCTGTTGGTCATCCCGATCGATCTGCGTATAGAGGATCTGCACCTCGCGCTCTTCGATGTGTTCAATAACGGAGGCAAAGAGCTCGGGGGTGGCCTCTAGTATCTGCCGGACTGTACGCTCTCCCAATGCAGGATACCTCTCTCACTCCACCGCACTGAGGCCGGCCTGAGCTCCCAGAATTTCTAATCCCGCACCGCCGAACAACCACATCACCCATAGTGCAGCAAGCGTCCACTGAGCGCGCTGCCGATCAATAGATCCCAACATCGACAGGCCAATCCCCATAATCCAGAGCTGCCAGAGATCAAAAAAGTTGATATTCATCAATACGCGCCCTAAAAACGTCGCCGTCGCCTCATCCCCCACAAACATGCCCGGTCCCATAAACACAAACGGGGAATCGGTCGCCAATACCATCAGCGCACGAACAACCCATTCCACCGAAATGACCAGCGTTGCATACCCCTTTACAATCAGGGCCTGTCGAAATGTCATCTCGCTGTGAAAAACCAGGCGGGCGACAATGAGCATGATCGCTCCGACAAAAACCAGCGAAGAGAAGTGCCCCACAGGTACCATGGTCCAGCCCTGTGCGCGCAGCATCTGCACGCTCTGCTCATACTGGGCGCGCTCTTCCTCGCTCATATTGATCAACTTTTCCTGCACGGCCGGCGCGTCCAAACTGCTCACCGTGTCGATCGTGAGGATGTGACATCCCAACCCGACGAGACAGGTAACGGCCACGGGCAGCAGCCAGTCGAGCGCACTCTCTCGCCCCAGAACAGCGGCAAAGCTGGACTGCGGAGCATTGAACACGTTCACCATGCGCTGTAACCATCCCGCTTCTTCCGCGGCAAAACCGGGTCCCTGCATACGATATCTCCCTGTTGTTGCTCGCCATACAAACCAAACAAGTAAGCCTGCTTCAACATGGCGATGTTGTAACGCTACGTGAAAAAAAAGGACGGCTCTCGCATTAGGCAATGGCATACGATCGATCCCTCTCCCTTCTAACCGCCGCGTGCGCTAGGGACACTAGCGCAGACACCCTCTTGCGCGGGTTCACCGTACCGACCTTTCTTCTCCAGTCGGTTCCCCTAACAGAGGCCATCCGCCATAAACGCTACACACAACCAGCCAGACCGTCTAGACAAGCGGCTAGTGCGTCCCATATTCGCCCTAGCTACGCCCGTGGCACTCTCTTCGCAGCTGGATACGCTTGTGGGCATCGCTGACATCTATCTGGTGGGCGATTTAGGCGCGGATGCCATTGCAGCCGTAGGTATCTCGCAGATCCTCACTATGGTCATTGGCGTCGTAATGATCTCCGTCTCTACCGGGGCCTTTGCCCTCGTCGCTCAGGGCACGGGGGCAAACGACGAACGCACCGTCAGCGCGACGACTAAACAGGCGCTCGTCTTGGTAGCGGCGATCAGCGCTCTGCTGAGCCTCGTCGGAATCGCTTGTTCCCGCATGGCGTTGGAAATCTTGAGCATGCCTCCAGGAGTCGTTGAATTAGGCACCGGCTACCTGCACGTATTCTTTGCCGGGCTGCCCTTTATGGCGCTTAATTTCACGCTTAATAACTGCCTGTATGGAGCGGGCGATGCGCGGACGCCGCTCTATTTAAACCTCATTATGAGCGTTCTCAAAATCGCGTTTAGCTATCTCCTTATTTTCGGCGTAGGACCGCTGCCCGTCCTAGGCGTAACCGGGGCAGCTCTGGCAACGGTTCTCAGCCGCGCAGCCGGTTTCGCATTGGCTATAGCGATGGTCAAGAGCAATCGACTCAACGTTCGCTTTCTCCCCGAAACGTCGTATATCCCCGAACGCGAACGCGCAGAGCGCATGCTGCGCATCGGTATTCCTTCAGCGGTGCAGGGCCTCTTTCGAAACGGCTCCGGCGTCGTCTTTGTCAAACTCGTGGCTCTGACCGTGCAGCCGACGGTTGCCGTAGCAGCCTACTCTATCGGCAACCAAGTAGAGCGCATCGTGCGCCGCACGTCTCTCTCTTTCGGCACAGCTGCAACTACGCTGGTGGGACAACGGCTCGGGGCAGGTGACTCCGAAGGAGCGGAGCGCAGCGGCTGGACGTCCATTCTGATCGGCAGCGTCAGCATGGCACTCTTCGGCGCACCGCTGGCTTTTTTCGCCGGAGATATCATGGGATTATTCACGCAGGACCCGGACATTATCCGAGTGGGCAAGGTGTATATATGGGCGATACTGCTAGCCGAACCCCTACAGTGCATAGCCATCACCGCCGGAGGCGGGCTGCGAGGTGCTGGCGATACTAAACCCGCACTTTACTACACGATCATCGCCCAGTGGATTGTGCGACTCCCCGTTGGCTACGGGCTGGCGTTTGGACTCGGCTATGACGTCGACGGGTTATGGGTATCACTCGTTGCTTTCAGCGCGCTGCAAGGCTGGCTCACCCTGCGCAAATTTGCCCAGGGCGAATGGAAGGAGCGTTCGCTCTAGAGCAATCAGACTACCGGTCTGCAGCCCGCAATCTGAACGACCGCGGCTCGGCCCGTGTGGAAGGAGCCTTCAATAACGTCGCGCTCTACCTCGCGTTTTACGGCCAGATCTAGGCCACTCAGTTCGCACCCGAGCACAGCAGCAGTCATCAGGAGATCCTCGCTGCTCGGTCCCCCCGTTTCATGGGCCAACTGGTCGGGCGTATAGGCTTCTAAAATAAAGACACCACCCGGCTTGAGACCGGCAACTACCCGCTCGTGCAGCGACGCACGGACGGCAGACGGCAGATGGCAAAAGATGGAAACGATGCCGTCCCAGCGGGCTTCGCCCACGGCATACTCCGCCAAATCAGCGACGACCGTTTCTATTGAGACACCGCGCTGGACAGCCAGCCGATTGGCCTTTTCAAGGCCCACTTCAGACAGGTCTACCGAGCAGACGGTATAGCCCTGCTCCGCGAGATAGACCCCATTGCGTCCCTCTCCGTCTGCCAGACAAAGCACGTCTCCGCCGCTTGGTATGCGACCGGTTTCATCGCGGAGAAAGTCGTTGGGCTCCGTGCCAAAGGCGTACTCCGCATCGCCGTAGCGCTCATCCCACTTTGTCCTCATTCGTGCGGCCACTCCGCTTTTATAATGACCGAGCGCAGCGCGTCGCGCCACACCTCGTATCCCTGACGATTCATCTCTAGCGCGTCTTCTGCAAACAAGTCCGCACGCGGCGTGCCGTCTTCGCCCAGCATCGCTGAGGCGATATCTACGTAGGTCAGCCGTTCGTCTTCTTGACAGGCCTGCTTTAGCAGTCCGTTTGCCTCTTGCACGGAGGGCCATCGATCCCAGCGACTGGGGCTCGGCTTAATAGATAGCACGTAAAACCGCGTTTTGGGCAGTTCGGCATGCACCTTCTCGACCAGCGCTAGAAACGTCTGATGCACTGTTTCTGGATCGAGGCCTCCGGCGATATCGTCATCGCCTGCGTATAGAACCACAGCGCGGGGATGATAGGGTAAAATAATCCGATCGGCGTACGCCAATAGATCGTTCATATAACTGCCGTCAAAACCGCGTTCAACAACCGTGAGCGGCGCCAAATCGTCGTATAAATCACCGTGCCAACCGCGCATATCCGAAGATCCCGTGCAAACAATAGCCTTGCGCGGAAGGCGCTTCTTGGACGCTTCGCTTTCAAACTCCTTTATCACTTCTTCAAGGCGTTCCGGATCGGGATGGGACACCTCATCGACAACTTCTACGCTGTGAGCCCAACTAACGACCAGTAAACACGCGGAAGCGATGAGCACGCGGGGAACGTTCACGGCGACCTCCTCTGTTATAAGAGCCACTAAACTGCGATGGTTTCCACTCATTAAAAGAAAATGTCGTTCACAATCCAAACCTAGAGCACAGCACTGAGCAACCGCCTTCCCAGCGGCGCTTCTCTCTGCTTCACTTAGGAAAGCCTGCCAATCAATACCTTGGACGCGTATCGAGGTAGGGCGTTCCTTTTACATCAGGTGTAACGCACAGCCGATCAGAGCAAAAGCAACAACGACGAGGGCGATCGGCATACCCAACCGCCGCAGGATAAAAAACCCAGCGACAACAGCCGCCATTTCGCGCGGGCCGTGCACCGCATTAACAAAAACCGGCTGGTAAAGCGTCGCCAGCAAAAGGCCGACTACGGAAGCATTAATACCCGCCGCAGCTCCCGCAACGCGTGGCTTAGTCGCGAGGGTTTCCCACGCCTTGCGCAAGCCGAGCAGCAGCAGGAAGCCCGGCATGAATACGCCCGCCGTGGCCAGCAGCGCTCCGTAAATAGGCTGTGTTGGAGTCATTTCGGCCCCTAAAAACGTCGCCAGCGTGAACATGGGGCCAGGTATTGCCTGCGCGGCCGCATAACCAACGAGAAAACGCTCCGTGGATACCGCTTCCCCCAAACTCTGTTGGAGCAGAGGAAGAACTACGTGACCGCCGCCAAAAACGAGACTACCCGCCGCGTAAAAGCGAGCAAACAGCTCTACTCCAGGCGCCCAACTGCTGGCCAAGGGCATACCAACAAAGAGCAGAGCAAATAGGGCCAGAGACAACCAGTTCACCCCATCGCTGCCAGACTGAGCAGTTCCCTCTTCACGCCGCGATCCGACCAACGCAGCAAACGCAAGTGCAGTAAACTGCATCCAAAGAGCAGGCAAGACGAGCATACACACCGCCGTTAAAACGGCCAGTCCAGCGTGCAGACGCGTTTTGCAAAACGCACTACCCATGTTCAGCACGGCGTCGGCAACGACCACTACGGCCAGCAGCTTGAGTCCAGATGCCACGCCCTCAAACAGCGGATAGTGGACGTAATCAACACTGTACACTGCCAGCAGGTAGAGTAGAATAAATGAGGGAAGGGTAAATCCGATAAAAGCCGCTAGGCCGCCAGGCAGACCCGCTCTGTGCAGGCCAATAGCAAAGCCGACTTGGCTCGACCCAGGCCCAGGTAAAAACTGACTCAGGGCAATCAGGCGCGCATAGGCCGCTTCGTCTATCCAGCGTAGACGATCGACAAAAGTGCGGTGAAAATAGCCTATATGGGCAGCTGGACCACCGAAGCTCGTACAACCCAGCGCCAAAAAGCGCCAGAATATGTGCCCAATTTCTCGCATGGTCCGCCCCACACAGTCGACCCAACGCACCAGGTCTTGTTAAAAATTTGACAATTGCACAGTGCAATAAAGCAATTGATCAAGAGGCGCACCAGATTTTTTTTCGAAGTGAGCAGACCGCAACGGCCCGTAGACGAACCGAATACCTATTCGGAGGCCGGGCCAGCGACCTTGATAGCGTGGCGACCGCGGTTACTAGCGCACGCCTTACCGAGGAACTTCACGGCGCTCCCAACGCGGAGCGTCTGTAGATCATCCGGACCGCTATCCAAAGCCACGACGTCCCCCACCTTCAGCGCGCGAGCCTGCCCCAAGCTAATCTGCGTCGAGCCCAGTTCACCGCGCACGTCCAGCCCCATCCCGCCCAAGCGCTGGCGGTTGTCGCGCTGCACCTTTTCCCGGTCTACGTCCATTTGAACGTAGGACTTCTGCCCCAAGCGCGGCAGAATCGACTCCAGCGTAAAAAATGGATAGCACAGGCTGATCAGCCCCGAGGCATTCGGAGTATTCATCTCGAAGGCCAGCAGAATAACGATCTCGTTGGCCGCCGTGATTTGCATAAACTCCGGATTCGTCTCTAGCTCAACGTCGGAGATCTCCACCGGCAAAACGGGCTCCCAGGTCGCCTCTATATCCTCTATAATGCGCCTAGCGATTCGGTTGATGATGCCTATCTCGATCGGCGTCATCTGCCGGGCCTGCACACCCTCCGAAGCG
Source organism: uncultured bacterium (assembly GCA_937942165.1). GTDB lineage: Bacteria > Latescibacterota > UBA2968 > UBA8231 > UBA8231. The sequence continues at coordinate 293 of CALDFW010000013.1, read as the reverse complement.
CCCTTGCCGCCGAATATGCGATCTACCGCCGCAAAAACGACCGGCATCGCCACGTCGAGGACCACCTGTCCATTGGTAGGACCCAGGGTAAACTGGTACGAGCAGGCCGGGTTCGACAGGCTCATGATAAACTCGGCGTAGGTGGTCTGATCTACAAAGGCCGTATCGACGTCGACCACCTGGCGCATGGCGCCCGACAGCGTCGAGGACAGCAGGCGCGCAAAGTTGTCGTGCAGATTTTCCAGCGTATGCATCTGCGTCCTATTGACGCGCGCCGGATGCTTGAAGTCGTA
>CALDFW010000012.1 GCA_937942165.1 uncultured bacterium | reverse complement strand
TTTAAGCATCCTGCGCGCGTTAACAAGGATCAGCTGCGCACGCTTGAAAACCTGCACGATAACTTTGCCCGTTTGCTTTCCTCGACGTTTTCCGGCGCCATGCGCGCTGTGGTAGACGTCGATACGGCCTTTGTCGACCAGACTACGTATGCTGAGTTCATAATGAGTTTATCAAACCCCTCCTGTTCATACCAGTTTACGCTCGGTCCGACCAACGGGCAGGCTATTATAGATTTTGCCATGCCCGTTGTCTTTGCCTTTGTAGATCGAATCTTTGGTGGTAAGGGGTCGTCTCAAGGCGTTGAGGCACGGCAGTTGACGCCTATTGAGATGGGCGTGATTAACCGCATCGTCAAGCGCGTAGTAGAGGATCTCGAAGCGACGTGGGAACCCATACTGCGCGTGGAAGTTTCGGACGTCGAGTTGGAGACCAATCCGGAGTTTATGCAGATTACCGCGGCTTCGGAGATTGTCATTCTTCTGGCCTTCGAGGTAAATTCCACGAATGCATCTGGTCTGGTCAGCCTGTGCTATCCCTTCTTTACATTGGAGTCCATTCTGCCGCGCCTGGGACAGCAGTCGTATGTGCGGACAAATCGGATGAATCAGGATGAACTGCTGCGACTGAACAACCTGCGTCTGCAAAAGACCTCTATGCCTATCCGCGCCGAATTGGCACGGGGAATGACGTCATTTCGAACGCTACAAGACGTGCAGATCGGCGACGTGCTCACCATGGATACGCGGATTAACGAGCCGACGATTATCTACGTTCGCGACGAGCCTAAATTTATTGGACGACCCGGTAGACTGGGACGTCATAATGCGGTTCAGATTACGGAATACATCAATCCAGAAAACGAAGTATTGTTTAAAAACAAGAGTGTGCCTATCACGATTGATTAAGTGTTTTTACTCACTTAGTCCTTGGAGGAAGCTGTTATGGCAGAAGAAGAAGAAGTTTCTGAAGACGATCTCGACGCGCTCGCCGATGCGATTAGCGGCGAGGGGGAAGGTGGAGAAGACCTAGATCCCCTTGCCGAAGAGATGTTGAAGATGATGGAGGAAGAAGGCGACGGGGCAGATGCGGGTTCTCCAGCAGACGTGGATCGCATGATGGAAATGGAAATGCTCAAAGCCATGGAAGATGATAGCGGCGGGGGCGGTGCCCTTTCCGGTGCGGCGACGAGCGGCGGCGCACCGGCCACGGGTATTCCTGCTAATATTGCCCGTCTCATGGATGTCAATCTCAGCGTGTCGATTGAGCTTGGTCGAACGAGGGAGACGCTCGAAAATGTGATGCATTTGGGTGAGCAGTCTTTGGTCGAACTGGATAAACAGGTAGGAGACCCGGTTGATATTCTGGTTAACGGCAAACTCTTTGCGCGCGGGGAAGTGGTGACGGTATCGGAGAATTTTGGGGTGCGCATTACCGAGATAATGGGTAGTGTGAATGAACTGTAGGGATTAGACTGCTTTAGAAAAGAAGTAATTTCCCATAGGAGGAAATTTATTCCGAAAGAGTGAGTCCGGGGTCGTGTATGCCACCTGTTTTTCTGTAAATAGCATAAAAACAATACGTTAAAAATAAATATACATAGTAAATACAGCGTGTGTGTTCCTAAAGGAGGCCTATTTGGCCTCCTTTTCTTGTGAATATGAGGTGGCATATATGTTGCTCAAAAGAGTGTGGGTAACACTTGAGAGCGAGGAAGATGAAACAGCGAACACGTTGTAGATGGCAAGTACTCTTCGGAGTGTTCTTTGCAATTTCTTGGTGGGGGCAGGTCGCCATGGCCGATGAAGAGGCCGTGGCATCAGAGTGGCAGGCCGCTACCGCAGACAGCGCCCATTCCGTTGTGCAGGATGCTTCGACGGAGGCTATAGATGGCGCAGACCAGACGGTCGAGGAGCCCCTTTTTACAGAGGGGGACACATACGTGGCACCGGCGGGCACCGACGCCGAAGGCGATGGAGATATATGGAGTATTTCCATGCGTCTGGGCTTTGGTTTGGCTCTGGTTGTACTGCTGGCATGGGGGGCTGCCCATCTGCTCAGGAAGAGCACATTAGGTAAGCAACTCGGTGCGGATAACAGTTTAATTCGCGTAGCAGAGCGAGCCTACCTCGGGCCTAAAAAAGCGGTTTTCCTTGTAGAGATTGGCGGACGGGCTCTTGCCCTAGGCGTTACGGACGATCGGATCACTACGCTGTCTGAGTGGACGGCGGGTGAGTTGGATCTTACTCCGCAGCCCTCGGTGCCTTCGCCCTTTGCCAATCAGCTGAAAAATGTGCTGGGAAAAACGGTGGGGGAGAGCCGATGAAAACGCTACTGCGCCTTGGCCGCTTCTCTCGTTGGATGAGCGCGCTCGTCTTTCTCAGTGTGGCATTTTTCGGCGAGGATGCATTCGCACAGGCATTGCCTAAGATCAGCCTGCAGGTAGAAGACGCTCAGGAGGGGGGAGATGCTGCCGTTTCACTGCAGATCATATTCCTACTGACAATTCTTTCGCTCGCACCTTCTATTCTGATCATGATGACCTCGTTTACGCGCATCGTCGTCGTGCTGTCTTTTTTGCGCACTGCAATTGGCACGCAGCAGATGCCGCCCAACCAACTGTTAATCGGACTATCTCTGTTTATAACCTTTTTTGTCATGTCGCCGGTTTGGGATCGCGTCAATGACGAAGCTATCCAGCCGCTAGTTGCCGATGAGATTCCCTATAAGGTTGCGCTAGATCGAGGTATGGAGCCTATTCGCGAGTTCATGCTTAAGCAGACGCGACAAAAGGACATGGCGCTTTTTGTTCGTATGGCACGTATTCCTCAGCCTCGCAATCGCTCGGAAATACCCAATTCCGTGCTGATTCCCAGCTTTATCATAAGCGAACTGCGCACGGCTTTTCAGATAGGCTTCATTCTCTTTATACCCTTCCTCGTAATTGATCTGGTCGTTTCGAGTATTCTTCTCTCGATGGGTATGATGATGTTGCCGCCGATTATGGTTTCACTGCCGTTTAAAATTTTGCTCTTTGTGCTAGTCGATGGCTGGAACCTGCTAATGCAGTCTTTGGTAAAGAGCTTTAACTGACGGGGTGTAAAGATGACGCCAGAATACGTAATAAAGCTGGGACAGGATACACTAATGCTGGTACTGGTCGTAGCGGGTCCCACACTGCTCGTAGCGCTCGTAGTTGGTCTAATGGTCAGTATCTTTCAGGCCGTTACTCAGATTCACGAGATGACGCTCACGTTTATTCCCAAAATTCTAGCTGTGGCCGCAGTGCTGTCCCTGCTGCTGCCCTGGACGATTCGACGCATGATCGAATTTACGACTGCTTTGATAAGCAGCATTCCAACCGTAATCGGCTAGGGGATGCACCGTGACTTATTGGCTCGACCAATTTCACATCTTTCTCCTCGTGTTGCTGCGCGTCAGCGCGCTGCTGGTAGTCGCGCCCATATTTGGTCATCGACTTTTTCTGGCTCGTGCAAAGGTGGGGATGGCTTTTATGGTTTCGCTGGTGATTTTTCCTGCCGTAGCCGACTCAAATCTCGATCTTCCGGAAGGTTTTTTACCCTATGCTCTGATTCTCATTCGCGAAGTGCTCATGGGAGTGGTGCTGGGATTTTCCGTGTTGCTGATATTTATTGGCATTCAGTTTGCCGGTCAGTTGGCGGGGTTGCAGATGGGATTTGGCATCGTCAATGTGATCGATCCCCAGTCAAACGACCAGGTGTCAATTATCGGTCAGTTTCTCAATATTCTGGCCGTCTTGCTGATTTTCTCTCTCGATGGACATCACATTATTCTCAACGGGCTGATGGCTAGCTTTGAGGCCGTGCCGCTAGGCGGTGTCGTATTTAAAGTGCCCGTTGCCGAGAAACTAATCGAACTGACCAACGAGATATTTACCGTAGCTATAAAAATCAGCGCGCCCATTATGATTGCCCTTTTTCTCGTATCGGTTGCCATGGGCGTATTAGCTCGCACGGTGCCGCAGATGAACGTTTTCATTGTAGGTTTCCCCGTGCAGTTGGCAGTGGGACTCTTTGTCATGATTTCTTCGCTGCCGCTTTTTCGGATTATGCTCGATAAGTCGCTGCACATTTTAGAGCGCGACTTTTTTGCTCTTATCGACTTTTTTGCTTGATATAAATGCGCAATGGCTGAAGAATCCTTTCAGGAAAAAACAGAACAGGCTACGCCTAAGCGTCGCGAAGATGCGCGGCGAAAGGGACAGGTTGCTCGCAGTAGTGAACTGAGCTCTATTGCGATACTCGCGACGGGTCTTTTGGCTCTTTCTGCGTTAGGTCCCTACATGTTTAACGGGCTCAGCGTATTTATGGTCGATGCGCTGACCAACGGTATGTCCGTCGAGCTCGATCCTGCAACGCTGCATTTGACGATTGGTGCTTGGACGTTGGGGTATGCGCGCATCGTAGCGCCGATTATCGCACTGCTCGTTTTGGCCGCTCTCGCTGTAAACTATGCTCAGGTTGGCGTACTCTTCACGCTGCAGCCACTCACACCTAAAGCAGAGCGTTTGAGTCCTCTAAGCGGACTAAAACGCATTTTCTCCAGCAAGGGATTGGTAGAATTGGCCAAGGGGCTCTTTAAGATTGGAGCCGTGGTTTACGTGACCTATTTGACCATTGCAGCAGACATGGATGATTTTGTCGCCTATATGGACATGGGTGTTGGTCAGATCTTTGCACTGAGCGGAGAGATTACCCTTACGCTGGCATTTCGGATCGTACTTTTACTGCTGGTAATGGCCATTCTCGATTACTCCTTTCAGCGCTGGGACTACGAAAAAAATCTCCGCATGACGCGTCAGGAAGTGCGTGAAGAGGTCAAGCAGCAGGAAGGGGATCCCATGATGCGTTCGCGTGTGCGTAACCTGCAGCGCGAAATGTCCCAACAGCGTATGATGGATGATGTGATGACGGCTGATGTCGTCGTAACAAATCCAACGCACGTCGCAGTTGCGCTTAAATATGACATGGAAAATATGCCCGCCCCTCTCGTCGTTGCTAAAGGGCAGCGCCTAGTCGCGCAGCGGATCAAGGAAATCGCTCGCGATGCGGGCATTCCCCTCGTTGAAAACAAGCCGCTCGCCCGGGCCCTGTTCAAGGTCGTGCGCATTGGTGACGAAATCCCCGAGGATTTGTTCAAGGCCGTTGCACAGGTTCTGGCCTTTGTATTTCAGCTTAAGCGCGGTAACGAGGGGAATAGTCTCTAATGAGTGTAGGGAGAATACGTCGTGCGTAGATGGATACAGGTGCTTTCTCAGCACACCGATGTGCTAGTGGCGATCGGCGTGATAACGATCTTGGCCGTTATGATCGTTCCGCTGCCGACTTATGTACTCGACTTCTTGCTGACGTTTAATATCAGCCTAGCGTTGCTCGTGCTGATGCTAACGATCTATATCACTGCGCCTCTTGAACTGTCTGTATTCCCCGGTTTACTGTTGGTGCTCACGCTATTTCGACTATCGCTAAACGTCGCTTCTACGCGTCTCATCCTCAGCGAAGCAGATGCTGGTAGCCTCATCCAGGCTTTTGGTGATGTTGTTGTGCGCGGTAATTTTGTGCTCGGTTTTATAATCTTCATCATAGTGATCATTATCCAGTTTGTCGTCATTACCAAAGGTGCGGGGCGCGTGGCTGAAGTGGCCGCTCGTTTTACCTTGGACGCTATGCCGGGTAAGCAGATGGCTATTGATGCCGACCTGAATGCTGGATTGATAGACGAACAGCAGGCCAAACAGCGACGCGAGGATATATCGCGCGAGGCCGATTTTTACGGGGCGATGGACGGTGCGAGTAAGTTTGTTCGCGGAGATGCCGTCGCTGGTATCCTAATTACGATTGTAAATATTATTGGGGGATTTGCCATCGGCGTTCTTCAGCGTGATCTCAGCCTGGGAGAGGCGCTGCAAACCTATACGTTGCTCACCGTAGGGGACGGTTTGGTAACGCAGATTCCCGCTCTTATTACGTCTACTGCAGCAGGTATCATTGTTACGCGTGCTACTAGCGATGGAAACATGGGCTCTGACATTAATCAGCAGCTGACGGGACGCCCGCAGGCGGGATTGATCGCGGGGACGATGCTGCTGTTTATGGGGTTGATTCCGGGCTTACCTACGTGGCCATTTGCCGCTATTGGCTCGCTTCTCATCGGCGTTTCGCTGCTCGTGCGCAAGCGAAAGCAAGACGAGAAAGCCGTGGAAGAGGAGGCACAGACGCAGGCAGAACAGCCTGAGGAGCGCCCCGAAGACTACTTGCGCGTAGACCAATTAGAGGTGCAGGTAGGGTATCAGCTCGTGCCGCTTGTCGATGCCAATCAGGGGGGAGACCTCATTGAACGCATCGTGCAGATCCGCAAAGTAGCGGCTATGGATATGGGGTATGTTGCTCCTCCTGTGCGCGTTCGCGATAGCACTGAGCTGCCGCCTACTGCCTACCAGATTCGCGTAAAGGGCAATCCAGTTGCACGCGGAGAGCTACAGGCCAAACAGCTTATGGCAATCGATCCGGGTTTTGCCGAAGGCGAGATAGAAGGTTCGCAGGCAATTGATCCAGTGTTTGGCTTACCGGCTCGTTGGATTGCGCCGGCGCTTCGCGAGAAAGCCGAACTGCTGGGATATAACGTGGTAGAGCCCGTAGCCGTGTTGGCGACCCACCTGACTGAGGTAATAAACAACTACGCCCACGAACTTCTTGGCCGACAAGAGACGCAGCATTTATTGGACGAACTCAAACAGACGTCCCCGAGCGTAGTAGAAGAACTCATACCGGATACCGAGGCTGTTGGTAAGCTCCAACGCGTCCTGCAAAACCTGCTTTTCGAGCGCGTGCCTATTCGAGATTTGCGCACTATACTTGAAGTGTTATCTGAGCACAGTCGCATTGATGATGTCGAAGTGCTTAGCGAGTATGTTCGCACAGCCCTACGTCGCTCAATTTGCAATGCGCTGCTCAAAGAGGCGCCGGATAACGCCATTGCTGTCTTGACCATTGATGGCGGTATTGAACAAATGGTAGTAGAGGCGGTTCAGAGCTCGCCTGCAGGCATTGTAGTGGCCCTTGCACCTGACGTAGCCAATGAAATATTTGTCGTTTTGACGGACCTCGTGGACCAAATGGTGGCGAATGGACAGCAGCCCGTCGTGCTGGCGGCGCCGCAAACGCGTCTTGCATTTCGCAAGCTGACGGCTGCCAACTTTCCAATGCTCCACGTGCTTTCTTATAACGAAATAGCTCCCGATGTGGAGGTCACATCGGTGGGTAATATCGCACTGAATACATATGAAGATCCGCAAATACATAGCCCGGAATATGCCGGAGGCCCTGCAGCAAGTACGAGATGATCTCGGCGAGCAGGCCGTTATATTGAATACGCGGCAGATTCGACGAAACAATCGCTTTAATACGAGCGAAGAGGCACGTGTTGAAGTGATGGCTGCGCTCGATGACAGCGCGGTGCGCGACGAAGGGACAACCGTACCCTCGGTGCGACCTTCTGCCGGTACGTCGCGTATTGCTGCACAGCGGTATGGGGCTCACACTGCTGTAAATGAGCCGATGGAACCCCCGCCTCCGATTGCAGATGAAGTTGCGACTGAAGTGCCCGCAAAAGAGGAGGAACGCACGGGTGGAAAGGGCGGCGAAGACCTCGAACAAGTCATGCGTCAACTGCGCCATGTGCAGGAAACGCTGGCGCGCGTGGAGCGACGGGGGAACGCAGCAACGCTGGTCATGACGGATGCTCTGAGTCGCATGGGCGAACGATTGCGTAATATGGGAGTTGTGCCGTCGTTGGTCGAGGATATGTCTGCTGGTGCGCTGCGAGCCCTTAGCGGTGACGCCCTAGAGGATCGCGAGCAGGTAGGAGATTGGATTGCCCGCTATGTGGCAGAAAAAATACCTGCTTATCAGCACATTCGCATCGGCAAACGGCGCAAAGTGATTGGTTTCTTTGGTGCTTCTGGTGCCGGGAAAACGACGGCTGTCGCCAAGATCGCTGCGGGTTTCGCGCTCAAGAGGAAAGAAAAAATCGTAGTAGTAACGGCTGATGATCGGCGCGTAGGCGGGTTGGATCAAGCCAAGGCATTTGCCCATATCATAGGCGTGGAATTGGAAACGGCTTATTCGGAAGAGGACGTGGCTACTGTGGTGGATCGACATCAGCAGGCTCAGCTGATTCTAATCGATGTGCCCGGCTGCGGACCGAATGATGGAGCTGAGCGCGAACGGCAGCATCGCTTATTTGCTGCGGCAGGCGTCCAAGAGGTCCACGTAGTGATCGATGCGCTAAACGGGTATGAACACGCGCTAGATATTGTAGAGGCCAGCCATGTTTTTGGAACGCGTCGCTTACTGTTTACCAAAGTGGATGAAGTCGCTCGGCCCGGAGCCATGTTGAGCACGGTTATACAGAGCGGGTTACCCCCTTCATATATGACGGTGGGGGGGCAGGTTCCAGGCGATATAGAGGCCGGCGATATGAACAAGATTGTCGCGCAGATCTTAGGACGTGTGCCCGAAAGGCAGGGAGCATAATGGGGAAGACGATGGCAGTTACTAGTGGAAAAGGGGGCGTTGGCAAAAGCTGTATCGCGGTTAATCTAGCAGTGGCACTAGCGCGCATGGGGCGATCCACACTTTTGGTAGACGCCGACTTTGGTTTGGGCAATAGCGCGTTGCTTCTTGGATGTGGCGTAGAAAACAGCATAGAACACGTATTGCGCGGTGAATGTCGTGCTGCAGAAGTAGCGGTTGAGGGGCCTGAGGGACTCGTCCTGCTACCGGCTTCGGCTAATGGGCAGAATGCGGGCTGGGAATTGGGGCCGGGGGCGGAGGATATTCGTGCCGATCTGAGCCTATTTGAAGCGCAGTTTGAGTATGTCATCGTCGATACGGGTGCTGGCTTGGTACCGAAAACAATTGATGCGGCCGTAGCGGTTCAGCGGATGGTCTTAGTCGCTACGCCCGAGCCCACCGCTATTGCCGACGCATATGCAACCATGAAGGCACTGCTCGCAGAACGGTCAGACACTGCAGTACATCTGTTGGTAAATATGGCAGAATCACAGTCCGAAGCGGAGGAGTTACAGGAGAAGTTCGCCGAACTTGCGGTGCGATTTCTAGGGGCGCAGATTGACAATCGGGGTTATATTCCATTTGATCGTTATGTGCGAGAGGCCGCGAAGAGACAGGTGCCTTTTTCACAGATCAACCCGCCCCCTCCCGCAGCGGAAGCGATCGAAAATCTGGCTCTTTGGTTTGATCGTAATGAGTCGGAAATTCGCGCCGTGGGTTTCTTTGATAGCGTGTTGGGATGGGAAGACGCGGATTGGAAAACACAGATGAAAGTACGTTCATGAGTCCTAAGAATACGTCGGTAGATAGTGCAACTAAGAAATACGCGCAGCAGCAGGCTGTTCAGAGCCCTTCGGAGGGGGAAGACCCGCGTAAAGAGTTGGTCGAATATTTACCTCTGGTGAAATACATCGCCGGCCGTTTGGCCATTGGGCTGCCTCGCTCGGTTGAAATGGACGATTTAATTAATGCAGGCGTTGTTGGATTAATAGAGGCATACAGTAACTTTGATATAGGTAAGGGCGTCAAGTTTGAGACATACGCATCTTTGCGCATTCGCGGCTCGATCTTAGATGAACTGCGCGGTATGGACTGGGTGCCTCGTTCGACGCGTGCCCGATCTCGTGAGGTTGAACGCACGCTGTCAAAACTCGAAGGTGAATTGGGACGTTCGCCCACAGAAGATGAGCTGGCTTCGGCACTCGGCGTTGATATGGCTACTTATTATCATATCATTGACGACGTCAGTTCGGCATCGCTGCTCTCGCTTGATGAGACGAGTTTTGGCGAAGACAACGATAAACCCGTCGCACTCATCGATACGCTGCGTTCAGAAGATCAACCGAGTGCGCTGAGTAACTTAGAGCGCGAAGAAATGCGCGATCTTCTCGCCGATTCGCTTGGTGAGGTTACCGAGCAAGAGCGCCTTGTCATTGCTCTATACTACTATGAAGAGCTTACTCTAAAGGAAATTGGACAGGTGCTAGAGCTGTCCGAATCGCGCGTCTCTCAGTTGCATACCAAGGCCGTGCTTGGGTTGCGGGCTAAGCTGCGCAAGCGTTTCATGGCCTGATTATTCTCCATCTCCAGGAGTTTCCGTTTTGGACGCTGAGAAGCAACAGCGCATAAAGAGAATCACTCAGAGCATTATCGGTCTGCCCACGCTGCCGACGGTCATCACCCAGATGATCGGCCTAATAGACAACCCAAAGACTTCAGCACGCGAAGTTTCTCAGCTTATTTCTACAGATCAAGCACTCACTGCGAAGATTCTCAAGCTCGCTAACTCTGCCTTTTACGGTTTTTCGCGTGAAATAGCTACCGTAAATCACGCTGTTGTAGTGTTGGGTTTTGAAACGGTTAAAAGCCTGGGTCTGAGCGTATCCGTGCTAGAGCGTTTTGCGGCAGGAAGCGCACAGACTAGCTTTGATCGGCAAAAGTTTTGGGAGCACTCTATCGCCTGCGGCGTGGCGGCGCGTTTGCTCGCGGATCGACTGCGCTATCGCGTGCAGGGAGAGGCTTTTGCAGCTGGTATTTTACACGACGTTGGCAAGCTCATTCTCAGCCAATATTTCACCGAAGAATTCGAACAGATACTGGCGCTAACGCGTGATGAAGACCTCTATATTGGCAAGGCCGAAGAGCGCGTTCTCGGCGTGACGCACTCGGAAATTGGTCTGTGGCTTGCAGAGAAATGGAATCTACCAGACAAGCTGGTTACGGCGATTGCATACCATCACACGCCGGGGCGTCTGGAGCAGGATGCAGAGCTCGCCTCTCTGATACATCTGGCAGATTTCCTCTGTCGCCGCGAAAGAATTGGAGATGGAGGAGGGGATAAGCTCCCTTCACTCGATCCTGCTGCACTGCGTGCATTTGGCATATACGACGATCCCAAAGTGGCGCTCTACCGCATATTTTCTCACGGAGAACAGCTGCAGGAGGAGATGGAAAAGGCCGATATCTTTACGCGTATTGCCCGTGGTGAATCGGAGGGGGAACAGGATGCAGAGGAAGAAGGCGAAGATGTGGCCGCGTGAAGCGGATCCGGTAGTTAACCCAAACGAGATATTGTAAACTGTGAGCGACGAGCAGCCTGTTCATAGCGCTCAGTCTGAGAAGGATTCTATCGCTCAGATAAAGCATCTACTAGATCAGATCAAGACATCTGCTCCCCCCGATCTAGTTTGGGATCTCAGATTTCACACTGACATACTGGTTGAGTCTCTTAGAGAGAGTCAAGCGCGTAGCTTGGGCCTTCAAGAGGAAAATAGGCAGCTGCACGAACGCGTTTTGCGTGAGAGAAGCGACTATGAGGAACTGCGTGCTTCAATGGACGAGTTGCTCAATCTGCATGAGCTTACCGAAGCAATTAGTACGACTTTTGCGATTTCCGATATTCTTTCGGCTCTGATGGACCTTTCCGCCCGCTTTTTGCCCAGCGAGAGCTGCGGGGTCTTTTCTCTTGATGGCGATGATTTAAAACTCGATGTGCTGGCCACGCGCGGCGACCAACGCGTAGTGCAATGCGTTCAAGACCATTCCGAGGATGGAATAGTCGACTGGGTGCTGCGCGAACAGCGCCCCGTTGTAATAGAAGATATGAGTACAGTCGAGCAGGCGGGCGTCGAAGTCTGCAGTATCGTAATCGTGCCGCTCAGAGTGCGTGCTCAGAATATCGGTCTGTATGGCCTCTATTGTCGCCGTTCCAAAGACGCTTTTACTGCAGGTGAAATGGAACTGCTGAGCGTCTTGGCAAATCAGACGGCAGTAGCCCTTGAAAATGCGCGATTATACAGCGAATTATCGGCGAGTACTACACAGTTGAAAGATTCTCAGCAGCAGCTCCTTATGGCCGAGAAGATGGCCGCAATCGGGCGTTTAGCCGGCGGCGTTGCCCACGAGGTCAATAACCCTTTACAGATCATACTGAGCCGAGTTCAATTGCTGCGCATAAATGCGGCATCGGGAGACCGCTTGATCGAGGGACTAGACTCCATTGAGCACGGTGTAAAACGCATTTCCAAAATTATTCGCGGTTTGCTCGATATTGCCGGCCACAGTGCCGCCGAGAGAGACTGGGGAGCATGTGATGTGGTGGCAGCCCTTCGGCGGACGCTCGAACTGGTGCAGCATCAACTCGAGCGTGCTGAAGTAGAGATTGCGTTTAAATGCGATGATAGCCTGCCTCCAGTTGCCGGTAATATAGGCGAATTAGAACAGGTCTTTTTGAATATGATTATAAATGCACAGCATGCTATGCCAGAAGGGGGAACGTTGGAAGTCTCCGCTCGCGTTGGCGATGAGGACGTATTTGTCGAATTTTCCGATACGGGGGTGGGTATTCCAGAAGGACTGCTCGATCGTATTTTTGATCCATTTTTTAGCACGCGTTCAGAACAGGGAGGCACGGGGCTAGGTCTATCTGTCAGCTACGGTATCGTGGATCGTCACGGCGGTTCGATTGCGGTACAAAGTACGTGCGGCAAAGGAACGCGCTTCTCCCTGCGTTTTCCCATCGGTGATGGGGTGTGCGATGAGTGATGTTCTTTGGCAAATCGCCCTGACGGATGCGCTTTTAATCTGTCTGGTCGCCAGCATAGGTTGGTGGTTTCGAACGTGGCTTTCGAGAGAGCGGAATGAGCTGCTGCAGCAGTTAGAAACGCTTCAGAAGCAACAGCAACACTTAGATCAGGTATGTAACCGCCTCGAGGCGGTAAGTCGGTCGTTTGAGCGGATGGGCAGACGGCGTGTAGAAGAAAGGGTGGAGAATAGGCCAACCAACCAAGACGAATCCGATGACGTTTATGCGCGTGCCTGGGAACGGCTCGAAAGGGGACACACGGCTGCAGCGGTTGCCAAAGAGTTGGAAATGGGGATCGCCGAAGTCGAATTATTGGGACGGATGATGCGCCTGCGGCGTCAACGTTAAGACGGGTCGGCCAAGATCTCCTGCAGCGCTTCGGTAAATACGTCAATTTCTGCGTCGGTTCCAATACTAATTCGCAAGCAGTCATCAAGGCGCGGTTGGTTAAAATAACGCACTAGAATTTTTCGTTCTCGGAGCGCATTATAGAGATTTTTCGCAGGGGCATTCGGGCTGCGTGCAAGCACGAAATTCGCGGCCGAATCCCAAACGAAAAACCCAAGTGCGCGCAGGTCTTCCGTCAGCCGAGTGCGCGTAGTGCAGATGCGTTCGGCATTTTTGCGCATGCTGGCTATATCTTCGAGTGCGGCTTCGGCTGCAACGAGACTGAGGCGATTGAGGTTGTAATGTTCCTTGACCTTCCACATTCCGGCGATTAGTTCCGGCGAAGCACAGGCGAAGCCGATGCGCATGCCGGCAAGAGAAAATGATTTTGACATGGTGCGGACGACAACTACGTTATCGAAGTCTTGAATTAGGCTTATACAGCCCCCCTCGGAAAAGTCTACGTACGCTTCATCAACAACTAGTATGCCTCGTACCTTAGCTGCGACTTCAGCTACTTCAGAGGTCGATACAAGCGTTCCGGACGGAGCATTTGGGTTGACGAGGAACGTAACGCGTGCGTTCGTCTCGGATAGGGCTGATGGTAGGGAAAAATCATCGGGATAGTCGACTACAACCGCCTGAGCTCCCTGAACTTC
>CALDFW010000011.1 GCA_937942165.1 uncultured bacterium | reverse complement strand
TTCCTCTAAATCCCTGCGCCAACCTGCACTCTGGTGAACCATATCCAATCGCAGAGACTGCATATCTCCGCGGACGCGCCGCAGCGTGTCAGCGACCAATCCCTTTGAAATAACAGGCATCTCCGCCAAGAGTTCGCTGAGTTGCACCCGATGTAGCACAAAGAGCTCTCCCGCGTCCTTCGCACGGCACTGTCGGTGCCTGTTCAGACGACCCTCCTCGAGGATCTTATCGGGCACCGGCGTCAGTTCGCTCACCAGCCCACAGATAGAAAAAAGCTTTAGTATCCAGTAGGTGATGTCGAATTCGCCGCGAAAAAAACCATTGCGCGTAGAGGCTTGATAGCGATGGTGATTGTTGTGCCATCCCTCCCCCAGCGTAATGAGGGCTAACAGCCAGTGGTTCCGGCTTTCATCTCCAGTGAAATACTGCTGTTTTCCCCAGTAGTGCATTAGCGAGTTGATTGTATACGTCGCATTGCTCAGCAAAAACGTGGAAACAAAGTATCCCCATACCACCCAGTGCCATCCGCCTAGAAAAAAGAGCATACACCCCAGCGCAATTGGAGGCACAAACCACAAGCGATCGATGAGGCGGAGTTCGGGAAAACGAGCGAGCTCGGGAATCTGGTCCAGATCCGTTTCAGCGCTCTCCTCGTAGAGAAACCACAGCCAGTGAGCATGCCAGAATCCGTCTCGAGAATTATGCGGATCATCCGTTGTATCGCTCTCCTTGTGATGGACCCTGTGATGAGCAGCCCACCACAAGGCCCCTTTTTGCGTTGCCGTTGCGCCCCAAAAGGCCGCTATGCACTGCATAAGTCGCCCCATCCGGTACGTTCTATGGGAAAAGTAACGATGGTAGAAACCGGTTATGGCAAACATCCGAACGCAGTACAACAGGAGGCAGAGCGCTACACCCGTCCAAGAAAAATGGGTGGTTAAGACTAGGAGGACAGATAGCTGTAAGAGCAAGAAGGGGATAATAGATAGCGCGAGCGTCCCGCGCTCACCGCGCCAGAGGACCCACCGGCTCGACTGAGATTCTTTCATGCGTTCTGTGCTGTCTTTCCTTGGATTGAACAGTATCACTGAAGGTATTGGCCTACTAAGATAGGCCCCTTGCCCACCGCTGCAAGCCCAGATGAGATGGGCGGTTGAGCCCCCCCTGCAATCTTTCTATACTTTGATCACGCCGTTCCACCATCAACTTATCTGACTGGAAAAACGCATGCCGGGCACGGGCTATCAACACATGGTTCACGACTACTACATAGAGCGTCTACGCGCTACGTATGCCGAACGCAGGGCCGCTTTGCGCGCACTGCGAACGCGTGCCCAAGCACGGCAGTACCAAGAGGAGGCTCGTAGCGCCATTACTCGCGCCTTCGCACCTCGCCTGCCCAAAACGCCGCTCAATGCTCGCTGCAGCGGCACGATTGAACGGCGCTTTTTTCGAATAGAAAAAATTCTATTCGAAAGCCGACCGGGTTTCACCGTCAGCGCCCATGTATATATGCCCCGTGGAGAGGGACCGTTCCCCGCCGTCCTAGGGACCTGTGGACACGACGCGGCAGGCATCCAAGCCCCACTCTATCAGTCCTTTTGTCAGCGCCTAGCGCGCGCGGGATTCGCCGTGCTCATATACGATCCCATCAACCAAGGCGAACGAGATCAGTACTGGCATCTAACGGATCGAAACGCCGTTGCCTCTTGCACACATGCGCATAATATGATGGGCAAACAGTTGGAATTGGTCGGTGATTTCTTTGGCATGTGGCGCGTATGGGACGGCATGCGCGCACTGGACTACTTTCTCGCACGTCCAGAAGTAGACGCGACGCGCGTGGGCCTCACAGGCAATTCGGGCGGCGGCACGGTCTCTACTTGGCTCTGGGCACTCGACGAACGGATTACCATGGCGGCGCCCAGCTGCTTTATTACCACCTTTCTCCACAACTTAGAGAACGAACTGCCCGCAGACTCAGAGCAGTATCCACCCGGCATTATTGGTGCGGGGTTGGACATGGCCGACTTTATCATCGCGCGAGCGCCTTCACCCGCCCTTCTATTGGGGCAGCGCTATGACTTTTTTGACCGTCGCGGCCTGCAGCAAGCGTATGATGACGTGGCACAATTCTACGATCTGATCGGAGCGCCCGCAGCAAATCGCGAGCTGTTTATCGGACCGCAAGGACACGGGTTTTCCCGTCACAACCAGGAGGCCATGGTTGAGTTTTTTGCTCGCCACGCCGCGACGGGGAGTCCACCGCGCGTAAGGAAGATCACAACGCTCGATAGGGCCGCGCTGAACACAACACCTGAGGGCAACACCGTAGCGGCCGGCGCCAAGCCGATTTACGAATGGGTTGGCGAACGCGCCGACCAGCTTTCACGCACGCGCCGTCCCATGCCGACAGCGCGCTTAAAGAAACGTCTGCATGCTCTGCTCGGCCTTCCGCGGCGCAGCGCAGTTCCACACTATCGGGTGCTGCGGCCCCAGCGCCACGGCGACGTTACGCACGCGCGCTACGCAATCGAGAGCGAAGGCGCCGTGCGCGCCCTCCTGCACAAAAGGCTAGCCGATGGGACTAGAGCGCACACGCTCGACGTAGAGCAAACGCCGTCTCTCTACCTGCCTCATCTCGACGTCGTATCAGAATCCGCCTCACTACTGCCCAATACTGCGCCCCTGTATGGACTCAACCCGCGCGGCTTGGGTGAGTCGCGGCCCGATGAAGCAGATTTCTTTCATCCCTATGGCATGGACTACCTCTTTCACGGCCACGCGCTTATGTTGGGCGAAAGCTATCTGGGACGGCGCGTGCACGACGCACTCACAACAATCGACCTACTGGTTGGCGAAGGCGCACGGAAAGTCCACCTATATGGACGCGGCCAAGGAGCCCTTATAGCGCTGTGCACCGCGCTCTTACACGACCGCAGCGGTACGGTCACTCTGCACAATTCTCCACTCTCGTATACTGCGTGGTGTAAAACACCCCTCGTAGCCTGGCCTGCAGCCAACTTTTTGCGCGGCGCACTGCGCTACTTCGATCTACCCGACCTCTATCGCGCATTGGACAAACGCCTCAGCCTAGTCGAACCTTGGGGGCCCGATATGAAACCTCTGCGCGGAAAAGCGCTCAAGCTAGCGCTGGCTGAAGCCGGGCTGACCGCCTAACCGTCCCACCGATACTCGGGTTTCCAGCCCAAAACGCGCTGCGCTCGCCCGCCGTCGACTAGCGCACGGTAGGGATCGACATCGTATTCAGCCCCGCCGCGCCAGGGAACGTGGGGCATCACGTGCTCGGCCCACTCTCGACTGCTCATCGCGCGTGATGAGATATCCTCTGCCACCACCAAGAGCACTTCGTGTCCTGGATCGGGACAGGTCAACGCGCACACTGTAGCACGCGCTAAATCTTCGACGTGTATATAAGAGCCGTATTCCCAATAGGGTGTCCACGCCGCTTCGGCGCGCTCTGCGTGCGCCTGACGCATGGCCGCTATACGCTCGTCCGAGAGCACGGCCGGAGGACGGATGCACACCGTTGCAATCCCCGTGCGCTCCGTAAAGAGTCGACACACCTGCTCTCCGACGTATTTCGATGTGCCGTAGGGCCTACCCGGACGACAGACGTGCTCTTCGGCAAAGGGTAGATAATCGGGTTTGGATTCGCCCATAAACAGGCCCATTGCATTTACACTGCTGTAGGATACGACGCGCTTAACGCCGTTCTTTTCAGCCGCATCCAGCACGTTCCAAGTGCCGACAGTGCCGCTAGCAAAGACCTGATCGCGTGGGTGTTCACGCCCCATTAACATGGCCAAATGGGCAACCCCATCGCAGTCGACCATCGCTCGTTCTACCGCCTCGGCGTCGAGTATATCATCGCCGGTGGCTATATCAAATCCAACCACTTGGTGCCCCCCTTCGCGCAGTTGGCGCTCGACTACAGAACCAATGCTCCCTCTATTACCCGTTAGAAAAACCTTCATCGCACGCTCCTTTTCACTCTCTTTTTCACCTTGACCTACGGGCTTCTGCTCACTACTCTAACGAACCTAAGCGAAGGAGAAATAAGATGCCCAAGCTATTTGGACGCACCTATACCAAACGCCAGTTACTCGATCGCGTAGGCGATATCAGCCAACTTATCCACGCCCGCAAGGGACGAACGGATGAGGGCTTTGCTCAGGGTGCAGACCTCATTGAAGTCAGCAATGCCTCGGGGCTCACATTCACCGTGCTGCCGGGACGAGCGCTAGACATTGCTTCCGCTTCCTACAAGGGACAACCCCTAGCGTTTCGCAGCAGCCCGGGCGACGTCGGACCCGCTTTTTACGACCCGCGCGGCTTTGAGTGGCTTCGCGGCTGGTTTGGCGGCCTCGTGACGTCTTGTGGTATGACCTTTACCGGCCATCCAGAAACCGATCCTGAACTAGAGAATGAAGAGATGCCGCTGCACGGCCGCCTCTCCTATATTCCCGCGCGCGATGTCTCTATCGCAAGCGATTGGCAGGGCGACGACTATGCGCTACGCATCGGCGGAAAGATGCGCGAGGCCGTCGTCTTTGGCACTAACTTAGAGCTAACGCGCGAGATCTCTACGACGCTCGGCGAAAAGTGCATTCGCCTATCGGACCGCATAGAAAACCTGAGCGTTGATCCCTCACCGCTCATGTACGTCTACCACTGTAACCCCGGCTTCCCCCTCTTAGATATGGGAAGTCGCCTCGTATTGCATAGCCAGCTGAGCACGGAATGGCTTGAAGACCGACCCGTTGAGCCAGAAGTATACGCCGTTGCCAAAGGCCCCCAACGCAGAGAACACGACGACGTATTTGTGCACCGTCCCATGGCCGACGCCGACGATATGGTGCACGTGGCCTTGGTCAACGACCGGCTCGAGTTGGCCTTGTACTGGAAGTTCAAGCGGAGCGAGATACCTATCGTCAACCAGTGGCAACACTTTCACAAAGGCACGTATGTTACGGGCATTGAACCGGGCAACGCCTCAATGCTGGGACGGGCTTGGAACCGCAAGCACGGCTACCTAGAGCAGATCGAGCCCGGCCAAGTGCGCACGTTTAATATGGAGATCGGCATTCTCGATGGAGCGGACGAGATTCGCGCCTTTGAACGACGGGTAAAAGCCGGCCTCGTGCGCAAAGATAGACGCTCTTCGACGCGGCGGTAGATACGACATCCTCTCAGGTCTCAAGCGCCGAGTCCGCTTTTGTATAGACCGATAACGCGCTCGGTAACGAGCGATTCCACGTAGCGCTCTCGCACGCGGAGTTGGCCCCCTTGGGCCAGCTTCGCGCGCAGCTTCTCGTCCGCGAGCACTCGCTCCACGACCGCAACAAATCCCCCTACGTCTTTTAGCGGAAAGAGCAGCCCTGTCTCTCCATCCACTATGACCTCGCGACAGCCGCGAATATCCGTAGCCGCTGCCGCTACGCCCATGGCACCGGCCTCGAGAAGACAGCGCGGCAGCCCCTCGCGATACGAAGGCAACACGCACAGATCCATGCTCATATACAGCTCGGGCATGTCCAGCCGATCTTCCAAGAGCACGCACCGTTCCTCGACGCCAAACTGACGCGCCACTGCAGCCGCATCGATCGCATCGGACTGTTCTCGCCGCTCGGGAATGCCGACCAGCAAGAACCGAACGCGACTACTCCGCTCTGCGACGCGCGCAGCCATCTCAAAAAATTCTACGCAGCCCTTCTCGCGCACGAGTCGCGTCACCATGCCAACAACGAGGTCATCTTCGCCGAAGCCCAGCGCCGATCGCGTCTGTCGGCGCGCATCCGGGTAACGCTCCGGATCAAAGCGTCGCTCGTCGACGCCGTTACCAATCCAGTGTAGGCGTGCCGGCTCCTTGAAACGAGCCTTCAACGCATAATCGTAGTCCGCCTCACTTTGGAAGAGCAGATAGTCACTCCAATGGGCGCACCAGCGTTCAGCTACCACGGCCGCCATACGATGGAGACCCCGGCTATTTTCATTAAACAGAAACCCGTGCACAGTGTGCACGACGAGCGGCACGTTTGCCCACTGCGCCGTAAACGGGCCAAGCAGCGTGCCCTTTGGGTTGTGCGAGTGCATGATATCGAACGAGCCAGCGCGCAGGGCGTCTCGCAGGGCCCAGACACAGCGCATATCAGTCCACGGGGCCACTTCGCGCGCAAAGGGAATGGGCAAAACCTCCAGCCCACAGTCTCGCAGATGCTCTACGTAGCCGCGATCTCCACATATAACGGCGACTTCAATACCGCTCTCTTGCAGCCTCATCAAGCGAGCCCGCATCAAATAGGCTACCCGGTCAGTGGGAAATACGTGGGCTACGCGCATCCGTCGATATCTCTACTTACAGGGCCACATTGTTTTGCGGCTGACCGCTGAGAAAAGCCAACACATTATCGACGGCTCCGCCGTTGAGCAGGTCGACTCCTTCTGGAGTCTGGTCCGCCGCGTGCGGCGTCAGCACGACCTGCTCGCATTCAAGAATGGGATGGTCAGCCGGCAGCGGCTCCTGCGGAAATACGTCGAGACCCGCTCCCCCCAGATGGCCTGAATTCAAACTGGTGCACAGAGCGTCGATATCGAGCACGTCACCGCGCGCGCCGTTGAGCAGGAGCGCCCCCTCTTTCATCGCAGCTAACTCACGGGCGCCGATCAGATGATGTGAATCAGGCGTGAGCTTGACGTGTAAACTCACGACGTCCGCCCTCGCCAGCAGCTCTTCTAATTCCACAAAGCGCACACCCAATTCGCTTCCGCGCTCATCAGACGGGTTAAAGGTCCAGGCGATTACCTCCATTCCCAAAGCACGTCCCAGACGAGCGACTTCGGCTCCGATCGCTCCGGTCCCCACCACGCCTAGGACCTTGCCCTGTAGCATGACGTTCATGCGACGCGTCCAGCGACCTGCCTTGAGTTCGGCAGACTGAAAATGAGCCCGCTTGGCCAGAGCGAACATAAGTCCCACCATGTGCTCTGCGACCACGGGTGCCGTGCGTCCCGGTTGGTTAGACACGACAATGCCCAGTTCCTTCGCCAATTCCAAATCAATCATATCGGTGCCAATAGAGCAGGTCGTTATCATCTTCAGGTTGGGCAGCGAGCGGAGCTCTTCGCGCCAAGTGACCACGCCGCGTGAGTTTATAATGACCTGTGCATCGCGCACGCGCTCTATTTTTTCGGCGCTGTCTGCCGGCGTGGTGTCGTAGATTATAACTTCTCCGTGGGCGCGCAGCCGCTCGAGATGAGGCGATCCGGCAATCTGCACCGGATCGTCACCGGGCACTACTACTTCAACGCGTTCAGACATACATCCTCCCTGTATTGCTGGTAACATGGCTTTTTCATACCTTGGCTATTCGAACAATATAGGCAAGTCCCATGTCCTCTTCCAGAGGATATCGGACCGTCTGAACGGAGCGAAGAACCGGCCTTAGCGCCCCCTGTGGAGCTGATGCCAAGCTCCGGTAGACCTTCCATTAGGGCCCGGCCTACAGATCCGTATAACAGCAAACCCAGGCGCACGATTATCGATGCAGATTCTACTCAACACCATACTTATCGAGCCCAACAGATGGGCGCCGGACAAAACGCCGCAGCGCCCTCTATCTGAACACCTACCCGACCTACAGCGCGCGGGTTTCCATGCGCTGGAAATATGGCAATATCACGTCTCGACCCTCGACGCTCGCGGATTGACCAACCTCTCGACTCATCTAGATGCGTGTGCGTTAAAACCAATCGCTATGGGCGCCTATCCGTTTCTCCACTTAGACGGCCCCGAAGGGGACGAGGCCATGGTTCATCTCGGACGCACTGTCGCCTATGCCGCACACCTGCAATCTGAGATATTCAAGATCTTTCCCGGTCGCGTAGCCAGCCAGCAACTCGACGCCGCAGGGCGCGCCCGGTCGGTTGAGCATGTACGCCTCTTAGCCCAGCAACTAGCCGAACGCTCTATGTTGCTAACGTTAGAAACGCACGCAAACACGCTCTGCGATACGGAGGAGAGCACGCTACAGCTTCTCGACGAACTGAGCCCATGCGAAAATGTAGGACTCTGTTTTCAGCCCTACACCGAAGGGGACACAGACGCGGCGATCCGGATGTACGACGCACTCCGCCCTCATATCCGCCACGTGCATCTGCAAAATCGCCTGCGCGACGACGGCTCGGTAACGCTGCTTGAAGAAGGCGATTGGCTCGACTATCGACGTCTCCTAGCGCATATACGAGATAGCGGTTTCGACGGCCCGCTCTCCTTGGAATTTACCGCTGATATGGCAACGCCTAACACACCAAATGCAGATCCCCGTCGCGTGTTGGAAAACGCGGCACGCGACCGAGACTTCACGCTTGAAGTCTGGTCGTCACAGTCATAGTCATCGCGACAAAATGCGGTATATACCGGTCTGCAAAGCGCGATAGATATTGACTTATCTACCTGTGTATGCTATAGTTTACAGCCTGTAAAAACAATCATTTCATCCCCGTATATATCCCTATGGCACCTAAGAAAAGTGCGACCTCTCCAGAGATCGACCTCGATACTCCCGACCTCTATATCAACCGCGAACTCTCCTGGC
>CALDFW010000010.1 GCA_937942165.1 uncultured bacterium | reverse complement strand
GTGCCGGCATCGGTGGGGTTTATCGCGTTGTTTGGCATTGCCCTGGAGAACGGGATGGTGCTGGTCACGTATTTCAACCAGCTCGTGCGCGATGGATTATCGATTGACGATGCTTCTATAAAGGGGGCTTGTCTGCGCGTGCGTCCCGTGCTGATGACGGCGCTGACTACGGGCTTGGGGCTGATTCCTTTGCTGTTGTCGGATGGAACGGGTAGTGAAGTGCAGCGTCCACTCGCCACGGTAGTCATAGGTGGGCTGGTGACTTCGACGGTGCTGACGTTGCTGGTCATACCGGCGCTGTACAAGTGGTTTGCGATAGAAACTGATCTGAATGAGCGCGATATAGTATGAAGAATCGAGCGCATTCGAATTAGTTTTAGTCACCATATGGACACCAGCCCCGTACAAAAGAAAACAGGGACTCGGAGCTTGCGCGCTCTAAGTCCCTGTTTATCTTGTAGAAAAAGTGGTGGCTCCTCCCAGAATTGAACTGGGGACACAGGGATTTTCAGTCCCCTGCTCTACCAACTGAGCTAAAGAGCCACCCGAATTGGTCGATTAAATTAGGTAGCTTCCATAATCTTGTCAAGGATACGAAATGCCCATTGCGCTCATCCCGTTTAGCATGCCAGCACCGGCAGAAATCCCCTCGCACATAATCGACGCACTTCGGGCGATGGATCCGGACGAGGCGGTGAAAAAAGGCATGGAACTGCTCATGCAGATCGAAGCTGCAGAAACCATGGTATACGAACGGGTCGATGCAGAGGGGCCGCCGCAGTTACAGTGCGTGCTAGGCCGCCGCGCTTCTGACCTAGAGTCGGTCCTCAACGAGTCTAATGGATCGTTCGCAGAGGCTATAATCGCGCAGGAATCGGCTCTCTTAGTCATGGGACAGGCCAGCGCAGATGAAGAGAGTGATTTACCCCGAGGCGTAGTGAATTTTCTTTTGGATGGAGCCTCGGAAGGGAGTACGGGATTCAACTATATTTTACCGCTGAGCCAGCGCGATGGCGGCGTGCTTGGCGCGCTGACGCTCCTGCGTTCAGCAGCAGATGGTCCGCTCAACCACGAGCAGCCCAATATTTGCGAGGCTATGCGCCTGGAGTTAAGTGATATACTGAGCAGCTAGGACTAAGGGTATAACGAGAAATGGCCGACCGCATTATGCAGCGGTCGGCCATTTCTCGTTATGTTTTGGAGTGGGCTAAGCGGCAGTCGACTCCACGACGCCATTTTCGACCATCCAGGCTTCGACTTCCTCGCCGCTAACATCGGCTAACATCTGTCCGTTGATCTCGACGCATGGTGAGAGCGGCTGACCGCTTTTTTGCACCATCTCTGCGTAAATATCCGGATTGTTAATGATGTCCTTGTCCTCGTACTCAAGCTGATACTTCGCGAACGTCTCGCGCACGCTGTTGCTCCAG
Source organism: uncultured bacterium (assembly GCA_937942165.1). Classification (GTDB taxonomy): domain Bacteria; phylum Latescibacterota; class UBA2968; order UBA8231; family UBA8231. The sequence continues at coordinate 54,210 of CALDFW010000010.1, read as the reverse complement.
CCGCAGACGGGCTTTAAATAGGCTACGATTGTTGGGGTTTCAGCCATTGTTCGTCCTTTCCCCTGTGTTGAGTGCAGCTACATTTTACACGTGATTTATTGCTCATTTTTTCAATGGTTTCGAATATAGATAGGGGGACGTATCTGTCAAGCGGATAAGCTCTTAGGCGGTTTTGTGTTTGACGCGTAGGGGGGGCTGCCCTTACATTGAAATTACCCCGAAAATTCCTCTCCAATAATCGTTAATCCAGGATATTAAATGGCTTCGGAAGAAGTGCTGTATGTAGAAGGTGGTCAGGCGCTGCACGGAGAGGTGGTTGTTCAGGGTTCGAAGAATGCGGCTCTACCTATGATTGCCGCTTCTCTCCTAGCGACAGAAGGCCAGACCGTTTTACATCGGGTTCCACCGGTCAAAGACGTATTGGTCGCACTGCAAGTTCTTCGTGAGCTTGGTGCGCGCGTCGAATATGATGTGGAGCGCGGTGTGGCAGTAATAGATGCGTCGGGGGATATATCGCACAGGCTCCCCGAAGATCTTTCTTCGCGCTTTCGCGCTTCCGTGCTTTTTGTCGGACCCTTACTGAGCCGCTTCCGTCGCGCTTGGATACGCGAAGTGGGAGGGTGCACGATCGGATCGCGCCCTACTGATTACCACTATCGCGGGTTTGCAAGACTCGGAGCCGAGGTGCAGGGCATCGCGGGGGGAGGATTTGACGTCGTAGCTGAGCGACTCGCTGGATCATATATGTACTGCGACCTTCCCAGCCATACTGGTGTAGAAAACTTGGTCATGGCTGCTTCGCTAGCGGAAGGTGAATCCGTAATAGAAAATGCGGCTTCAGATCCCGAGATCGTCGACTTTGTCCACCTGCTGCAAAAGATGGGAGCCGAAGTCGAGGGAGCGGGTACGCGCACTGTGCGCATTCGCGGCGTAAAGAAGCTGCGCGGAGCTGAACACGAAGTGATGTACGACCGCTTGGACGCAGGCATGCTCATGATGGCAGGAGCGATCACCGGCGGGGATATTCGGCTTCAGGGCGTAGAGCTAGACCACTTGGGTATCTTTACGGCCAAGCTGCAACAAATGGGCGTGCACACTACCCAAGACGGAGACTGGCTGCGCGTGCAGGGTCCACAGACGCTGTCGCCAATCAACGTAGTGACCACGTTTTACCCCGGATTTCCGACCGATCTGCAGCCCTGCATCATGGCGCTTGCTTGCGTTGCTAAAGGGGATAGCTACGTGCGCGAGACCGTCTTTGAGAATCGTCTTGGACACATCAAGAACTTACGCGCTTTTGGCGCTCAGCTCTCGCCGGAAAAAGATAACCTAGTGATCGTGCACGGCCCGGCTCGCCTAAAGGGAGCGCAGGTGCGCGCGCTCGACATACGAGCTGGAGCTGCCTGTGTCTTGGCTGGTCTAGCAGCCGAGGGACGCACAAGTATCCATAACCTGTATCAGCTCGATCGCGGCCACGCGTATCTCGAGGATCGCCTGCGAAACTTGGGCGCTAAACTGGAGCGCCTGTAAAGGCGACGGCATCGTCATGAGCGTGCCCTCCTTCACCTGAACTATACGCCATGTCCGAACGCACCCTAGCCCAATACCAACGCGAAGTTGACGAGTGGATTCAAACCATTGGTGTGCGCTATTTCTCCGAGTTGACCAATACGGCGGTGCTGATGGAAGAAGTCGGCGAGCTGGCACGCCTGATGTCACGAACTTATGGCGATCAGAGTTTTAAAGAGGGCGAAGAGCGGGATCTCGGCATGGAAATGGCCGACGTGCTCTTTGTGCTGATTTGTCTGGCCAATCAGACGGGTGTCGACCTCGAAGAGGCCTTCGCGCGGGCAATGGACAAGAAAACGCGTCGCGACCGCGACCGCCACGCAAATAATCCCAAACTACAGAGCGAGTAGCACCCCATGCTTCCGAGCAGCCGGTTTGCGGTGCTATGTGCATTGATTCTAATGGGCCCTTCCTGCAGCGCCGTTAATCCGACCGCTAGTCTTGACTATACGCCGAGCACGCTGCCGACGGGGCCGCTTTGGATTGCGACATGGCTTCCCGCTGGCATGAATGATTTTCGCTTTGGAGAGCAGGATCGCGCCTACCTAGCGGATCTCGGCGTCAACGCCGTGCAGTGGCTGCAGCGTTACAGAGACGATCGGGGAACGGCTGAAGAGCAGTTGATGCGCTTTGCCTCTGATCGAGGCTGGCACATGTTGGCTTATTACGAGCCGAGCAACTACAGTCCTTACGACAAATTGCATAACTGGGCCACGCGTGGAGAAGGCTTAGACGGGGATTCACTGCGTGCTGTCGTAGAAGGCGTATATCGCCAATGGAACGCTACTCCGGCTTTTGCTGGATATCTGATTGGACATGAAGACTATCGGCGAGAGCAGTATGATTCTCTATCTGACGTCGTCGTTGCGCTCGCGGAGATCGATGCGGAACGCCCCGCTTACAGCGTAGGGCGTTTGCGCGACTACGAAGATCAGCACGCCTTCTTTGATGCGCTCTTTGATTCGGGTGGTAGAGACAACGTGTTTCAGCAGGAACACTACGTATTTCGCGGCGGAGTGCCCTCACAGGGCGGTTCATTTCAGCGCCGAATTAGCTTGTTAGCCGATGGGTTTGACGAAGTTGCACGCGGTCTTGAAGGACGTTCGGGGCGGTGGCATGCGATTGTGCAAGTGCAGAGCGAAGTGCGCGGCACTCAGGTGTACTATCGCAAGCCAACGCCTGCTGAGATACGGCTGCAGGTTGGCTTGGGCCTGTCACGTGGGGCGTCGGGTATCGTGTATTTCCTATACAGTTCAGGGGTTGAGGAACTGCGAAACGGCGAGGGGCGCGTAGTAGAAACGCGCGTGTATGAGGGCCTCGTTGATGCGGGCGGCGCGCCGACGTCTAGTTATGCGGCCGTGCAGCAGATAAATGGCGATCTGCGCACGCTGAGCCCGGCTTTGGAATTGCTGCATTTTCACGGGACTCTTTCCTCGCGTCTGCTGTTGCAAAACAGCCTGATTAGACGCATCGATGGGGAGGTTGAAGTCGGTCTCTTCGGTGATGGTACGCGCATAAGCCACATCCTAGTGGTCAATCGCTGGGCGCATGCGGCTCAGAAAGTGCGTTTGCAGTTGAGTGAGTCTGCGGCATTTGATGCCCTAACTGGCGTGCAGTATGATCAGGTAAAAGATCGCATTGAGTTGGAACTTGCGGCGGGTGATTTTCACCTGTTGCGCATTGAGCAAAGGAGCAGCAAAGATGGGTAAGTTGGATGGTAAAGTCGCGCTCGTAACAGGGGGTAATCGCGGCATCGGCAAAGCGATTGCCCGGGCGCTGGCCGCAGAAGGTGCTGCGCTGACTCTTGCTGCGCGCGGAGCCGATGCGCTGGCCCAGACGGCGCGAGAAATAGCCGCTGAATTTGGCGTCGGAGTATTGGGTGTGCCGACGGACGTAGCAGACGAAGAGCAGGTTGACGCGCTCTTTGCAAGCGCCCAAGACCGGCACGGTCGCCTTGATATTCTCATCAATAATGCGGGGGCCTTCGACGGGGGGCCTATTGAAGATATTACCATGGAAGCGTGGCACAACGTGGTAGGTGCTTGCCTAACGGGTCCTTTTCTATGCACGCGCGCGGCCTTCCGCACGATGAAGGAGCAAGGGGGTGGACGCATTATCAACATAGGCAGCATATCGGCGCAGATGCCGCGAATGTACTCGGTGCCCTATACGGCAACAAAGCACGGGGTATGGGGGTTAACTAAAGCTGCTGCCTTGGAGGGACGAGACCATGGGATCGTTGTCTCAGCGCTGCATCCGGGCAATGTCCGCGTCGAGCGACGCATGAACGAAGGTAGCAATACGGCCGGTAGTGGTATGGTCTCGGATGGTGGAGAGCCGATGATGAGCATGGAAGAGATAGCCGATGCCTGCTTGCATATGGCTGCGCTACCGCCGCACGTCAACTTTCTCGAAGCGATCGTACTGCCCACTGAGCAGCACTACGTCGGGCGCGGCTAGCCCGCAGAGTATATAGGTGCGTGCTTTTCGTGAGCACGCGCACAGGTGAGTCCCGCTGATCCCGGAGATCAGCGGGATTTCTATATTATCTGGTATGAGCGATGAACTGCATACCGAGTCGACGAGCGAAGGACGTCCCAACAGCGGTTTGCGCGAGGGGGCTATATCGCACGCCGAAGTGAATGCGTCCCTGCGCATACATGAAAAGACCATAGTTTTTGGCCAGCAAAACCGCCTGCGCGCCGGCCGACTTATGGCCGACGATAAGCTCCCGCGCTACCATGCCGGCCACGATGTGGTAAAGTTTTTCTATGGCGCCATTCGTCAGCTGCCCGAATCCTACGTGGACGCACTGCTTCACTGGGGCATTAGCGTGACGATGGTTAAGAGTCCGGACCTGCTCGTTTTCCACCACTGCCGTGCCCACCAGTCTTTCCACGTTGGATATACGCGCAAAACCGTTTATATGCCGGAGATGGTGCTCAAAGAGGCCCATAATAAAGGCTATGATTACTGGGCAATCAGCGAGACCATGATAGCAGAAACTACGCCTCTGATGAACTATTTAATGCTGCTATCATTCGTTCGGCGCGCGCGGTTACATCTACATTCCCACTACACTCTGGGTCATCACTTTGTGCGTAGCACAATGGAAGAGTTGAACCAGCACTTGCAGTACTCCGAAGATCCGGAATGCGAGTTCAATCTGTTTTACAACGCGTATGAGGAACACCTATACTCGATCCGGCGAGAAGACGACAGCGATCCGTATGCTTGGGTTGACGGCGTCTTTGACGAAGGGCTCGAACGCAAATGGGCGCGGCTAAAGCTCTTTACTACGCGGGACAACTTGGGGTATCCGAGCTACTACGATATCGATCGTGACATCGTACATCCTGCGGCATTTGCCGCCGCAGAGCGCTTGGGACAGCCAACCCAACCGGAGGGCGTGGTCGATTTGCAGCACGATCTACAGGATGTGGCGCGCTTTGGCATTAGCGCGCAGATCAAGGGTGACAGACTGATGGATCAGCTTGTTGAACTCGGTGCGCCTGGGATTAGGGGCTTTGCGGAGATCGGATGGGGCGAAGGAGAATACTGGGGAGGCGGCTACTATCCCACAGTCGAATTCAAAGAAAAATTGATGCGCTATTCGAGTAGTCCAGAAGAGCCCAAATACGGGAGCGTTGCGCTAGACTTTCGTCAGTTACTGCACGTGAAGGCGCTCGAAGATCTACAGGGGCTTTTTAACAACTGCCAGCACCTGTCTTTTCGCAAGAAGAAGTCATTGGGATTTCGCTTGCTTAAACTGGGCGGTGGTCACGACGTTATGCAGCTCATGATTGAACGCGATGCTCTGTTGTCCTACACGCAAAACGATGACGAACTGCTCTCCGGTCTAATAGAGATTATCTGGGGCTATTATCTGCGTTTAGATCATGAATACCCAGATTTTTCTGGCTTTCTACTCAGCGAGATTATTCGCAAGCTCGATCGCCATCCGCGGTATCACGACGTGTTCCTACCGCAGTATACTCAGCTGACTGGAGGGAGGAGGCTCGTGGTTGGAGAGCACGCGCGCGAAATCATAGATGAATTGGCTGCTCGCGTCCCGGAGCATCCGGCGCGCTTTTCCCATGATCCTCAGCGCGTGCGCGCACGCTGGCACGTTTTTACTGAGCGCAGAAGATTAGATGGAGGCAATCCCGATCTGCTAACTCTCTTAGCCGGGGTGTTGCTGCGTCTAGATCGGATGGATAGCTATGACGAACTCGTCGCAGAAGTTGCCAGCCTTGGGGAGCGGTCGGTTGCTGCCTGCAGTGAAATCGTCGAGAGTATAGACCCCAAAGATGCGCAGCGCCGAACCATACTTCAGTCTGCTCAGCGCCTGCTGAGCGGTGGAATGGGAGACCGCACAGGTGTCCAATCACCGTCTGTGAATACGATGTCACTGCTGGAAAGCTTCTATGCGGTGATAGATCGAGTAGCGCCGGACGACCGCAATCAGCCTCTGATTGAATACATGCGTGATGAGGGATTTAATAAGAGCGATATATTGCACATGCTACGCGCGCGGAAAGGGAAGATTTTCTCGCCTCATGACGCAGTTATGCAACTACTTTTCTCTACGGAATAGGGTGTCGAACGGGTCAGTGTATGGGTGTGGGATGCGTCGGATCAGTTGACGTGAAACCAACGCATCCCACAGGAGGGTTATGCGCAAGGAGGAATGTGTCCACAAAGAGCCTTTTGTCAACGTACGCATCTGAAAATGAGGGTTCTTTAGAGTCCTGATCTTATTGACAACCCCTGTTTACGCGCCTTACATTTTTGCACCTGTTTCTCCCAGATCATAGTGTGTGACGCCCTCGTAGGTTCTTCCTGCGCAGGGGCTTTTTCGCTCTCCCGAAAAAGGACTGTAGATGGGTAAGAAAAAAGATGCCCAGATGGATTTGCTGTCTGCCGATTCGGCGACGTCATCTTCGTCCCGTGCCGCTCGTAGCAGTAAGGTGAATGCGCAATCGATGGCTGCGCGCCAACGCGAGATTTCCGTCTCCGAATTTTTCAGCCGCAATCGCCACTTGCTGGGCTTTGACAATCCGCGCCGCTCGTTGCTAACAGGTATAAAGGAGGCGGTAGACAATAGCTTAGATGCCTGCGAAGAGGCGGGTATACTGCCCGATATTGAAGTTCAGTTAACGCAGGTTGCGGATGATCGATACATAATGCGCGTCTGCGATAACGGTCCTGGCATCGTCAAAAGTCAGATTCCCAACATCTTTGGGAAGCTGCTCTACGGCTCAAAGTTTCACCGTTTACGCATGTCGCGCGGCCAGCAGGGAATTGGTATCTCTGCGGCGAGTATGTACGGCCAGTTAACTACGGGGAAAGCGACGCGCGTCATTTCGCGCACTGGAGCCAAGCGGCCAGCCCACTGCTACGAGATGCAAATCGATACGGCGCGCAACAAGCCGCAGATCGTGCGTGAAGAGCCGTGCGAATGGGACCAGAAACAGGGGACGCAGGTCGAGATAGAGATGGAAGCGCGGTACCAGCGCGGCCGACAGTCGGTAGATGAATACCTGCGCCAGACGGCCTTGGCGAACCCGCACTTACAGCTGCTCTATACGGCACCTGATGGCCGGGAAGAACTCTATGAGCGCAGTAGCGAAGAAATGCCTCAAGAGGCCCAAGAAATTAAGCCCCATCCGCACGGTATTGAATTGGGCGTCTTGATGAAGATGCTGCAGGGAACGCCGCACCGCACGCTGCAGGGTTTTCTCACACAGGAGTTCTCCCGCGTCTCGGTTCGGGTTGCCAAAGATATCTGTACTCGAGCAGACCTCAAACCGAATGGACGTCCTAAAAGCATTGCGCGAGAAGAGAGCGATCGCCTTTTCAAGGCAATCAACGCCACCAAGCTGATGCGTCCACCTACAGACTGCATTGTGCCTATTGGTGAAGACCTGCTCACCGCCTCTCTCCAGGCCAACGTTCAAGCGGCTTTTTACGCATCGACAACGCGACCGCCAGCGGTCTACCGAGGTAATCCGTTTCAAATAGAAGTGGCCGTTGCCTACGGTGGTGATATTAACCCAGAAGGTTCCGTGCAGCTAATGCGCTTTGCCAACCGCGTTCCGCTGCTTTACCAGCCTTCTGCCTGCGCGATAACGCGGAGTCTGATTGATACCGACTGGCGAAACTATCGGATCAGTCAGAGTAATAACGCACTGCCTACAGGGCCCCTCGTCGTAATAGTACATGTGGCCTCAGTGTGGGTGCCTTTTACATCTGAGAGTAAAGATGCCGTTGCCCACTACGACGAAATCATCAAGGAGATACGACTTGGTGTGCAGGAGTGTGGTCGCAAGGTGGGAGAGCACATCGGTAAGATGCGCCGAGAGGCGGAAGCGGCTCGCAAGAAGGATTATATTGCTCAGTACATAGGCCATATTGCCGCTGCGCTGCAAGAAATAACAGGAGACGGCGATCGAAAAACGCAGAACGTCGAAAAGAACTTACAGGGCTTGTTGGAGAGGAGTCGATCGTGAATGAAGACCTACTAAAACAAATCGCCAAAGAGGCCAAAAGCATTCGCGACAAGATATTGCGCAAACAAAAGCCGTCCATGAAGTTTCCGCTGCGCAACTTGAGCAACGTCCGATTTGATCCGAAAGCGGGTTTTTTCCAGATCGGCCGCAAAACCAAAGAGCGCTCCTTAGCCGTCTCTACGGTAAAGACCTTTGCCCAGTCATTGAAAATGATTGCGCTGTCAAAAAATCTGATAGAAACTGACGACATCGCGACCAAGCGCGAAGCCTATTATGTGGCCAAGGGATGGTCGGAAGAAATTCGCTTTGGTGAGCAGACCGAGTCCGACGCCGTTCTCGATGATGTCGAGGCCTTTTTCTCGGTTAACCGAGAGCAGTTGGGTTTTGTTCCAGAAGAAAAGGGCGGTGAGGTCGCTGGAAATCTGGTCGTGTTTGACGTCGACCGGGACAGCAATGAAGAGTTGGCTATAGACTGCACTAAATTCGGTTCGGGCGCGTATTCAATCCCCATCTCCGTAGAGCATCTGCGCTTTGAATCCGATGCTCAGTTTATTCTTGCCATCGAAACTGCCGGTATGTTTCAGCGCTTGGTCAAACACAACTATTGGCGTACTGCAAACTGCATTCTAATCTCAATGGGAGGCGTTCCAACGCGCGCCACCCGCCGTTTTATACGGCGCATGAGCGAAGAGCTCGATATTCCGACCTATGCTTTTGTCGACTGTGATCCCTACGGCATATGCAATATTTATCGAACGCTAAAGGTCGGATCGGGGAACGCCGCGCATATCAATGAAGCTTTCTGCGTTCCCCGCGCGCATTTTCTGGGCGTGACGCCGGATGATATAGAGGAATATGGCCTTCCGACGCACAAGATGACGGAAGTCGATATAAAGCGAATTGATGATGCGCTCAAAAACGATCCCTTTGTTCAGCACTATAAGAAATGGCAGGACGCGCTGCTCAAGCTCAAAAAGATGGGCTATCGCGCCGAGCAGCAGGCTTTTGCTGTGCACGACTTAAATCACGTAATCGATACCTATCTTCCCGAGAAGCTAGAGCGAGCCAACCAGTTTCTGCCCTGAGCTGCACTACGTATCAGCGCCTAGCTTTTTTCTCTGCGTCGAGCTGGCCTAAGTAGGCTTCTAGTTCCTCTCTGGGCATGGGTAAGTCTTTCTTTTGCGCTAGCCAAGTGCGGAAATCGCGTTCGAATACCTCAGCCTCGACGACGAATGCTTCGTTCACATACTCATACTTACCCGTTTTGATACAGAAAAAATTGTAAGCATCGCGCAGAGCGATGTACTCTCCGCGTATGACGACTTCCTGTACGAGGTGCGGGGGGATAAACGCCACGCCTGTCGATTTGGCTAAGATCACGTCGCCCGGGAGAACGGTTGCACGTCCAATTCTTATAGGCGCGTTGATCGTCGCCACCATCATTTCGCGGATGGCCGATGGATCGGAACCGCGAATCCAGAAGTTAAAGCCGTCTATTTCGGACAGGCCCTCTACGTCGCGAACTGATCCGTTAAATATGACGCCGCGCTTGCTAGCCGCGTATATGGCATTCCCCAGATTATCGCCTATCAGCGTGCCATCGACTATTTTTCCGTAGCTGTCGGCAATGTAAATATCGCCTTCCTGCAGCTTGATGATCGGTGCGTAGTTGGTTACGGGCGTTTTAGTGCCTTCACGCTCGGCCTGTCGCTGCACATAGCCGTTGAAATCTGGGCGCAGCGGCATAAACTGCGCGGTCAGAGCTCGCCCCGTCATTACTTGGTCGGGATGCAGGATGTCCCAGCCGTTTTGCTGAGTGCCCGCGAAATTTTCAAACTGATTGTTATAGCCCTTGCGTCTGAGAGATCCCCAGACTTCTTCCATAGACAGGCCCTTTAATCGCTCCAAGAGATCGTCAGAGACCTTGGGGCGCCCGTCTTCCGTGCGCTCGCCGGACCAGTCTTCGGTAAGTGCGCTGACGCTTGCAGATGGCCAAATTACGTGTTGTGCACCTGCGGCACCGCACAGTGTGAATAGCGTGAATGAGAGCAGTGTTACGTTTCTCATCGCATTGATCTCCACAGTTTAGAATGCTGTTTTCGAATGATCGTTACGTCCGTTCCGTCGCCCAATCTATCAATAACCTCGAAATCAAACCAGCGGAAACGCGCTGATAGCCATTTGTTTGACGCGGGAGGACATCCTGTTTTTTTTACTAGTTCGCCCCGTTATAAACCGCGTTACTTGCCGTCCGTATTGAGGAGAATGAACCTGAATGTCCCTAATTGAACATCGCACCGTAATTGTCGTCGGGGGAGGCCCTGCCGGTTTGCCCTTGGCCGCGGTATTGGGCGGTTGGCAGCCCTTTTTTCGTCCAGCTACGACCTTTTCTCGTCGCTATGGTCCCCTGGCTGATGCCTTGCAGCAGGTAGAAGGATCGCTGCTTGGGATCGATTTTAACGATTTAGTTGCGCGCGGCATTGCTCCCGTCGATTTGTTTCGCGCCCTGCATCATCCGCGCAAGCTTTTTGAGGATTTAGATCAGATCGCCATGGGATTTCGCCGTGAACAAGGTGTGGATACGCTGCTACTCACGCGAGAAGAAGTGGGCGGACTGTGGAACAACGCGCCGCGCAATTTGCTGACGCTGTCACCGGGGCAGTGGATGGAATTCGCTTTCTATCCCCTCGCGCAGCACGCGGATGAGATGGGCCTCGAAATCGACGTCAACACCTTGATAAAAAAGACCGATCTCATCGACTATTACCATCGAATCCCCGAGCGCTTTGCCGTAGAGGATCGCGTTCGAACGTGGCAGGACGTGTACGAAATTGCTCCGCATGAGCGAGGTTTCAAGGTGTGTACACGCGACGTGAAGACCGGAGACGAGAGCACCTATACGTGCAAGTATCTCGTCTATGCGACGGGACAGCGAGCTAAACTGCGTCAGCTCGATGTCGAGGGGGAGGATCAGCCATTTGTGACACCTTTCTACGATAGGCCCGAAGATTTCCCTGGAGAACGCGTGATGGTCGTTGGAGGAGGGCGCTCGGGCGATTGGGCCGCTACAGAACTGCACGATGCGGGCAAGCAGGTGGTATACAGTATGCGTCAGGCTAGTGGGATTCACTGGCAGCTGATAAACGATAGCCTATACTTGCCGTACTATCAGCGGATCGCGGACATTCTGCGGGAGGCTTCTCCTCGGATGGAAGCGCTTTACAACACGCGTATCAAAAAGATTGATCCAGATGGGGGCGTGGCCGTGGAAACGCCGGATGGAGTGCGTACGGTAGAGGTTGATCACATAGTGACGGAGATTGGTGGCTGGGCCGATTATTCGTTGCTGCAGGGCTTTGGTCCACTCTCGCTCTTTGACAAGCGAGACGCCTATAGGTTTCAGGTCCATCAGCTGCAAACGCACGCACATAACTACGAGTCTATTGATATTCCCAATCTATATGCCGGAGGGTATCTGGCGCAGGACATTGGTCTCGTGGTGATGGCCATGCACGGCACGACGTATGCGATTGCCGGCGACATCATGCAGAAGGAAGGCGTGCTTAACACCTACGCTATCTGAAGGAGCCTGTATGCTGGCAAGGTCAGTTGGGGATCTATGCAAAAATGGTCGCCGCTCAAAGGCGGTGGCCATTTTTGCATAGGGCGGATCAAAAGCTATCGGGCCTGTGTTTCTACTAAGAGTTCGAGGGCATCCAAGTCAACTTTGTTGTCGCCGGGAAACTCATAGGGGAGGAGCCACCAATCCTCTGTGAAAGAAGCGCTTTTGCCTGGTGCTATATTCTCGCGCGGTCCAATGGGCTCTAGCTCAGTCATCTGGTCTTTATAATACCAAATAGATATGGTGAGTCCTGCCATCTCTTTATAGGGACGGTCTGGGTAAGTAGGGTAGCGTTTGACCCACAGTAAGTCGTTTTTCTCCGCATAGGCAAACCAGCCGACCATTGAGTCCATGCCAAGTTTGGGTCGTTCGGGCGTGTTCAATACTTCGATAAAGCCGTCGCGGATGCGGATATTGGGATCGTCGGGGCGAAAGTTCATAACGGGTCCAGGGCCATACATAATGTAGTGATCGGGAAAGCGACTCTCGGTAGAGATCGGTATAAACACAATGCCGCCGCCAGTGCCGAAGGTGCGACTCCAATGGGCCCAGTGCTTTTCGCTGTCTGATATGTTTTTGATGGTCTGCGTTACGCGAAGGTGCGAGCTGTGTTCGTCTAGTGCGAAGTCGCGAATGAGCTGTACGCCTGTAGCCTCGTCTTCTACGCTTACCAAACGGGCCGCACGCGGTCCCGTAATATGTCCCGTCCAGCGGCCAAACCACAGGTCTGGATGAGGAGGAATGGTCGCTTCTGGACCAATGTCTAAACGACCGCCCGTAGGATCGACGGTTTGTTCTCCGGGTTCGTATATCCATCCTTCCTGTGCTGGGTCGAGATAGATCGCGTTGTTGCCTTTGAGAGAATATTCGAGTATGCGGCCGCCGTGTTCGGTAAGGACTGCGCGCACGGTTTCGTTCTCGAGGATAATACAGTCGTCATAGCCAAAGTATGAGGTGGTATAGGCTCCGGGCATCTGCGCGCATACTCCCGTGAAGAAAGTTGAGACAATACCGGCGACGAAAAGAACTCTCAGTGCATCTCGCATGGTGGTCTACTTTCGGTTTTAGGTGGATTGTAAAAATATAGTTTATCTATTTACGTCCACTACTACTCTGCCGCGCACTTGTCCTGCAAGTATTGAGCGTCCCAATTCTGGAAGGTCAGAGAGGCTAACCTCAGTCGTAATGCGGTCAAATGCATCTTCTGGAATAACGTCCGCCAAACGTTGCCACGCTTCGCTGCGCCGCGCGTTCGGATAGTATACCGAGTCGATGCCCAGTAGGTTGATTCCACGCAGTAAAAAGGGCATGACCGAGGTCTCCAGGGCGGCGCCACCGGCAAGTCCGACGGCGGCCGTGGAGCCACCGGGCTTTGTCTGCGCTAGTACCCTAGACAAGACTGGGCCTCCCACAGAGTCTATGCAGGCCGCCCAGCGGGCACTTTCCAAGGGTTTTCCTGTAGGGCTTGATAGTTCAGATCTCGGTAAAATCTCTTTTGCGCCCAACTGTCGCAGATAGTCTAGGTTTTCTTCCCGCCCCGTAAGTGCGGCTACCTGATAGCCCAGATGAGCCAATAGAGATACGGAGAATGAGCCGACGCCGCCAGAGGCGCCGGTGATTAGCACCTCGCCTTGGTTGGGATGCAGTCCGTGTTCTTCGAGTGTGCGTAGGGCGATTGCCGCAGTGAGGCCTGCTGAGCCGAGGCACATAGCGCGGTATAAGCTGAGGCTCTGGGGTAAGGAGACGAGCCAGTCTCCGCTGACTGAAACGCGCTGTGCATAGCCCCCCCAGCGTACTTCACCTACGCGAAACCCCGTACCAATAACGCGATCACCCCGTGTGAAGTCGGGGTGTGTGCTGTATGATACGGTTCCGGCATAGTCGATGCCCGGCACGTGTGGATAGGTCTTGACCAAACCGCCCAGCCCGTTGAGCACGAGTCCATCCTTGTAGTTTAGGGAAGAATAGGCAACGTCAACGGTCACATCGCCCTCTGGCAGATGCACACTCTCAATTTCGCGAATATCTGCCATGAGTTGATCGCCGTGCTTGTCGACGACTAAAGCTCGAAAGGCATCCATCAGAAGGGAATCTCGTCGTTGAAAATTTGCGTCCGTTTCATAAGGCGGCGCTGATGAGCGGGAAAGGGAAGGCGGCGGTGCATGGTCGGTCGATTGTCCCACAGGACGAGATCGCCAACCTGCCACTCGTGCGTCCAAATGAAACGCGGTTGCTCCAAGTGAGCGTATAGTAGAGCGAGTAACTCGGCGCTCTCTCCGCTCTTCATGCCGACAATATGCTTGGTCAGATGGGGGCCAACATAGAGCGATTTACGACCCGTCTCTGGGTGTGTACGAACGACGGGGTGGTGAATCATCTCTGGTGGATTCTGCTCCTCCACGTAGTGGCGATGCACGGCGCGCAGGTCTTTGATTTGCTCCTTGATATCGCTGTCGAGGTCTGCGTACGCCGCAGTGCAGTTACACCACTGGGTTTGTCCACCCTCTTGAGGTATTTCAACTGCATAGAGCACGGAGAGCGTACCTGGTTGACGAAGGTAAGACAGGTCAGAGTGGAAGGAGACCTCGCCGTGTCCCAGTGCTCCAATGGGCTCCCCGTCCTCCTTGAGATTGGAGATGATAAAAATCTCTGGCACGGGGCGCTCGCGCTGTTTGCGCACGTGTTCTACCGGCTGTCCAAAATAGCTCGTAAAGCGAACCTGATCGGGTTCACTTATGCGTTGGTTGCGAAAAAACACCACGCCGTAGTCGAGGAGAGCCGTTCGTACCTGCCCAACTTGATCGGGGAGAAGAGGTTGGGTGAGGTCGATATCTGCTATCTGGGCGCCCAAAGCTCCACCTGTTGGCACGACGTTTAGCGCTGTGCTCATCGCAGTCTCGCTTGGGTGTGTGCCGAATTCATTGCGCCATACGTTACAGAGATCATACGTTGTCTGGAGCGCATGAAGCGGATCGCCCTTGGGGCGAAATAAACAGACTGTTTAATCATATGGTTTTTTCTATCGATATATCTCGGCACGAGGTTGAAATCCGACGTCGGCATCTAAGGGATACATGGGGCGTTGACACACGCGATGTCCCAACGTCTTGAGGTTGGCACTGGTCGAACCGGGCGCATCCACGTTAAAGTTTTTCTCTGACCAGGCATCAAAAAAATGCGGCTGGCAGTGCGGTGATTTTACGACGACGAGATCGTAGTCTTCCGGGTTCAGGCCGTGGGCGATAAAAGGCGATCGGTCTATAAAGCGCACGGAGCGGCTCAGGGCGACAATAGTGTAGTTGGCGCAGCGCAGTACGGCCGTTAGTCCCGCGCTTTCGGGCGTGCCAGAAGATTCGAGCGGGTACTCGCCGTCTCCGAGCTGTTCGACTATGACCGAGAGCTGTAGCGGAGGGAAACGCGCGTCTAGAGCGCCGCCGATCACCACGTCTAATTTGCCGTTCAGTCCGGCTTCGTGGGCCATGAGGGCTGCGGCAGGGTCGACGATGGGTGCGAGCACTTCGCCGGCAAAATCTCCATCTATGAGCGCCTGTAAAAGGGCATTGCTATCGCCGGTGGCGCCGGAAGATGTCGCGTCGGCCGCATCGGTGAAAATGACGGCCCCCGGCATCTTATTGGCCTGCTCTACGGCTTCTTCCGGCTCGACTAGTTCGGGCTGCATCTGCGCGCGCCGCTCCCAAAAAGCTCCGGCCATATGGAGGGCTTCGACCTCGGCCAATTCTGGCTCGTCGTCGGTGATGACCACCGACTGCGAACACAGTTCGGGCACGTCTGTGAAGGGGTTGCCGATGATCATGCCGGCAGCCAGCACGCGCGGATCTTGTTCCAACTTCTGCGCGTAGCGAATAGATTCCCCATAGACGCCCGTTGCGGTAATTAGCTCATCGCCGCGGACGAGTGCGGGGACTTTGACGCGGCACACGGTGGGTTTGGCGCCGCGTAAGACGCGCATTAATAGCTCGGCTGCGCGGCGTCCCGTATCGGCAAAATCTACGTGTGGATAGGTGTGGTACAGGGCAAACCCGCTGCTGTTTTTCAGCATCTTCTCGGTGAGGATACCGTGCAGGTCGAGCGAGAGAACAATGGGCACATTGGGGCCGAGGATGCGTCGCGCTTCGGCCAATAGGTAGCCTTCTGGGTCCATCTCTTGCGTGCAGCCCATAGCCCCGTGCAGGCAGAAATAAAGTGCGTCGGCGTTGGAAGCGTGCGCTTCTAATGCGTGTGAAAACTCGGAGGCAATGCGTTCAAAACTCTCTTGGGCGAGGGGACCTGCCGAGTTGGAACGGGCTCCGTATATAGGTACGGTCTCTATGTCGGAGTCGGCCTTGAATGCGTCGAGCGCTCCGCGCACCTCAGTGCCTTTGCCGTCGTGATAGGCCAGGAGTTCGGCTCCGTAGTTTACGGTGAAATAGTCGTACGTCGAGTCGACCGGATTAAATGAAGAAATCTCTTGTTTGCACTCAGCTATAAGCACTCTAGGCATAATGCACTATCTCTCTGTCAGGTCGTCTGGGGGCAAGGTGCCATATGCTGTCGTTCCAGATCAAAATTAATTGGGCATGCTTACGGTCGACAGCTAGGGCTCCGTTTAGGGAATGGGCTGAATCTGGGGACCTTCGGCTGCATCTATTACTTCATATCCAGCTGCGGTGATTTTGTCGCGCATCTCGTCGGCTTTAGCCCAGTTCTTTGCCGCGCGCGCAGCGGTGCGCTCTTCGACCATTTGTAGGATGTGGCTGGGAATAGAGCGGCTGAGCTTTGGTCCTTCTGGCGCATCGATTATCTCGTACCCTGCTGCGACGATTTTGTCGCGTATCTCGTCGGCTTGCTCCCAGTCCTTTTCCTCGCGTGCTCGTTGCCGCTGCTCGGCCAGTTCACGGATTTCTGCGGGCACTGCCTCTTCCGCTTCTGGTTGCCACTGATCAAGCTCTAAGCCGAGTACCTGGTCAAAGTGCAAAAGCGTTGCTTTTTTTATGCCGTTGGCTAGGTCGCTGCCGACCAGTTCCCAAACCAAAGCCAGCACGCGGGGCATATTTAGATCGTCCTCTACGCGTTCGCGGAAGCGAGTGACAAAATCCTCGTCTTCGACGGTCGGTTCGCCCCACGCGTGGGCTGTGACGCGCAGCCGCTCAAAGGCAGTAGCCGCAGCGTCGAGGCTCTCCCAGGCAAAGGTGAGCTTTGCGCGATAGCGCGCGCCGAGGCAGAAGAAGCGATAGGCGAGCGGGTCGTAGCCGCGGTCGATGAGCGTCTGCAGACGGAGGAAATCGCCGCTCGATTTAGACATCTTCTCTCCGCCCAGCTGTAAGAAGGCGCCGTGCACCCAGAAATTGGCTAGGCGCGTGCCGTAACATGCTTGAGCTTGGGCGATTTCGTTGGTGTGATGTACGGGAATGTGATCTTCTCCGCCGCAGTGTATATCAAAATACTCGCCGAGATACTTAGCTGACATAGCGCTACACTCGATGTGCCATCCGGGAAAGCCAATGCCCCAGGGGCTGTCCCACTCCATCTGACGTTTTTCGTCGACGGGGCTAAACTTCCACAGCGCAAAGTCGGTTATCTTCCGCTTGTCGCCCAGCTCCACGCGGGCCCCGGCCTGTAGTCCGTCGACGTCGAGGCGGGCTAGGTAACCGTAGTCGTCGAGTTTTTCGGTGTCGAAGTACACGCCGTCAGATGTGCTGTAGGCATAGCCCTTTTCCTCAATAGTTCGCACGGCGCCAATTTGCTCTTCAATGTGATCCGTGGCTCGACACCAGACGTGCGGTTCGAGGACGTTGAGTAAACGCAAGTCTTCTTTGAAAACGTCTGTATAGAGTGCGGCTAACTCCCAGGCTGTCTTACCCTGGCGCTGGGCGCTGGCCTCCATTTTATCCTGGCCCGTATCGCCGTCTGAAGTCAGGTGGCCTACGTCGGTGATATTGACGACGTGGTTGACCTCGTAGCCGCTGTATTCGAGCGCTCGGCGCAGTATGTCTTCGAATATATAAGTGCGGAGGTTGCCTATATGCTGGTAGTTGTAAACGGTCGGGCCACATCCGTAGAGCCCAACGCGAGGTGGGTCAATGGGAGCGAAGGGGCGTGCTTGGCGCTCGTAGGTGTCGTATAGGTGCAGTGTCATGAGGCGGTTAAAGATCCTTTAGTTTCTCGAATTGTTGCACTGTGCGTCGGCCTATAAAAAATGGCGTACGCGGCATGAGGACACAAGCCAGTCGTGGCCATAGGACGAAGCGTTGGCGCCCTATGTCAGTCTGTTGTCCTGTCCAAAAACGATCCTAGTGCCATTGCAGTCCAGTAGGCTAAAATCGCGTATGCCATAGGGCTGATTAGCGGGTTCTCGTTCTATTTCAACGCCGCGAGATTGGATCTCTGTGTAGTAGGCATCGACGTCGCGTATCCAGACAAACAGATGTATGCCGGTCGCTCTTGTGGAACCACGTGTGAAATGAATGGCCGCATTTTCGCGCCATACGACCGCATACTGAGCATCGCCAAAATCCGAATGAAAACCGAGTAGATCGCAATAGAAGCTAACTGTCTGTAGCACGTCGTCTACGTGAAGAACGGGGGCGCATTGCATAAACTGTTCGGGGTCGGCCCGTGGTATTCCCGGCATAGATTTTGGTCCCGTATTCGTATTGGATTCCGGCGATCCCAGACCTTCTTATTGCAGGTGATGACTGGGTTTGCGCGTTCCGGCACAGGTGAATTGAGGATCAAAATTCCGTATAGCTTCTGGTACTTCGCCCGTCCACCAACTGGGCGGCTGTGGAAAAGAGAATACGCCATGCCATGCTAGGACGAGGGTGCGGCGCTGTGCCGTTTGATTTGGCCAAGCAGCATGGAGCAATCGCGCATCGGCAATAATCAGGTCGCCCGACGTGAGCGGCACGTCTACGCTGTCTGGATGGTCCATGAAAATGGGATGGTCCAAGTCGTTTATAGCCTGTATTTCAGTACCGTGTGCGTCGGGAAGGACATCGTGCAGGGGAATTCGCTTGCGATGTGTGCCGGGAATGACGCGAAGGCAGCCATTCTCTCGCGTCGTGTCGCTCATGTAATAGGACAGGAAAATAACCGTGGGCCAAGGCGCCGCGGCTTCCGGGTGGTTCCAGTTCATAAAGTCTTGGTGCCAGTAAAGTGGGGGGCCGTATGCCGGCTTGGAAAGCAGGATAATATTGTCGCGCGGTTGCAGATTTTCCAGCCCCAATTCGGCACAGACCTGCTTTTGCGGTGCGTAGTCAATGATTTTTTCAACGATCGGATCTGCGAAGTGCTTTTGGTCTGGCTCTGCGTCCATCTTCTCCCAGATACGCGGCGTGTAAACGTGAATATCGCTGCCTTGGTAGCGGTATTTGGCATCGACGGGCACGGTGTCAAAGACGCGCTGAGACCAGCGCTGAAACTCGCCGAGTAGGGGATCTGCAAGGAGTCCGGGGACAATAGTGTATCCCTGCTCTACGAGTTGTTCGCGCCCTGCCCGCGCTTGGTTGGGATCTAATATGGGTGACATAGCCTGTTTATTTCTACGGTGAAAGGGTGTGTAAACACATCGCAGTAAAAGGAGTCCTACGCCTCGACTGATTCCTCGTCCAGGGCGCGTATGCCCGGCCACTCGCGCCAGATATCAGTGTAGGCATCGCGCCCTATTTCAGCGCAGTCTTTGTGACGGAGGCGGAAGATGGCTGCATAGCGAACGTGCGGCGAGGCGTTGGGTGCCGCCGTATGGACCAGCTGATGATGGGTAAGCACCACGTCTCCCGGCTGCCCCTGTAGCATAACCGGGCCTTCGGGCAGCGCTACGCGTGGCATACCCTGTTCGAGCACTTCGTGTCCATGTTCTTTGAAATAAGACTGAAAAAACGTATGAGAGCGCGGCCACACGGTGAAGTTGCCGGCGAAATCACGCTTCAGCTCTGATAGAAGGATGACGGCGAGTGCGGTAAAACCGCGATTGTAGGAGCCTTTGGCACTGCCATTGAGACCGGAACCCAAGCCGTCGAGATGTCCGTGTGGTGGTCCCGGATCACTGCTCGGCTCTATGGGAAAGCGCAGAGCAATCTGGCCGGCGCCTACTTCCTGTAGGTTGCCTTCCCCCAGTAGGGACTCAACCATGGGTAAGACTGGCGAGCGATTCATCAAGTCGGTAATCGGAGAGGTCTTTTGCACTTCGTTACAGTACGATTGAGCGCGCAGGCGCGGTAAATCGTCCTTGGCCATTCCCTCGTAGCCGAGCGAATGGTTGATCGCGCGGAGGGCATCGTCAATCATAACCTGTGGAATGGCGCCGCGTAAAACGGTGTATCCCAGTTCGCGAAATGCGCGTTTTTGCTGTCCTGTTAATTGCATGATGAACGCGTTTCTGAAGTTGATGTATTTCTATGAGCAAGGGGCTTTACCTAGCAAAATAATAGCGATGGTGATTGTCGGCAATTATCTTTGTCTGCCTGCAATGGACGAGGAGGTGCAGTGTCGAATTCTACGCAGTCTACATCGGGCGGATACTGGACGCTAGCCCGCGATAATGCCAATTTTCGCAACCTCTGGCTGGGTCAAATAATTAGCCTGCTGGGCGATTGGTTTAATCTAATCGCCTCGGCCGCGCTGATTGCCCAGTTAACGGAATCGGGACTGGCCGTGGGGACGCTCTTTGTGGTGCGTATGCTAGCGCCTGTGTTGGTAAGTCCGCTGGCTGGGGTCGCGGCCGATCGGTATAACCGAAAACACATTCTGATTGCTGCTGATGTGGGCCGTTTTTTTACGGCAGCGGCTTTTCTATTGATCCGTTCGCCCGAACACGTATGGGTTGTATATCTGCTCTCTTTTCTGCAGTTGGGTATAGGCGGTTTCTTCTTTCCCGCGCGTTCGGCTCTCTTGCCCGATATCGTGCGTTCAGATCAGGTGGGTGCGGCGAATGCACTCACTTCGGCGACGTGGTCGGTCATGCTCGCTACGGGCGCTGCGCTAGGTGGGCTCGTAGCGGGAACGTGGGGTATCTATCCATCTTTTGTGATTGATGCGCTGTCCTTTATCCTTTCGGCGCTCGTACTGTCGCGTATCCAACTAGAGGTTCAGCCTCGACTGGAAGGCGACCGAACGCTTCGAACGGTGATGCGACAGTATGTTCAGGGTTTGCGCTATCTAAAAGGGCACGGGGAAGTCGCTGTGACGGCGCTGCACAAGGCGGCGCTGGTCTTCTGCTTTGGTGCTCCACTTGAGGTGGTTCAAGTGGCGATTTCGCGAGAGGTTTTTTCCCGTGGGGAAGGGGGAGCGCTTGGACTGGGCATGATGTATGCGGTCGTTGGGATGGGTACGGGATTGGGCCCCATCGCCGCTCGCTACATCACGGGGGATCGACTTGGTGCTTTACGCTGGAGTATTGCTCTAGGCTACGGATTTGCCGTGATCGGGCTGTTGCTCGTTGCGACGCTGATCAGCTTTGAAGGCGTCTTGCTGGGGATCTTTATCCGATCGTTTGGGAGTGGCATTATATGGGTTTTTTCCACGCAGATCCTGCTCCAGATTGTCCTGCCTGAGGTGCGCGGCCGAATATTCTCGACTGAAATTGCCTTTAGTATGCTCATGAGTGCAGTAGGAGCGAGTATTGGGGGATATTACTTGGAGTGGTTTGGCATCGCAGGGACCGTGCGCACGACGGCGCTCTTAACTCTATTGCCCTGTGCGCTGTGGGTGGGTTGGCTAGTTTATCGCCGCTCTGCCGACTAGACTCTGTGCCGGTTGGTTTGCAGGCTGCCCAGCGTCCGTTCTCTATAGCGCAAAGTGCTCCATCCACCAACTGAGATATTCTAGGTCCGAGAGGGCTGGATCCAGCCCACGTGCTCGCATGCGTTCTTCGTAATTGTTTCTCATCTGAACATCTTCGTATTCCATGACGGCCCGATCCTCGTCGACTAGGCCGAGATCGCCGTGCTCTATCTGCCATGCTTCTAGTAGGTTTGAGTGTTCAGAAAGAGCGGCTGCGTGGTTCGGGTCGTTTGCTAAATTATGCAGTTCATGCGGGTCGCCGTCTACGTCGTACAGCTCTTGTGCCGGACGTTCAGATGCCATAAACCAACTCTGCGCTTTGTCCAGTTGATTGCGTTCGTGCAGGACATGCATGAGCGTCCATACGGGATACTGGTGCTTTTTATAGGCGTTGAATTGCATGTATGGACGCTCGGGCTGCAGGTTCCGGATGTATTTATAGCGGTCGGTGCGGACGCAGCGGATGCGATCGTCTGTGCCATCGCAGCGGTCGCGCGCGGCAAAGATGGCCGGGCGGAGTGCGCTGGTAAAAAATGATTGCCCGTCTAAACTCGTGAAGGGTGCAATATTGCACAGGTCGAGCGCACTGGCGGCAAAGTCAATCCCAGATACGAGCCGTTCACTGATGGCATTGGAATCGATCTGGCCCGGCCAGCGCACGATACAGGGCACGCGCAGGCCGCCATCGTACAGGAATTGCTTGTCCCGCACGTGTGCTCTCCCGTGGTCACTGATAAAAAATACAATGGTGTTTCGCGCTAGGTCTTCGTCCTCGAGTCGTTGAAGAATAGAGCCCACTTTGCGATCCAGTACCTGAATGCTCTCGAGGTAATGCGCCCAATCGGCACGCGCGAGCGGATGGTCGGGATAGTAGGGTGGTAGATCAACTGTCGACGGATCAATAGGGCAATCGGGGTCACGCACAAAGTCGCGGTGCGTATCCATGATGTTCAACTGAGCGTAAAATGGTTGACCGGGTGCGCGCTGCGACCAATCGGTGCCGTCAAAGGGACGGTCTCGGGCAAAGTTAAAATCGGTTTTGCCGACTCTGTCATACAGACCGGGCCCTGGACTATTGCAGGTAAAGTAGCCCGCTTCGCGAAAGTGTTCCGTGATAAGAGCTACGTTTTCTGGCAAAGGCACTTCGCGCTGAGAACGGTGGTTATGAGCGCCGATAGCGGTCTGATAGCGACTGGTTATTATCGCTGAGCGAGAAGGCGAACACACGGGGCACGTCACGAAGGCATTTTTGAAGGTCGTGCCCTCAGAGGCCAGGCGGTCTATATGCGGCGTTTGCACGGTCGGAGTGCCGTAACAGGCTAGGTCGGGATAGAGATCTTCGCCGTAAATCCACAGTACATTAGGATGCGTCGTCATGTGATTGATTCGCAGAGGGAATGGAGGTATACAGGCCTTAGAGTTGTGAAAACTGCGACAGATAGATTCGCGATAAATATACAGCGCTATGGATACCTAATCCAAACAGCTTCGCGTTTTGTATCTATTGATCAGGTGTCATTTCCGCCGCGCGTATCTGGTCGAGTAGTTGATCGTGCACATGACTGTTGCTTGCAAGCAGGCCCTGTTCACCGTCTAATAGGTTGAGGGGGCGTCCATCGGGGCGGCTTACGCGTCCACCGGATTCCTCAATGATTAGAGCGGCCGCTGCAATATCCCAGGGCTCAAGGCCTGCGTCAAAGTGAGCCTCAGCGCGTCCAGAAGCCACCGCGCACAGGCCGACAACGGCGCAGCCGGGTGCTCGCACCTGGCCAGCGACGCGGGCTAATGCACTATTGGATTTCATTACGCGATGACGTTTACTGGGTTTGGAAAAGTCGATGCTGACGAGGGCGTGCATAAGCTCTTCCTCGTTTGATACCTGGAGCAAGCGGCCATTGCACGTGGCTCCTGCGCCTCGCCTGGCCAAGTAGAGCTGCTGCAGCCCGGGAAGCGCTATTCCGGCGGCTACGGGGAGGCCGCACTCGGCACAGGCGATAGAGATGCCGAAGACCGGAAAGAGGTCGCGAGTGAAGTTATAGGTTCCGTCGATGGGGTCGATTATCCAGCAGCGTTCAGTCCCTTTTTTGATCCCCCTGTCGAATCCTGATTCCTCGCCCACAATAGCGTCTGTTGGGTAATGGATGCCGATGTGCTGGACGAGGAGCCGCTGTATCTCGACGTCGGCTTCTGTCAGCCGGTCGCTTGTCTCCTTTTCGCGGTGGCTTAATTCCGTCCGGTCGGCGTATTTTGTCTCTATTAGCGTAGTTGCATCGTCTAGTGCACGGCGGATAAATTCGACTTCGTCCATTTAGCGAATCCAGCGGGTTTCGTTGCGCAAGTGGGTTAGGCGACCCGAATAGAGAGTTTGCAAGACAATAGGCTTGCATTGGAAGAGTTTTGAACCGTCTGTCTGATATTTTTTAGGTTTGATACCTCAATATAAAGAGGGACCAGCGACCTGGGAAACGCGTCAAGGCGCGGCCTTGTTTCAAGTATCAGAGATGGGTTATACCGGTTGGTTTCTCTTCACGATAAACAGGCAAAAGGAGCATGCTATGGCTTCCGAAAAATTTGAAACTCGATTGCTGAGTTCACTTACAAAGGTTTTTCCCGATGAAGCGCTGCGGGACAAGCCTTTTAAGAGAGCTTCCTGTTTGCGGGGGGAAGTGTTCTCTTTTCAGCTGGCTTACCGATCGCACCGTCTCTTGAAAGGTCTGCAGATAGAGGTGGAGTCTCCGCTTGAGAACTGCATTGCCGTACGCGAAGTGGGGTTGGCTCCGTGTGAATTTCCCGGTGCGCACTTTGACGAACACGTTCTGCGCACCACGCCGGGTCTCTACCCAGATCCGCTTTATGCGCTCGTGCGGGGTGCGGATGCTCCTCCAGGCCAGTGGCGGGCCGTATGGGTTGGCGTGCGCGTACCCGTGCGGCGCGTGCAGGGGCACCAGCAGATCGTGCTGCGCATTACGCACGCGGATCGCCTTATCGCCCGTGAATCCTTTACGCTCGATGTCATTGCTCAGACGCTGCCCAAACAAAAGCTGATTCACACGAGTTGGTTTCACGCCGACTGTATCGCATCACACTACGGCGACACAGTGTGGAGTACGCCGCATTGGAAGCGCATTGAGCAGTTTGTGCGCAGTGCGGTTGATCACGGAGTAAATATGTTGCTGACGCCGCTGTTCACGCCGCCGCTAGATACGGAGGTGGGCGGAGAGCGCCCCACGGTTCAGCTTATTGATGTTGTGCAGGAGGGCAATACCTATCACTTTGATTTTCGACGGCTTCGCCGCTGGGTGCAACTGGCCGATCGCTGTGGAGTCCAATACTTCGAAATGGCACACTTTTTTACCCAGTGGGGCGCTGCGCACTGTCCTAAAATCGTCGCACGCGTAAAGGGACGAGAGCGAAAAATATTCGGCTGGAAAGACCGGGCCACGGGCGCCAAATATCGCAATTTCCTCGATCAATTTCTGCCCCAGTTGGTACGTTTTATCCGGAAGAATGGGTTGGAGCGTCGCGTGTATTTCCACGTTTCTGATGAGCCGTCCCCAGAACACCTAGCTTCTTATAGCGCAGCTGCATCTATAGTGCATGCCCATCTAGGTGGGTTCCCCTGTATCGATGCACTGTCCGACGTAGACTATTACGATCGCGGCTTGGTGCGTCAGCCCATTCCGGCTAGTAACCACATAGAGCCTTTTGTAGAGCGGGGAATAAAGAACCTGTGGACATACTATTGCGTCTCGCAGTGGGATCAGGTGGCTAACCGCTTTTTTTACATGCCTTCCGCGCGGAATCGAATCCTTGGTGCCCAGCTGTATAAATACGATTTGTCCGGTTTCTTGCAGTGGGGGTTTAATTTCTACTATGCGCAGTATTCAACGCGGCCAATCAATCCATTTCTCGAGACGGACGCCGGGCGCGCTTTCCCCTCAGGAGATCCATTTATGGTATACCCGGGAGAGGAGGGGCCGGTTGATTCTATACGCGGCGAAGTATTTCGCGAAGCGCTACAGGACCAACGCGCTCTACAGCTTTTGGAAAGGCTGCAAGGACGGGAGAAAACGCTCGCGCTCTTACAGCGGGGTATGGACCATCCCATCACGATGAAAAAATACCCGCGCTCTATGGAGTGGTTGCTGCTTATGCGCGAGCGCGTCAATAGGCGTATTGCCGCACTTACCCAGGTGCGCTAATGCGGATACAATGGCTTTGGCCTGTGAATGTGAGTGGAGCTATGTTAGTGAGTCGATGCTGGCGATGGGTAACATACGCCAGTCCGCAGGCGTCATTCTGCAGACGCCGATGTATTCCTACGTGTGAAAGGTGAGCAATGAGCGATGATCTTCCCGGGGGCATTCCCGACCCCCGACATTTGAACAACGGCTGGCAAATTCCCAGTGAGGGCTATTGCGACCAGCCCTACGTAGTCAAAACAGATGACGGAGCGTGGCTGTGCATCATGACGACTGGGGCCGGTCACGAGGGTGCCACGGGCCAGCACGTGGTCTCTACGCGCAGCACGGACTGCGGCCGCACATGGTCTGAGCTGGTCGACGTGGAGCCCGCCGATGGCCCGGAAGCCTCCTATGCCGTGCTCCTGAAGGTGCCTTCGGGGCGCGTTTACGCCTTTTACAACCACAACACCGACAACGTGCGACGGGTTAAGGCCGATAATCCACCCTTTGGGGACGGTTACTGTACCCGCGTCGACAGCTTGGGTCACTACGTGTTTAAATACAGCGACGATCATGGCCGAAGCTGGTCGGAGCAGCGCTTTGATGTCCCCGTGCGCGAAATGGACATTGATCGCCAGAATGCCGATGGCGGTCGCTTGCGGTACTTCTGGAATGTCGGGAAGCCGTTTGTTGCTCACGGAGCGGCCTTTGTCTCACTGCACAAGGTGGGAGGCTTTGGCGACGGTTTTTTTACGAGTAACGAAGGTGTGTTGATTAGAAGCGAAAACATTTTAACGGAAGGGAATCCGGCGAAAATTACCTGGGAAACGCTACCCGAAGGGGAGCGCGGCCTGCGCGCTCCGGCGGGAGGAGATACGGTGGCTTCTGAGCACAGCTATAGCGTGCTTTCAGACGGATCTTTTTACTGTGTCTACCGAACGATCGACGGCCATCCAGCCTGCGCCTACTCTCGCGACGGTGGCCGCACCTGGTCCGATCCGGAGTATAAGAAATTCCCCGATGGACGACTTTTTAAACACCCACGAGCGGCTAACTTCGCCTGGCGCTGCGCCAATGGACACTACCTCTACTGGTTTCACAATCACGGGGGGCGCTTTATTCGAGAGCATCCAGCACAGCGTTCGCACGCATACGAAGATCGCAATCCCGTTTGGCTGTGCGGAGGCGTAGAAACGGATAGTCCGGAAGGTCGGGTAATTCAGTGGAGTGAGCCGGAAATAGTCCTCTATGACGACGATCCCTACATTCGCATGAGTTACCCTGACTTGGTCGAAGAGGATGGCCAATATTATATGACTGAAACGCAGAAGGACGTAGCGCGCGTCCACCGCATTGATCCCTCTCTCTTGCAGGGGCTGTGGGATCAGTTTGAACGGGCTGATCTCACGCGCGAAGGGCAGCTGCTGGAAGTCGATGAGCCGGGACCGGCCGTCGTCGATATGCCCGCACTCCCTCCGTTTGTTCGGCGAAGTGGGCTCAGCCCCTATGGAACCGATGACCTGCGCACCGGGTTTAGCCTCGAGCTGTGGTTCCAGTTAGACAGTTCGGTGGCAGGCCGCGTTTTGCTCGACACTCGGCTGGAAAATGGCCAGGGATTCGTGCTGCAGCACAAGGGCAACGGTCAGTTAGAACTGGTATTAGACGACGGGCGAACGCGCGCTAGCTGGGATAGCGACCCGCGCGCAGTTTCAGTGGGGAAACGACATCACACAGTCGTTATCGTGGATGGAGGGCCTAACGTGATCAGCTTTGTCGTGGACGGACGCCTGTGTGATGGAGGCGATTTTCGCCAGTTCGGCTGGGGACGTTTTAGCCCGCATCTGCGTCATGCGAACGGAAGTCCAAGACTGCTTATCGACGGCGCAATTGATTTGCTACGCGTCTATGGCCGAGCCTTGCGTACATCGGAAGCGATATCCAATTTCCGCTCGGGAGATGGAGTATAGACATGAGAAAAAGGGTGTTAGTTATCGGGGCTTCAGGTAAAATTGCCGGACAAGTCTTGCCCGCACTGCGCGCGCGTTATGCGCTGACTCTGTTGGATGTGCGTGCGGAAGATCGTAGCGGCCGATCCGTAGAGGGAGTTGAGATCGCGGATTTGGGCAATGCCGATCGCGACGCATACCGCGCCCATTTTTCCGGTATAGACGCCGTGGTTCACTTTGGATTTGTGCGACCGGAAAACGACGGGGCTGAAGCGCGTTTTCGCGCAGAGATGCGGAATGTGGAAATGGCGTATAACGTGTATATGACGGCGTTAGAAGCAGGGGTCAGTCGCGTTGTAGTAGCAAGTTCAAACCACGCAGCCGACTACTACGAAGAGCTGATTCTAGACGGTGCTATGGATGTCGTGCAACCGGAAGGTCGCGCCCTTTCAGATAACTATTACGGTTGGGCAAAGGAAACCTACGAACATCTAGGCTTTGTCTTTGCAGCCGGCAAGCAGAATGGCCGCCCTCTGCCCAATGTGCAAATTCGCATAGGCGGTCCTCGCGAAACCGATATCGAGCAATGTCAGCTAGGAGATTTGCGCTGTATGCGCCGAGCGCTGGGTGCATACATAAGCGATCGCGACATGCAGCAACTCTTCGTGAAGTCCATCGAGGCCGAAGAGATCGCCGACGAGTCAGGGGTGCCCTTCCAGATCTTCTACGGTATCAGCGGCAATTCACATGCTTTTTGGAGCCTTGCCAATGCGCGAAGCGTTATAGGCTACGCCCCCCAAGACAATAGCGAACGACGCTTTGCTGCTTCTATTGCAGCGCATTTACGCGCAGCTAGAGAACGCGATGGTTATCCAGGAGCACGCAATGACTGATGCCGTTCCGTTCTCGATTCTAGATTTGGCACCGATACGACGGGGAGAGGAGGCTCAACAGGCCTTTGTGCAGCTGCGCGAACGGGCTCAATGGGCCGAACGGTGTGGCTTTAACCGCTACTGGCTGGCCGAACATCACAATATGAGCGGCATTGGCAGCGCGGCCACCAGCGTGCTTGTGGGACATATAGCCGGCGCAACTGAGCGCATAAGAGTCGGCTCTGGTGGAATCATGTTGCCCAACCACGCACCGCTTGTCATTGCCGAGCAGTTTGGCACGCTAGAGTCGCTTTACCCCGGTCGTATTGATCTTGGTTTAGGACGCGCTCCTGGGACAGATCTCACGACGGCGCATGCGCTGCGTCGCAAGCTCGAGGGAAGCGACCACGACTTTCCGCGCGACGTAGTTGAACTTCAAAACTACTTTAGTGACGCCCTGACGGGTCGCGTGCGCGCTGTGCCCGGGGCAGGGTTAAACGTGCCGATATGGCTATTGGGATCGAGCCTGTTTAGCGCTCAGTTGGCTGGTATGCTCGGATTGCCCTACGCCTTTGCTTCGCACTTTGCACCGGACCACCTAATGGATGCGTTGGCAATTTACCGCAGTGAATTTCGGCCTTCGCAACAGCTTTCAAAGCCCTATGTAATGGTTGGGACCAGCGTTGTTGGTGCCGATAGCGCAGAGGAGGCGCGTCGTCTCTTCACCTCTCAGCAGGTGCAGTCGGTTCAGATGATGCGAGGGGAGAGAGAAAAAATAGCCCCCCCAGTAGAAGATATTGAGGCCTATTGGGTGCCGCCGGAAAGAGAGGCCGTCGATCATAAGTTGCGCTATGCATTTGTTGGGACGGTTTCTTCGCTGGCCGACGGACTGGGTGCGTTCCTCGAAGAGACGCAGGCCGACGAACTCATTGCAACGGTGCGCATTTTTGACCAATCGGCTTCTCTGCGTTCATTGGAGATACTAGCGGCGGTGGGGCAGGCGCTGGCATCCGGTCGCCCCGATCTTGCGCAGGTCGTTTAAGCGGTACTCCTACTCGTCCCAGGCGTCGCCCCATCGCGCTTTACGCACGTTTTTCCACGCGCCTTTATCTCTCCGAGATATCACGATATCGCGTATCCCGGCCTCTTGGCAAACTCGCAGGTGCGCGTGTCCACTGCGTCGCTGCGGATGGCGCAGAATGCGCCCTTTGACCCGCTGGACGGGCTGGGTCGTAAAGATCATATAGCAAAACTTCTCGTCTTCGTACCCCAAATCTCCGCGCTTGAATAGGCGGTGGTTTGTCGAACGCGGCACGCGTTGAGCAAAGTGACACCAATCGTTATCGGATAATGGGCACGAGGTCGCGTGGGGGCAGGGAGCTAAGAGGTGGGCCCCTTCGTCAATTAGCACAGAGCGAATGTGGTTGAGGTGGTTAAAGCAAGCGGTAGTGCCCGGTTCTACGATCACTAGGGCGCTTTTTGTCGCGTGCCACATTGTGCGCGCGGTGCTCGTGCTCTCTTTCTCTGTCAATTCATTGAGGACATAGCTGGCTATAACTAGGTCTGCTTGGGGCAGCACAGCTTGCTGCAGAGAACACGTGTTCCATTGGGCTTTGTCCATAGGCGCCAAGGCGGCTGCGCGCGCCAGCTGCTGGCCGAGAGCGACTAGGTCTGGGTCGCGCTCAAATAGGGTTGCGGTGTGGAGAGATTCAAACTGCGTGCAGGCAGCCCAACTGGCCGCCCCTGATCCGGATCCCAAATCTAGCAGGGAAGACACGGAAAGCTGAGGCCAGAGAGCCTGTAGATGCGAAAGAGTCGCATAGGTTGCTGCATAGGTGGCAGGCAATCTGGTAGCTGCGTAAGCGAGGCGCTCGTGCGCATTGCGAAGAAAGGTCTCGCCGGCTAAACGCTCTGTGCTGCGGTAGCTTGTAGAGATGCGTTGGGCTGCCGCAGCCAATTCGGCGTTGCTAGCCTGGCTCATCGCTTCTTCGAGCGCGCGCTGGAGTGGGGTTGGGAGATGCACGTCGTATAAATAAACAAAAGGGCACGGTGCTTTCCACTGAGGAAAACAGCCGTGCCCTTGTACGTGTTATGAACGCAGGGTGGTAGCTTAGCGCTTGCGAGCGACGCGCTTCTTCGCCTTGCCGCGCAGCGCCTTCTTTGTCGTCTTAATGATGACGGCAGCTACCTTGTACGGATCGGCGTTGGAGGCAGGGCGACGATCTTCCAAGCGCCCTTTCCAGCCGTCCTCAACCGTTCCGATCGGGATGCGGATCGAAGCACCGCGATCCGACGTGCCGTAGCTGAACTTATCAATGGACTGCGTTTCGTGCAGGCCCGTTAGGCGCTGGTCGTTGTCGGCGCCGTATACGCCAATGTGTTCGGGAATGTGTTTGCCAAACTCTTCGCATATGGTCACGAAGGTCTTCTTGTTGCCCGCTTTACGCATGGCGTCGTTTGAAAAGTTGGCGTGCATACCCGATCCGTTCCAGTCTCCCTTTATCGGTTTGGGATGTAAGTTGATTACGAGACCGTACTTTTCTGCCGTCCGTTCCAGCAGATAGCGTCCCAACCAGATTTGGTCGCCGGCCGAACAGGCGCCCTTGGCAAAAATCTGGAACTCCCACTGGCCCATCATGACCTCTCCGTTGATACCTTCGACGTTCAAGCCGGCCTCTAAGCACAGCTGCAGGTGCTCTTCGACGAGTTCGCGACCAAAGGCGTTCTGCGTACCTACGGAGGTGTAGTACGGACCCTGTGGACTGGGATAGCCCCCCTTGGGGAAGCCCAAAGGAAGATCGGTGTCCGGATCCATGATTGTGTATTCCTGCTCAAAACCAAACCAGAAGTCATTATCATCGTCGCTAATGGTGGCGCGACCGTTGGACTCGTGGGGCGTGCCGTCGGCGTTGAGGACTTCCGTCATAATGAGCCAGCCATTGCCGCCGAGTCGATCGGGATCGGGGTAAGCCGCTACGGGCTTGAGCAGACAGTCGGATGAATCACCGGTAGCCTGTTCGGTGGATGAACCATCAAAAGACCATATGGGGGCATCTGCGACATCGCCGGAGAAGTCTTCAACAATGCGCGTCTTACTACGCAAGCTCTGCGTGGGGTGATATCCATCGAGCCAGATATACTCCAACTTGGACTTGGCCATCTTCAAAACCTTTCTCATCGGGGTTTAGGCGAAATCAATCTATTCGCCGATCGGTCTATGTACGAGTCTATCTAAAAAGCGGCAGATCGTCTCTGCGGTGTAATTTAGCAATTCGCGTTCCACTGGAATCGAGTCTATTTAGGGTTTGTTTTGCTATCCCATTTTTTTTGCTCAGTATTGTATGACAAAATAAAACAAGCGTTTATGTAAAAAACAGGTTTTTCTTACAAAAGTAAAAAAAAGAATTATACGACATTTGTGTTGTTTTTTAGCCTATGCCCTGCTTCGAATACGCCCCATCTGAGTCAGGCAAGTCAAAAAATAAATTGGGTCCTCCAAAAAAATATCGACAAAGTGAAACGCGGCGTCGGAGAAAACGGTTTCTATTGCACCGCATAATGCGACATTTTTGTGGCTTAAGGGGGTCAATGTCACATATATGTAGCCTGCTGATGCTGTGGGTGTGCTCTGTGTCTGACGAGCTCAAGCGCGAAATGCGTTCGGGCTCTGATAAACTGCGACAAGTGATTTAGTTTATCAAGTCGCCATGAGATATGCAAGGAAGAGGTGAGGCTCTGGCACTTCGCATGTGAGGGCCATGACAATGACGATTCAGCGTTTTTTCGATAAGCAGCGGGGTGGGAGCGAGTCTGCGTTGACGCTCATGGCCCCCTTTTTTAGATTTGTGCCGCCTTTTTAGCCAGAGGGAGCCGAAGAGTTGGTGCAGTGGACCATACCACTAAATATGCGTATTGGAAGATTTTGGGTTGGTGTTTGTATTCTTGCGGCTAGCGTCGGCTGTGGTGCGGGCGATCACGTGGTGCGCACGGTGGCGCCAGGCGTTTCCTACCATAAGATTCATCTGCTGGATGGACCTTGGTGGATCCACGTCGTCGAAGTTGACCTAGAGAGGGCTCGAGAAGAGGGTATTGGACTGCGCACGTCCAGCGCATCGCTCGACAGGGCAGGCGTAGAGCGGACTAGTGCGCTGGCAAAAAATGCGTTGGCCGGTGTTAACGGCGATTTTTTTTACACGAGAGAAAAGAGTCACACTGCTGGACTGCTAATCCAAGATGGCTTTCTGATACAGGCACCGCAGCGGCGTTCAGCCCTTGTTTTTTCGCGCGATGGCCGTCCGCTTATTGGGTCTTTCGAGGCGCAGTTCGGCGCCGTATTAGCCGACGGGCGCGCGCTGCCAATCAGCGGGTTTAACCGCGCACCGAACGATGAGGAGTTCACCCTGTACAACGCGCACGCGCAGTCGCGGTTTGATTCTGTCCGGGCGGCTCTGGGGTTTCAGCTTCAACGCATCGCAGGTCGCTCTATTCTAAACGACACCGTATCAGCGCGCGTGCTGCAGCTGCGTCGCCAAGCCTGGCCCCTGATCTTGGATGCGGGACAGTGGCTTGTAGCGGCCGGCAGCCGGGCTGCGGAGGCCTATTCTATCACACCTGGTGACACGCTCAAGCTGCATGGACATCTGCCGCCTGCGCAACGTCCTCTCTCCGAAGCTGTGGGGGGCGGACCTCGGATTCTCCGCGATGGGAACGTATCTGTTGAATATGAGCGGGAACGGCTCAGTCGCTCCTTTGCCGAAGATCGCCATCCGCGCACGGCCGTTGGCTACACGCAGGATCAATCGGTTTTGTTTCTCGTGGTAGTTGACGGGCGTCAGCCAGGATACAGCATGGGTATGACGCTGGAGGAACTCGCCCACTTTATGCGCATGCGATTGGGCAACTTTTCCCTGTCGAAAGAGAATGCTTATCAAGGATTGAACTTGGACGGGGGGGGGTCGACCACAATGGTTGTAAAAGGTGAAGTAGTCAACAGTCCATCGGATCAAACGGGTGAGCGGCCGGTTGCCAATGCCCTCATTATCGCAGGAGTACAATAGGCATGGTTCGGTTGAATGCGGAAGACTTGCGCACGCTGGGCACGGCTATGCTGACGGCAGTTGGCGTCGTTAGTGAAGAAGCTGAACTCGTCGCTGATCACCTAGTCGAATCCGGTCTATTGGGACACGATACGCATAGCGTGCTGCGTTTGCCGCAGTATGTTAACATGGTCCGCGACGGCGTGGTTAATCCGCGCGGCGAACTGTTAGTGCTCGACAATAGTACTTACGGCGCGCGCCTGAGCGGATCGTGGAACTTTGGACCCGTTACGGCTACGCGTGCGATGGAATGTGCGCTCGACAAAGTGGGCGGCGGAGGCGCTATGGCCGTCGTTACGGTGCGAGATTGCAACCACATAGCTCGCTTGGGTCGTTTTGTTACTCAAGCAGCGCGCCGCGACTGCATCGCCCTCATGGTTGCCAACGGCCACGGCGGAGATTTAGCGGTTGCTCCTTTCGGAGGGCGAGCGCGCCGTTTGCCTACAAACCCGATCTGCATTGGCATACCGACAGGGTTAGATTGGCCTATTGTGCTCGACATGACGACAAGTATGACTTCGGGCGGAGATCTGCGTCTTTTGCGCAATCTTGGACGGCCCGCTCCCGCCGGTTCGATTGTTGATGCCGACGGCCTGCCGACCACAGACGTGGAGGCATACTATGGTCCTCCTCCGGGCGCTGCTCTACCACTCGGGATGCCGACGGGTGGTCACAAGGGCTTTGGGCTCAGCGTCATGGTAGATATCTTAGCGGGTGCTCTTTCGGGAGCCGAGTGCAGTAAAGAGGACGGTCAGCGCTCTGGCAATGCGCTCTTTATTGCCGTGCTAAGGGTCGAGGCATTTCGCTCGCTCGAACCATTCTTTGCCGAGGTCCAGGATCTCATTTGCCGAATTAAAGACTGTCCTCCGGTTGAAGGTGTACGCGAAATTTTGCTTCCAGGCGAGAACGCCCACAGGCACTACGTCGAGCGGGTTGAACGCGGCCTCGACGTGGACGAGGTTGCCTGGCAACAGATTGTAGACCTGGCAGGAGTCTTGGGCGTGGCTACGCCCGAACCGCTCAGCGCCCCATAGCATTTCATGAATAGATCCTTAAAAAGGGAGAAGGACTTATGTTGAATATTGGTATCGTAGGTTTAGGGGGTATTGGTAATAATCATGCACGCTGCTATACGGAAAACAAGCATACCCGCGTGGTTGCCGTGTGTGATATAAATAAAGAGCGCGCAGATGCAGCCGCCGAACGCTGGAAAGCAAAGCCGTTTTACAGCGTAAAAGAAATGCTTAAGAGTGGGATCGATTTAGACGCTTGCTCCGTGACAACAGCCGGCGTAGAAAATGGGGGCGATCACTATGAGCCGACGATGGAGCTGTTAAAAGCTGGTCTGCCGGTGCTCGGCGAGAAGCCGATCTCCAACGACGTGAGTAAAGCGCGTAAGATGGTGGCTTTGGCCAAGAAAAAGCGGCTTCGCTACGGCGTCAATTTAAATCATCGCTTTACGCCTGCCGCTGTGAAAGCCCAAGAATGGCTTAAGGCCGGTCGCTTGGGCGAACTCAATATTGTCAATATGACTATGTGGATTAATAATCCCAACGAGTCGAGTCCGTGGTTTCATATTCGCGCTCTGCATCCCCATTCGCTCGACGTGATGCGCTATTTTGCCGGAGACGTCGATAGCGTACAGGCCTTCTTTAAGAAAGGTAAAGGGCGTAAGATCTGGTCCAATGTTCAGGCCAATTTACTCTTTAAAAACGGCGTTATTGGCCACCTGACAGGCAGCTATGACGCCGGGGGAAGCTATGGGCTAGAGACGCTTGAACTGGTGGGGTCTGAAGGCCGGGTCATCATTAACGAAGCCTGCGAGAAATTGAGCTTTTACCCGCGTTTTTCCCAGGAAATTGAGAGCTATGATCACTTGGGTGGTATGGGCTCGTTTCCCGATACGTTCCCCTCGCGCATTGGTGCATGGGTTGACGATTTGCGCAAAAAAACGCCACCCAGCAAAATAGATGCAAAGGCTGAAGATGCGCTTAAAGTTCAGCTGGTAATCGAATCTATCATCAAGTCCTGGGAAACCGGTCAGGTCGTCAAGGTGCCACAGAAATAATATGATCCGAGTAGGGGTAATTGGACTTGGTCCCATCGGCAATCGGCACGCCAAGATTTACAATGAACAGGAGAACGCCGACTTACTCGGCGTGTGTGATGTAGATCAAGCGCGTGCCGACGCGGCGGCAGCAGCACACGGTGCACGCGCTTTTTATAGCGTGCAGGAAATGGTTGACGCCGTTGATTTAGATATGGTGAGCGTGACTACCGGTGGCCAAGAATACGGCAGCGATCACTATGCGCCGACGATGGAAGCGCTGCGCGCGGGGTTGCACGTGCTCGGAGAAAAGCCCATTTCAAACGAAATTGGGCCAGCTGAGGAGATGGTTACTCTGGCACGGGAAAAGAGACTGTGTTACGGGATAAATATGAACCATCGCTTTACCCCTGCTGCGCGCTTGGCCAAGCAGTGGATGGACGATGGACGCATCGGCGACTTGCTCTTCATGAACATGAGCATGTGGATCATGAACCCGCGGGAGTCCAGTCCGTGGTTCCAGATTAAAGCACTGCATCCGCACACGGTTGATATTATGCGCTACTACTGCGGTGAGATAGAGTGCGTGCAGTGTTTTGTGCTCAAGGGCCCGGGGCGCTCCATCTATTCGACGGCGCAGTTTAATATGCGTTTTAAAAACGGCTGTCTCGGTCACCTGACGGGCAGCTACGATATAGAGCGCGGGCATCCGATGGAGCGCTGCGAAGTAGCCGGTGTTAAGGGGCGTTTTGTCGTCGATGACATGTTTCGAGAAGCTACGCTTTATCCGGCCGGAGAGATGGAAAAACGGGTGTATTCCAACCCTGTTTTTGGTGGGATGGGCGACTTTGAAGATACCTTTCGCAATCGACTCAGTCGCTTTGTCGAGCAGTTAGAAGAAGGGGTTCAACCAGAGGATATTGATGGGTCGGGCCTCGATGGCCTGAGGGCGCAGAAGGTGCTGGCCGCGGCAATTGAATCCGTCAAAACCGAGTCTGTAGTTTACGTGGAGGACTAGGTGGAGTACAACGACAAAATGCTCGCGGCTAAAGCAAAGCTGTTGGAGCGCTTCAAGAAGAGCGAACCGCGGCAGGCCGACCCGGAGAAAGAGCGTTTGCCGCCGGGGCAGCACGTGACCAAGGGGTTTCCCGTGCTCGATTTAGGCGTAAAGCCCAGGTTCCATCCCAAGCGCTGGCGATTTCAGGTCGAGGGAGAAGTCGAAGAGGAACTCGATCTCGATTGGGATGACTTTATCAGACTGCCACGCGGCCGCGAGATCGCCGATTTTCACTGCGTGACGACGTGGTCCAAATTTGACGTACGGTGGGACGGCGTTCGTTTTGTCGACGTAGCGGCGATGGTGCGGCCCACCGACGAAGCGCGCTTTGTCATTGTTCATTCAGCGGACGGCTATACGACGAATCTACCGCTAGCAGACTGCTTGGATGATGATGTGATGCTGGCCGATCAACTGTTTGGCGAGCCGCTTCCAATAGAACACGGAGGACCCATGCGGCTAGTCGTGCCCAAGCTCTATGCGTGGAAGTCGGCTAAATTTGTGCGCAAGCTGGTTTTTTCGAAAAACGATCAGCCGGGTTTTTGGGAGGAACGCGGCTATCACGACCGCGGAGATCCCTGGAAAGAGGAGCGCTACCGCTCTTCTAACGCGTAGACGCCTCTTTCACGCCCACATTCAACGGGTAGTTCAGCGCTGTTCAGCGCGTTGGCTAATTCGTCGAGTGCTTGGTCCGAGCGTTCGGGATGATGGTTGAAGAGCAGCAGGCGTTTTGCGCTCGCGCCTTGGGCTAATTCCAGGGCCTGTCGAGGGCAAGAATGTCCTCGGCCCTGTTGTGTCGGATATTCTTCGTCGCTGTAGTATGCGTCGTGAATAAGGAGGTCGGCATCGTTGGCCAGCGCGCGTGCTGCCTCGCGCACCGCATCATTTAAATACTCTACCGCGGGAATATAGGCCAGCGCGTTCATCCCATCGCTGATGCGATAGCCCAGGCGCGGACTGCCGTGTAACTGGCCTATCTCGGCGTATTCGATGAGCAGTGATCCCAAGCGAATTGGAGATTTGCCTAGTTCGGATACGTCGACCTGTGCTCCTATAGCATCGTCAAAGAAGTCGGGTACGGGACAGTAGGCCGGGTTCATCTGGTCGCAAAGAACCTTTTGCATGCCGTACAGGCCGGCGCGACCGTAAAGGTGAATGGAGTTACCCGGTATGAGCAGGGGTACGAAAAAGGGCACTCCCTGTATGTGAGACCAGTGCGTATGGCTGAAGAATAGATGGGCTTTGCCTTTGCCACTGCCAAATGATTCAGCTAAGAGTGCATTGCCCAACCAGTGCAGGCCAATGCCTCCGTCAAAGACGAGCGTATCCGCACCGGGGCATTCGACCTGAATACAGGGAGTGTTGACCCCATACCGTCGCGTCTCTGGTCGTACCACAGAGACGCCTCCGCGTGCACCCCATAGTGAAATCTTCACTACTCGACTCCCTTACAAGACAACTTGATCGCCTTCCGTAGCGGCGATCAGGTCGGCATCGCGGTGCACTTCAGTGCTGTAGTGCGCCACTAGTTCATCGAGCTGGTCATCGCTGCGCCCTGGCGCGTGATGGAAAAAGGCGATGCGTCGCGCATTGGACTCAGCGCCCAAGCGCAGTGCGTCCTCCATTTTGCTGTGTCCCCAATCGTCTTTGTATTCTTCCGTTAGAAAAAAAGAGTCGAATACCATTAGGTCGGCATCTCGGGCTAACTCTAAAGCATTCTGCTGTAGTCCTATGCGCTTCTGCTCTATCTCGTCTTCAGTTCCCGTATTCATACCTTCGCCGTGCAGACGTGGGCCATAGAGGTCTAGATCGCTCAGATAGGAAAAGGTTTTGCCCACAGACTCAAGTCGGAAGCCACCCGTGTAACTGGCATGGTTGAGCCGTCTACACTGCACGTCAATAGGTCCTATGTTCCAGCGCTGTCCCTCACTCAGATCCGTGAAGTGTAAATCGGCATTGACCGAATCGAGTGCGTTAGGGAAAAAAGGCTCTTGCTGCTGCCCGCACAGAATGTCTTTGAGCGAAGCGTTGGCATTAGCCAGCGCATACAAATGGATGGTCACGTCCGACTCGCACAGGGGCGCAAAGTGTGGAAAACCGTGTATGTGATCCCAGTGCGTGTGGCTAATCAGGAGGTGGATCTCCTTCTGGCCCTGCTCTACGAGGCGTTTCCCCAATGAACAAATCCCCGTGCCTGCGTCGACGATCACGCACGTGTCCTGTGCATTGACTTCGATGCAGGGGGTATTACCGCCGTATCGGGCGCAGTGTGGAGAGGAGACGGGAAAAGAGCCCCGTACACCCCAAAACGTGATCTCCATGTGTATCACCAATCGGTCATCAGCTACATAGGAAAGTCTTGCGGAACAAATGCGTATCAAATGCTGTAAGTGTAACATAATATGACACTTGTCTCCATTACACAAGTATTTGTGCCCGGGTGCTCGGCGTTTACAATGCGTCTGGTCAAGTGGAGATGTGTGAGCTAGGGAACGTTTACAATAGAATGGGCGTTTGTTACTTTATGCCAAAATCTGAAAGTCTAAAGGAGATTTATGGACGCGAAGGATCGCAAGTCGAGCGTCAGAGAATACGTTTCTTCTATTCTAGTTGCGGTTGGGTTGGCCCTGCTGATTCGAACGGCAGTAGTCCAGGCATTTTACATTCCCTCTGGCTCGATGGAGGACACCCTACTAGTTGGTGACTATCTGCTGGCGAACAAGTTTGTGTACGGAGCCCCCATAGATGTCCCTGGAACTGATGTGAGTCTATTTCGCTTTCCCGCTCTGCGCGATCCGGCACCGGGGGATATCGTCATTTTCAAGTCACCGCAAGACGCAAATCGCGACCTGATAAAGCGTTGTGTAGCAACGGGCGGACAGACCGTAGAGATCGTAAACAAGACGCTGTACGTCGACGGACAGCCCTTCAGAGACCCTCCCTTGTCCAAATACACCGATCGCAGAACCCTCTCTGCGGCGGCCTATTCGCGCGACAATTTCGGACCCTATACCGTACCGAACGGCCATTTTTTTATGATGGGGGATAATCGCGACAACAGCTCTGATAGTCGCTACTGGGGTTCAGTGCCCAAAGAGTTGATCAAGGGCAAGGCCATGAGTATATACTGGTCGTGGGCTCCCGATACCGCTGGGCCTTATTACAGCGGTTTGGGCTCACTGCCCCGCGTGTTGGGGAACTGGGTGACGCGTCTACCTGGGCGCGTTCGCTACGAACGTCTGGGTGACATTATTCGTTAGGAAAACGGTATGAATAGGCGAAACAACAGAGAGCACGGCAGCCGGGAAGAGTTTGAAGAGAGGGATGAGGCGAGTGGGCTAGAAGTCGAAGATGCCGACGATCCGCTCCAAAAAGTCGACCAACTGCTGGCTATGGCAGCTGATAGGGATCCGGCGCGCCCGCTGCTTTACCAACTTCGCAGGCAGCTCATGGAGCGCGAAATCTCGTTCCAAGAGGCGCGGCGCTCGCTCGTCGAAATGGAAGCGGCGCTGGAAAAGGTGACGGCTCCTGCCAACCGCATAGGAATTTTTCTCAGTTCGCCTAAAGAGGGTATTGCCAACGTCTTTGTCAGCGGTTCTGAATACTATGCCAACATCGATCCGCGCGTAGATGTAGATCGCCTGCGCGCTGGCTGTCGCGTTCTGATCAATGAGGCCTATGCCGTCGTAGGTGATTTGGGGTACAGTCCGACTGGGCCGGTTGCCAAGGTCGGAGACGTGTTAGAAGGGGGACGTCTGCGTCTATCGCAGGCGCACGGCACGCAGGAGATCGTACTGGAACGGGGTGCTGAACTGCAGGACGTCGATCTGAAAGTGGGCGATGAAGTGCGCGTCGATCCGGCATTTAAAGTCGCTTTGGAGCGGCTTCAGTCGGCCGAGAGCAAAGAGTATTTTATCGACGACGTGCCGCCGACTCCGTGGGAGAGCATCGGTGGGCAGCATGAGGCGATTCACGCCATCCGCGACACGATCGAACTGCCCGCGCTGCATCCGGAACTGTTTGAACGCTTTCAATACACGACGCCCAAGGGATTTCTGCTCTACGGTCCTCCCGGCTGCGGAAAAACCCTTATTGGAAAAGCAACTGCTTATAATCTCGTGCAGCACATGCGGCGAGAAGAGGGCGTCGAGTTAGAAGAGTACTTCATGCATATAAAAGGGCCGGAGATTCTAAACATGTGGCTTGGTGAGACCGAGCGCATGGTGCGCGAAGTATTTGCGCAGGCCAGAAAGAAGCGGAAAGAGGGTTATTTACCCTTCGTGTTTATCGATGAGGCGGAATCGATTTTGGGGACGCGTCGCTCCATGCGTTCGCATAATATATCAAACACGGTTGTACCCATGTTCTGCACCGAGATGGACGGCATCGAATCTCTGCACGATGTGGTGATTATTCTGGCTTCCAATCGCCATGATCTGATTGATCCCGCGATTTTACGCCCAGGTCGAATTGATCGAAAAATCAAGGTTAATCGTCCGGACTACGAGGCGGCAAAGTCCATTTTTTCCATCTATTTGACGCCTTCTCTGCCCGTTGATGCGGCTGAAGTGGCTGAGTATGGCACGGAGGAGGCTGCGCGCGCCGCGCTTGTAGAGCAGGGCGTCGACGAGCTATTTGCACGGACGGAAGAGACGCGATTCTTAGAGGTGTCACTGCGCTCCGGGCGCCAGGAAGTGCTGTATAGAGGGGATCTCAGCAGCGGGGCAATTATCGCGTCGGTCGTGCAGCGAGCTAAAGAGTTGGCCATCAAACGCGCTATTTCTGATCGAGATCCAGGGGCCGGCATCCGGGCCGTGGATCTGCGCGAAGCGGTGCGTCAAGAATACCGGGAGAACGAGGTATTTCCCCCCTCTGACAGCGTGGAAGATTGGCTCAAACTCCTAGACTACGAGCCGGAAAACGTGGTGAAAGTTACGTCGGTGCATCCGCAGGTAGAAAAGACGCAGGAAGCGCGTTCGGGCAAGGTGATATAGCCCATGCGCAGGCTGTGCGGTTTAGAGACGGAATACGGTATTCAGGTCGACGGCGTAGATTCTATGGACGTCGTCGTCGAATCCATGGAACTGATCCGGTGTTATCTGCACGAAAATTTCGTCGCGCGGTGGAATTACGCCCTTGAGAATCCGCGCCTTGATATGCGCGGTTTTGAAGTTGATGAACTGCGCAATGACAAAGATGAGATGGAGCATTTACAGCGCGATCGCGAGCGCAAGATACCGCTCAAGGATCTCAAAAGTGATTTGCTTATTCACAACGGCGCGCGTCTCTATAACGATCATACCCATCCCGAATTCTCTACTCCAGAATGCTACGATTTATTCGGCTTAGTCGCCTTTGACCGGGCGGGCGAACGCATCTTGCTGCAGTGTGCCCAGCAGCGCACAGAGACGCGAGGTGGGGGCACAGTGCGCCTGTATAAGAACAACACGGATTTTGATGGGCACAGTTACGGGATGCACGAAAACTTTTTACTCCGTCGAGACGTGCCTTTTGAGCGCGTTATTTCTGCGCTTTTGCCCTTTATATCTACGCGACAAGTCTATGCTGGTGCGGGCAAGGTGGGAGTAGAAGAAGATGCGCATGCGGATCAGGCTATCTTCCAACTGGCTCAGCGGTCAGATTTTTTTGAGGTCATCACGAGCGTAGATACCATGCAGCGCCGCCCCCTTGTTAACAGTCGCGATGAACCGCACGCCGACCCGGCTCGCTGGAGGCGTCTGCACATGATTGTGGGCGACGCCAACATGTCAGAATGGGCAACGGCACTTAAAGTAGGATCTCTTGCGCTCGTGCTGGATCTGCTAGAGGCGGATCTTGTGCCTGCATTTGAATTGGCTGATTCCGTGGCCGCTCTCAAGAGCGTGTCGCGCGATACCACGTACCAGTGGCCCGTCGAACTGGCAGACGGGCGGCACGTGTCGGCTCTAGAGATACAGCGGGCGTATTGCGATGCGGCAAGGGGTTTTGCACTGGGGCGCGATGATGAGACCGATTGGGTCTTGCGGGAATGGCAGCGAGCAATTGATGCCCTTGGTCGCGATCCGCTCGAACTGCGTGGCATGTGCGATTGGGTTACTAAAAAGTGGCTATTGGACTCTTTTGCCGAGGCCGAAGGGCTGGACTGGCAGCGGGCGGACGATCGGGCGTGGCTGCAGAGTCAGGACTTGGAATACCACAATGTCGATCCCGACGAAGGGCTCTATCTGATGTTGGAGCAACAGGGGCACGTAACTCAGTTGATGAGCGACGAAGAGGTGCGGAGAGCGATGGTCGTACCTCCATCGGATACGCGCGCCTATTTCCGCGGCGTGGCGTTGGAAAAGTTCTCCTCGCACGTCCGTTCGTTGAACTGGGACAGCGTCGAGTTCGAAGTAGACGGCACAGCGCACGTGGTCGACCTTAAGAAATGTGTCGACATGCCGTCTGCTGCATACTATAACGCGGCGCTGGACAGTGCCCGCACCGTCCGTGAACTGGTTGAAAAATTGGCTGCCTGGGAGCATCCGGAAGCCGCAAAAGGAGAAGCGTAATGGAGACAGTTGAGCTGCGCGATCGGATTCCCCGTCCCGTCAAACCGATGGAAGACGGAGGGGGAGAGAGCGAAGACGGTCCGCGTCGTCCCAAAGTGGACAAGCCCGGCGGCGGTGATGATATACTGAAGCGTATGAAGCGCGTCGATCCAAATCAGGCGCGGCGCTACCGCCAGCGCACGGGTCAGTAAGGTGTATGTCGATGGAAAGCTGTGATTTTCTCGACCTGCTGCGCGAAGGAGGGCACATGCCCGAAAGCGCGGGCGTTGCACCGGCAGAGCACTCTTTTGAAGGTACGGAAGGGACGACGATACTGGCCGTGCGCTACAGAGATGGCGTTTTAGTCGCGGGTGATCGGCGAGCCACCATGGGCAACCTCGTCGTGTATGATCGTGCGGATAAGGTGCTGAGTATCGACGACGACTCGGTAATGGCTATTTCCGGATCCCCGGCTATCGCCTACGAGATTGCGCGCATGTTGGAGATGTCAGTGCAGTACTACCGTCGCAGCCAGCTGCAAAAGCTTAGCCTTGATGGTAAACTGCGCACGCTATCTAGGCTGCTGCGCCAGAATTTGCCAATGGCGATGCAGGGGGTTGGTGCAGTGATACCGATCTATGCGGCCTTTGATGAACGCGATGCGATGGGCAAAATATTCTTTTATGATCTGCTTGGGGCGACTTTTGAGAGCGTTGATTTTTGCACAACGGGGTCGGGTTCGTCCATTATCCGCGGTGCGCTTTACTACTTGAATCGCTGGGGTGGTGCTCCGCTGGCCGAAATGGACGAGGCTGCCGCTTTAGAGCTAGTCATGAAAATGTTAGAGACGGCCGCGGAATACGATACGGCTACGGGGGGCTACCGTGAGAACGCCCACATTTTTCCC
The DNA here is from genome assembly GCA_937942165.1 of uncultured bacterium. Taxonomy (GTDB): domain Bacteria; phylum Latescibacterota; class UBA2968; order UBA8231; family UBA8231. The sequence continues at coordinate 10,088 of CALDFW010000010.1, read as the reverse complement.
ACAGTGATGAGAGTGGATGCCAGCGGCATTCACAGTATCGGTGAAGACGAATTGGAAGCGATCTTCCAGGGACGGATAGCGTAGATGTTAGAAGAGCCTTATCGCTGGGTAGAAGCCATTCGCAACCGTCGGGACTATCTCGAGGACCAGCTGCGCGGCGCATCTCCGGTCGTGGCTACCCGCTATAGAGATGGCGTGTTACTCCTGACGACAACGCCGGGTCCGCGCAAAGTCTTTGAGGTGTATAACGAGATAGCCTTCGCCGCAATTGGTCACCCCGCTGACATCGAAAAGCTGCGTAAAGCGGTTATCGATATTGCGCATTTAGAAGGGTTCAACCTCTCGGCAAGCGACGTGAACTTACAGCGCCTCGTCAGCTTCGGAATCGGACCGTTGGTGAAAGGTGCCTTCGACGAGATTTTCCGTTCGCCTTTTTTGGCGCGGGTGCTTCTTGCCGAGCTCGATCCACCCAGCGGCGATGATGTGTTTTATACAATTGACGCAGATGGCTCATTTGTGCGGGCTGGTCACGTCGCCGCCGTCGGCAGCGAAGAGAGCGTGGCGGCCATCGCCGAGACGCTGCGCGACCACGCGCCGGAAGCCTCTTTGGAAGACGCGCTCGAATCGGCGCTTCATGCGTGGGCTTGTGGACGCATGGCCGGTGAGCGCGAAGAGGGTGAGGAAGCACCAGGTGCTGAGCAGGTTGTCGATTTTTTAAAGAATGCACTGACGGACTTAAACGTGGAAGCGGCTGTCCTCGATCGAAGCGTGCCGACCAAGTCTAAGTTTCGCCTCTTGGGAGAAGATGACTTAGAGCCAGTGCTGAGTGCGCACGGCAAGGCCTGATCATGAAGGATCGCATCTTCGGTATTGAGACCGAGTACGGCTGCCTTCCGCCAGAGACGGATCCACATTTGAGTCCGGATTTCATCTCACTCAAGACCAAAGACGGACTTTTCTTTCGCGATGGTCTTGGCCTGGTCGACATGCATTATCGCGGGCGTGACGAGCCGCCGGGCAACGGCGGCTTTCTGTTTAACGGCGGCCGCTTGTATATCGATATGGGGCATGTCGAATACGCGACGCCTGAATGTCAGGGTCTCTTTGATCTGGTGGCTGCAGATCGGGCGGGTGAGGTTATGGTGCAGCGCGCCTTGGATCACTTAGACAAGAGCGGTGAGTCCTCCTTCATAAAGAACAACATAGATCACTATACCGGCGCGACGTTTGGCTGTCACGAAAACTACCTAGTGCGCCGCGAAGTGCCTTTCTCGCAGGTGCTATTGCCCGCGATGTTGCCCTTCTTTGTGACGCGGCAGATCTTCGCTGGAGCCGGCCGCGTTGGTGGCCACACGGATATATTTGAGACGGGTGCTCCTGCGGGAGAGTCCATAACCTATCAAATCTCTCAGCGGGCCGATCACATTGTAACAGAGATCTATCAGTGGATTCAGTTTAGTCGGGCAATCATTAACACGCGGGACGAACCGCTGGCCGATTGGGAGCAGTTTCGCCGCCTGCATCTGCTCGTAGGCGATTCCAATATGTCCGAATACGCTACGGCTCTTAAGGTGGGGACAACGGGCCTCGTCCTGCAGCTACTAGAAGAGGGTGTTGTTCCCGAAATGGGTCTGCTCAATGCCGTAGATGCTATTCGCGATATTTCACGCGATTTGAGCTGTGCCTGGGAGATTCAGCGCGAAGATGGTCGCTATACCACGGCCGTTGAGGTGCAGAGACACTATCTCGAACTGTCCGAACAGCACCTGCGCGGACGCGACGAAGAGTCTGATTGGGTTCTCAACGAATGGCGTTTTGTGTTGGACGGTTTAGTGCACGCCCCTGAGTCGCTTATTGATCGCGTCGACTGGATCGCTAAAAAGTGGCTACTAGAGCAGTTTATCGAAGCGGAGGGAATCGATTGGGGCGATCCGTGGTTAGAGAGTCTGGATCTCGAATACCACAATTTAAACCCGCAGAAGGGCCTGTACTTTGATCTGTTTCAGCGGGGACGGATGAAGCGTGTAGTCGATGATGAACGCGTCAATAAGGCTATTGCAAACCCGCCGGCTGATACCCGTGCCTGGGCCCGTTCTCAAGTTATGCACGCGCTAACCCAGTGCAAAGCGCGCTACGTCGTTGACTGGGATTCTATTTATGTCGAAGAAGAGCACTATCTCAACATAGACGATCCCTTCTGTCTCTACGAGGCCGAAACCGAGGAGTTTGTCGCCAGTTTTGGCGATTCAGAAAGCCCTGCGCAAGAATAAAATTCGCTTTGATCCAACAGTTTGTTATATTCGTTTATGTAATCTGCTGATTCACTCCTGCCCCAAGGAGAGTATATCATGCTTGCTTCGGCCAATGCTACAATTGGCGGAATTTTTACGGTCCCGCTCAAAGCGCGCAATCAGCCGCGTGCCGGAATGTCGGGTGGTCGTATAAAAAACGGAATAGGGATAGGCCCTCTGCGCGCTACGGGCGCATCGCCAGGCGCGCTGGGTGGGCGTAGTGCATCTGCTTCGAGTGGTGGCATTCTGTCCCAGTTCAATACCCAGGCGCGCGGCGCAAGCCCACTAACTGCGGGTGTTCGCAGTGTCCATCGCCTGAAGCCATCATCTTCCGCTGGAGTCATGCAGTCGAGCCAGACAGGACTAATGAACCGCATGCGGCGCGCTAATATGGGCAGTAGTTTACTACAGGCCAATGCTAATCCGCTGCGCACGCAGGGGGGGTTCGGCATCAAGCCCATGACCAGTGGTCTCAGCCTTCTAGGATAAAACGGTACTGCATATAGTGCGTTTGTTTCTTTTGATACGCATTCTCTCTATCTCACTCGCGCTCGTCGGCTCTGCTTCGGCGGGCGTTTTTGAGTGCGCGCTCCCCAAGCCGGCCGGCAAGCGTTTGCAGGCTCAGGGAAACCTGAGTGCGCTCGTCCTCTTTGCCCAATTTGCCGGACAGGGCGCCGGTGCCTCGGCACCCTCTTGGTCTTCCGATTTATTTAATCCTTCCGTGCCCGGCAGCTTCACCCATTTTTACAACGAGATGTCAGGTGGTCTGATGCGCGTGCAGGGCCGCGTCCTTCCCAAGCGCTACAGTGCACTTGGAAAAGCCGACGACTATGTCGCCTCTGGCGGAGGCATTGGTCGGTATGGTCAGTTTAACCTCGAGATCCTGCGTCAGGCAGATGCAGATAGCGATCTGGGTGAATTTGACAACGACGGTCCGGACGGAATTCCCAACTCGGGCGATGACGATGGCTACGTCGATATTGTCTTTATCAACCTGCACACGGTGCCGCGCGGGTTTTTTATTGCCTCTGCCACGGGATTGGCCTCTCTGGGGTTGGACGCCGATTACATCAGCAATGATGTGGCGGCCGGTGGCGGCTACGTGCGCGTGCGAGGGCGGTTTAACGGCTTTGGCGGCACGACCCAGCGCGGCCACACCTTCAGCGTTACATCCTCGACGATGTGTCACGAATTTGGTCACGTGCTCGGGTTAACCGATTTATTTGATCAGAGTTCAATCTCTGCGGATGGAGAGTTGGACCCGGAAGAAGATTCGGCCGGTATTGGTAAGTGGGGCCTTATGGGATTGGGAACCCTGGGTTGGGGCATCGAAGACGGTCCCAACGCACTGAGCGGGCCGACCCTGGCGGAGTTGGGCTGGGTCGAGGTCGATGTCGTTGATAAACCTGAAGAAGGGATAGAGCTCGAAGAGATTTTCACGGGCCGGCGTCTCCTAAAGATTCCTCTGAGTCGCCATGAGTACTTCCTATTGGAATACCGTCGCGCCAGCGGCTCGTATTACAATCGAAACGTACCGCGCGGTGGACTGCTATTGTGGCATATCGATGAGTTAGCCGACAACGACGAGGAGCGGCACAAGCGCGTCGACTTGGTGTGCGCTGACGGACTGTATGCCGACCGCGGAGCCCCCTCGACAAGGCCCGATCTGCTGTCGGGTCGCGACAATCTGGACTTTTGGTCTCGCGATGCGGCGTATGCCGATGCGCACAATGGAAACCAAGGAGACGGAGGCGATCCATTTGACGGAATTCGCCACAACCGGATTGCGTGGGATACAAACCCTCCACTGCGCAGCCATACGGGCGCTTCGCGGGGTATCGACCTGTCTTGGTCGTTGGAAAATATGCGTATGGACGGAAATAGGATGTACGTTGACTTTGTGCAGGCGGCGCGCCCCGGCCACATTGTAGGACAAGAGCGCTGGGAGGGAGAACTGGAAATAGGGGGAGATATCGTAGTTCATCCGGGAGCGCGCTTGGTGTTGGCAGACGGAGTGCGCGTGGGCGTGCGACGTGGTGACGAGCGCAGCGCTGGTTTTGACCCCGATCGAAGCGAACTCATAGTGTACGGGGAGCTTGTTCAGGAAGGCGCGGCGTCGTTTTTCTCTACGGCTTCGCGGCCGGGGGCGCTGGACTGGGCGGGTCTCTTCCTCATGGACGGGCAGGGGCTAGACGAAGAGACGTTGGACGTGCAAAATGCGCGTTTTGGCACGGTGCGTGCTCGGCTACCGTCTGGCCTGACCACGTGGCGAGGTGCCGTCAAACTGCACGGCGATATGCTGGTGCCCGCAGACGCAGAGCTCGTTATCGAACCGGGCGCACAGATCACCTTTGATGAATCTGACCTATTTTTTAACGGCGTTTCGCCGCCTTTTGCAGAACTCGTAGTTGGAGGGAGGTTAGTCGGTCGGGGACAGGCCGATCGACCGACGCGTTTCACTACGTCTACGCTGAGCGAGAATCGCATTTGGTACGGCGCTAGATTGCTGCCGGGCGCGGCGGTAGATATTGAATATGCTCAGTGGGATCGAGCTGGTTTTGCCTTTACGGGAGACATCGGCGCTGAGGGCTCTTTCCGTCTGGCCGATTCGATTGTGCGCGATATGGCCGGTAGCGGCCTTAGCATAACGCTATCGGGCGATGCCGACGTAGAGCGCGTTCTTTTTACCCGCATCACGGGGCCGGCGCTGCGCGTCGATGGAAACGGGCAGATGCTGCTGAGGCAATCGCGGATTGAGGAGAATGGCCAAGAGGGAATCGTGCTGAACAATGCTTCGCTCTTAGCTCTAGACGTGGAGATTTCCAACAACGGTCTCTTAGACCGAGAGGATCCACGCTCAGGTCTACGCGCGGTTGGCGGCAAGGGGCAAAAGATCGAGCTGTGGAACGCACTGATCGAGCGCAACAGCGGATACGGAATCGATCTTGATAGCTGGCTCGGGCAGGCCGAGTTGCACAACGCCTATGTGATTGCCAATTACAGCGACGGCGTGCGTGCTGGGAGGATGGAGCGACTCGTATTTGAAGAGGTGGATGTGCAGCGCAATTTGGGCGCTGGTGTGGTGGTCGATAGCGCCTACGTCGAGCTGTGGACAAGCGATGTTCTGGGCAATGTTGGACCCGCGCTGTATTTGGGCCCCGGCAGCAGGGGCGCCATTGAGATGGGGCATTTTGGATCCGGTCCCGGTGCTATCATCGAAGGCGTCGAGTCTCTCCATGTGCGCACGAGTCATTTTGAAAATGCGCAGGTTGGCCTAGAGCTGATCGACAGTGCGCCTGCGTTAGAAAAAAACTCCTTTTTCGGTAGTGCGGTTGGACTGCGCGTTGAGGGAAGTCGCGTGCCTTCTTCTCTTAGCGCGAACTCCTTTATCGATAACGCTACGGCCTTAGAAAACAGGACGGGGCTGTCGATACTAGCCGCTGGAAACTATTGGGGGACAGCCGACAGTACGGCTATTGCCGGCCTAATCAGGGGAACCGTAGATTTTTCGGGATTCCTCTCTGAAGAACCCGATCCCACTGCAGTGGATGATGGCGAGGCGGGTCCTCTGCGTTTTGCGCTGGGGTTGGGCTATCCCAATCCATTTAACGCAGGCGTTACAATACCCTTTGAACTGGCCTATCAAGCGCGCGCAACGCTCTCTGTTTACGACGTGCTGGGGCGAAATATAGCGACGCTGGTTGATCAAGTGTTGGTTGGTGGGAGCCACAGCGCCGCCTGGGATGGTCGGGATAAATGGGGCCAACCGGCGGCATCCGGGGCCTATTTTTTTCGGCTCAATGCCGGTGATTTCGCGGCTCAGGGCCGTATTCTGTTGCTGCGATAGACCGCGTAATGCCGTTTTGTAAGAAGCTTAAACGAGGAGGTCGGGTGTGAATACGGTGCGGGTTGAAGCGTGTCCGACGGGGATAGAGGGGCGTCATAGAGAACAGTACGACGCGTTGGGGTATGTTGCGTTTGAAGGCCTGTTGAGTTGTGAAGAAGTGGAAGAGGCACGTCAGGCCTTATCTCGCGTAGTGCGATCCATGATGGAAGGTCTTCGACTGGGAACGGGTCATATTGAAGAAGCTCTGCCCAATGCGACGAAGAACTACGCCGGTCCGCGCGTAGAACGCGCAGAGAGTGAATGCGTCTTGCACTTTGAGGCCGGCGTCGATCCGCTGACGCTTGCCGATGCCAAAGCCGAGACCGCATTCCGCAAAGTGCACAATTATCAAGATGAAGATCCGGTGTTCCAGCGCCTGGTTGCTCTGCCCAAGGTGCGCGGCTTTCTATCTGAATTGATGGGAGAAGAGATGGTGTTAAAGGATGTGATGGCCCTCTCCAAGCCGCCTTTCATCGGATCGGAGAAGCCTTGGCATCAGGACAACGCCTACTTTAACTGGCTGCCTCTCCGATCGCTTGGCACGGTGTGGATTGCACTAGATGATGCGACTGTAGACAACGGATGCATGCACGTGCTTCCTGGTCAGCACGAGCGTGGACCGCTGCGCCACCACCACACTATAGACTGTGAGATCGTGCCGGATCGTCTCGATGCATCGGAGGCGGTGCCGATTGAGTTGTCGGCCGGCGGCGCGCTATTTTTCTCTGCGCTACTGCCGCACCAAACGCCGGCCAATGCCAGCCCGGCGCGCCGACGTGCGCTTCAGTTCCAATACCGTGGGGCGAGTGCCCATCAGGTTAGTTCGCAAGAGTATAGTCGCGTCTTTGCCGAAGCAGATGGCACTCCTGCATCGTGTGCGCTGGCTCACGAGAATGGGTAGGATCGCGCGCCGCGCGTCTTTCCTTTCCGTGTGCTGCGTCGTCCTGTGGTTCGACGTGGCTGAAGCCCAGTCTCAGCGTTCGGTTGCGCGTCGTTGGAACGAGGCGCTGCTCGAAGCCATTCGCAATGACTTCGCGCGACCCACCGTCCACGCGCGTAACCTATTCCACACATCTGCCGCTATGTACGACGCATGGGCGGTATTTGACGACGTTGCCGTGCCCTATCTCCTCGGCAATAGAATAGGTTTTTTCGCCTGCGGTTTTTCAGGTATTGAGATGCCCACGGACAGAGAAGCGGCACGCGAAGAGGCGATCAGTTATGCAGCCTATCGCCTGTTGGTTCACCGGTTTAGTGCCTCACCGGAAGCGCGCGGTTCAATCAATAGTTTTCGAACGCTGCTGACGGAACTGGGATACAATCCGGGTTTTACCTCTATGGACTACAGCGACGGTTCGCCAGCGGCATTGGGCAATTATATAGCCCGCTGTATGATCGACTTTGGTCTGCAAGATGGTTCAAACGAATCCGGTGGCTACGCGAGCACGGCGTACCGACCCGTTAATCCACCTCTGCATCCTGCGGATCCGGGAAATCCCGCCCTGCTCTTTTCCAACCGATGGCAATCGCTCTCTCTCCAGTTTTTTATAGACCAATCGGGTCATTTATTGCCGGGTAACACGCCGCCGTTCCTCGGCCCAGAGTGGGGAAGCGTACGGCCTTTCGCCCTGTCTGAAGAGGAACGCGTAGTGCGCGTGAGGGAGGGCTATCCGTATTCGGTATACGAAGATCCTGGCGCCCCTCCTCTTATCCAGCCAGACGGCCGTGGAACATCGGCTGACTATATGTGGAACTTTGCGCTGGTTGCGCTCTGGTCTTCGCACTTAGATCCAACCGATGGTGTGCTGTGGGATATCTCACCCGGAGCGCTGGGCAACGTCGATCCAGCGCTGCAAAGCGTCGATGATATCAAGTCGCTTTATCGCTTAGAGGAAGGGGGAGACCCGGGGCAGGGGCATGCGATTAATCCGCGTCGAGGAATGCCCTATGAATCTCAGGTCGTGCCGCGCGGAGATTATACGCGGGTGCTAGCGGAGTTTTGGGCGGATGGACCCGAGTCCGAAACGCCCCCTGGTCACTGGTTTGTTTTGCTGAACTACGTAAACGACCAGCCTGAACTCAAAAGACAGTTTCGCGGTAAGGGACCCGAACTGGATGCGCTCTCTTGGGATATAAAGGCCTATATGGCCTTGGGAGGAGCAATGCACGACGCTGCTATAACCGCTTGGGGTATTAAGGGGTGGTATGACTATATACGGCCCATATCAGCACTGCGGGGTATGGCCGACCGTGGGCAGAGTTCCGATCCCAGTGCGCCAAACTACGCAGCGGACGGCATTCCACTCTATCCGGGCTATATTGAATCTATTAGAGCGGGGGATGCACTCGCAGGAAGTGCGGATGAACACGTAGGTAAAATAAAGTTTTGGGCATGGCGCGGTCCCAACTATGTGGAAAACCCAGAAGAAGAAGTGGCTGGTGTAGGGTGGATCCGCGCAGAAGATTGGTGGCCTTATCAACGATCTTCATTTGTTACGCCTCCCTTTGCGGGATATATCTCCGGCCATTCAACCTATTCACGAGCGGCCGCCGAGGTGCTGGCTCTCTTTACAGGCGATACATTTTTTCCCGGCGGTATGGCCTCTTTTCGGGCTCAGCGCGACGTTTTCCTCACCTTTGAAAAGGGGCCTAGCGTAGACGTTGTGCTGCAGTGGGCTACTTATAAAGATGCCGCGGATCAGTGCAGCCTGTCGCGCATTTGGGGAGGTATTCATCCGCCGTCCGACGATATGCCGGGGCGGTTAGTCGGGGCTTGGGTGGGGCAGAAAGCCTTTGCACTTGCCGAGCAGTTGTTTACGGGTAGAGATACATATAGCGCTCTCGAACAAGACCGAGAGGTTGTTCATATGCGCGTTTATCCCAATCCACAGCGAAGTGGGGACGTGCTGTGGATGAGCTTTGATCGTCCGCTGCCAGAAGATCGAGTTCAGGTTACCTTTTATAACGTGGTTGGTCAACGCGTATACAGTCAGTCTATGAACGCGCGCCGTCCCGCGGTGAGCCTGAGGAGTGACCTAGGGGCGGGCATCTATGTAATGAGCGTGCGCGGTGAGACTTGGCAAGCAACTCATCGGGTCGTTTTTGTAGACTGAAAAAGCAATTCTATCTGCCGTATGAGTAATGCGTGGAAGGTAGCGCGTTCGTCTATTTTCACACACTGCGCGAATATCTTAGCTATCGAGTACAGTAAAAATAGAGATGGATATACATAGAGAGCGTTGCAGAATAGAGGAGATACCGATGGAACTGAGTGTCCTGCTTGTCTTGTCACTTATGCTGGTGTGGGGATGTGCAATGGAGCCGAACGCAGAGAGTAGTGAGTGGTCGTTCAGCGAGGAAGCACTGCTAGTTGATGTGCGTACGGCAGAAGAATTTGACAGTGGCCATATAGAAGGGGCTAAGCACATACCCTATGAAGAAATAGGCGTTCGCATCGGAGAGTTAACCGATGATAAGAGCCGTGAGATCGTGCTCTACTGTCGCAGCGGTCGTCGTTCAGGAGTTGCACAGAAGACGCTTTTAGATATGGGCTTTGAGAACGCGATTAACGCAGGTGGGTACGAGGAACTGCGCGCGCGATTGGAACGTCCTTGAGCCCAGCAGCGGCCGATATTGCTGCCGCAGATACCTACCACAGTGACTCGGTCGAGGCCTGGGACGGCTGCGGTCTGGAGTATGCGCTAACGAGCAGCCAGTGGCTAAGCCGGCGTTACGACCAAACCAACACTTCGTCATCATCCGGTGAATATCCAATAAAAACGGCCAGCACCACCCGCGCTTGGTCTCCGGCAATGGCCGGCACCTCGTGGATTAGGCGCGTGTTAAAAAAGTAAAGATCTCCCGGTTCCAACGAGACCTGACATCGTCCTAGCCCCCGCTGGTCGGCGTAT
>CALDFW010000009.1 GCA_937942165.1 uncultured bacterium | reverse complement strand
TGGTATGGGATGTATATGTGGTTTTACGACGTGGATGGGGATGGACGCGATGAGATCCTGCCGGGATATCAGCTGTACGATGGAGATGGCAACCTGCTGTGGCTGATGGAAGGCGCGGAATACATTGAAGATTCAGGAGGGGCCGGGCACGTCGACCACGCCGCATTTGGGGAGTTGGACGGAGATGAGAGCAACGGTCCCGAGATTGGTATTGCCGGCAGCGATCCGGGTTTCTTTCTGGTGGATGCGCGGACTGGGGCTCTGTTGAAGCATCATCGGTATGGTCATGTGCAGGGGATCCATGCGGGGAATTTTCGGCCGGATCTGCCGGGCTTGGAAATGTGGATGGGCAATCGCTGGGAAAACTACGGGATATTGAATCTGGTGAGCGGTCAGGGCGATCCGCTGATGCGGTTCGAGCCGGACACGATCAGCCAGGGGGGACCCCCCGTCAACTGGTCGGGCGACGGCGAGGAACTGCTCTACCTCTATTCTTCAGAGGAGGCCTTCGGCTTCTATGACGCGCAGGGCCGCAAGGTGGTGCGTCCGGTGTGCGAAGGGCTGCCGTTTGATTGGGCGTATGGATTCAACGAAGATGTGGTGGGCGACGCTCGCGATGAGATCGTCTACGTGCACGAGGGATCTGTCTACATCGTAACGCAGGACAATAGCTATCCCGAGGGCGAACAGATTTATGCGCCAGAGCGCCGCTTTGATATTTCGATGCCAGGGTGGAAAGTGAATGGAGGAGAGGCATCATCCGGATAATTTCTCTTGACGCGAAGCGCCGAGTATTGTCCAAGAGAGACGCGCACGCTTTGCAAGCTGTCTAACGTTGGTCAGGCATAAACGTTTCGGGCCACTTCGGTTCGTAATCGCTCTCGTGCAGCCAGGTGAAATTGTCAGGGACGATGTGGGCGCGTTCGGGGCGGAGCTGCTCTTTTAGCTGCGGGAAAAAATCTAGGACGCCCTCGCGCTGATTTTTGGGCAAGCCGCAGGGGACGCCGGAGGCAATCCACGCAGTGCCCATGGCTTTGCGCGGGACGTCGTCTTCGTTTTGCCAGGCCGAGTGCAAGCCGGCGCTACATAGAATTAGGATCTGTCCGCGCTTTGCGGTAAAGGGCGTTGGTTCTTGCTCAACCCAGGGGGTGTCCCCTAGGTTGGGCACGTATTCGGGATAGGCAATTTGCCCTTCGGATACAGGGGGGGGCTGCAAGCCGTGCACGCGCGGCAGCTGCGCTTTGTGCTCCGGCGTTAGCACGCGACTCCAATGTTCCATAATGGGTCGATGGCTGCCGGGTAGAATCCGCATGGCACCTCGGTCTACCGGCACGTCGTTGAGCCAAAACCACAGCTCGGCGCGCATCCGTCGCGGCGTAGCGGTAAAATCCTCCCAGGTAGCCTGTATATCGACGTGGCAGCCGCGCGCCCACTGCTCGCCGTAGTCGGCGTAGGGCGGTTCCGTCGGGCCGCGCTCGTGCGGCGCTAGACCCCACCACAGGTGCACGGCCTGAGCGCGCAGGACCTTCTTAGCGATTTCCTCGAAATAGGGATGCTGAATCACATCGACGTAGTCGGGGTGCGTGTAGGGCGGGTCGCCGCTCGCTTTGAGGCTGTCCCAGGCCGCTTCGGCGCGGTCGAGTTCCGCCTCTGAGAAGGGACCGTCGATGGTGACGGCGCCCTGCGTTTCGTACTGGGCTAGCTCTTGATCTGTAATCATTGGATGTGCTCCGCGCCCGTGTTTCACCATTGGAAGGTCAAATATTGGCGAATGTCTGGTGTATAAACTCTATATGGAGCATGTTGAATGATCGTATGCCTTGGCCGTAGAGCATTCACTAATGCTCGGTATAGTCCATCTTACTGATTTAGCAACTCGACGACTTTTTTCTGGAGAGCCGGCAAGTAATCGGTCACAATGTCCCAGACAATTTCGTCGTCTACAACATCGTACCCGTGTATCAGCATGTTTCGGAAACTGATAATGCGCTCGTAGTTGTCGATCTCGATTACTGTATTTGAATCCACTCGCGCAAGGCGATTAAGTGCTTCGCCAATTATTTCAAACTGGCGTTCAACAGCGGAGCTCAATAATGGATCTTCTGTGTAATGTTGCAGGGATTTGTTCTGTGTAAACGTTTCGATCAATACGGCTGCTTGTCGTATATCCTCCAACAGTTTTTGGGATTCAAGCCGCATAAAGCACTTTTCGCTCTCGGTCTATCGCCTGTAGGAAATACGGATTTTTTATTGCCTTGGTCATTACTAGGTCTACGGGCCGTTGGAAAAGTGTTGCTAGCGCTTCTTGTAGGCCAAAGAAGGTGTCGGCGCGTTGACCCGTTTTCAGCGGAAGGAATTCTACGAGAAAATCCATGTCGCTGGCGGAAAGATCGAACCGGTTTCCATCCAAAGCCGATCCGAACAGCTCAAGTCGACGTACGCGATATTTTGCACAAATCTGGTAGAGGGCCGCTTGGTTTTCTATGACTAGATCGATCATGATTCATAATATAACGTAATCGACTTATGAGAGTGAGGTATTTTCCGCGGCCTGTTGCTGGTGAGCAGGTAATGCATTGAAAACATATAAAAACAGCCGCGCCCTCAAGAAGAGGAAGCGCGGCAGATTTTGGTAGCCCGTACGGGATTCGCTCCGCACCCGTGTTACCGGCGTGAGAGATTTCCATACTTGCAGTGTTTACAGTCACTTAAGCCTCTGTAGTGCAACTCGAGTGCAATCTGAACGTCATCGTT
>CALDFW010000008.1 GCA_937942165.1 uncultured bacterium | reverse complement strand
GCATTTACGACGCCATCGCCGAGATGGCATCAGCCGATAAGATTGCCTGGGTGCACTTTCGCAACGTGCGCGGACAGCTGCCGCGCTTTACAGAAGTGTTTATGGATGAGGGCGAGGTGGATATGAAGCGAGCGATGGAGGCCTATCGCGACAACGGCTTTAACGGACCCTATATGATGGATCACACGCCGCACTTTCCCCACCACGACAATTTGTATGGCAAAGCCTACGCCATTGGCTATATACGTGCGTTGATACAGACTGTATACGGAGGATAGAACGCATGCCGTTTGATTTTAAGCGATTGGATATTCCCGATCTCGTGCTCATTACCCCGCGCGCCTTCCAAGATGCGCGCGGCTACTTTATGGAGACCTACAAGCGCTCGGAATTTATCGACAATGGCTTAGACGACGATTTCGTGCAGGACAATTTTTCGCACTCGGTGCGCGGCGTGCTGCGCGGACTGCATTTCCAGAAAGCGCCCGAGGCGCAGGCCAAGCTGGTCAAGGTGGTGCGCGGTGCGATTTTTGACGTGGCCGTAGATATCCGACGCGACTCGCCGACCTTCGGCCAGTGGCAGGGCGTTTCGCTAACGGAGGAAAACGGACAGATGTTCTACATCCCCGCCGGGTTTGCACACGGTTTCTGCGTGCTGAGCGAAGAGGTCGATTTCACCTACAAGGTATCGGCCGAATACGCGCCGACGCTGGATCGAGGCGTGCGCTGGGACGATCCGGCCATTGGCATAGATTGGCCGATGGAAAATCCTCTGCTATCTGAAAAAGACGAAGCGCTGCCGCTGTTAGAAGCGGCGGATATAGACTGAAGAAAACGCAAGGAGAGCGCGTACGATGACCGTATTGAGCAAAGCAGACCGGGCTTTCTGGGAAGAGAACGGATATGTAATCATTCCCAACGCCGTGCCTCAGGAAAATCTCGATCGCATGGTCGAGGCGATCTGGTGGTTCTTGGATATGGATCCAGAGGATTCCGAGACATGGTATAAGCACAAGCCCTTCACGCGGGACAATCGCTGCTCGCCTATATCAGCGGGCGGCATGGTAGAGATGTACCAGCACCAGGCTATATGGGACAACCGACAGCACCCCAGAGTGCATCAGGCCTTTGCCGAGATTTGGGGGGAGGAGAAGCTGTGGGTCTCGCTCGACCGGGCCAATATGAAACCGCCGGCGCGTGAGGATAAGCCCGACTGGAACAATCGCGGTATGATTCACTGGGACTTAGATACCTCGCAGCAGCCCATTCAATTTGGCGTGCAGGGCGTGCTCTACCTGACGGATACGGCGGAAGATCAGGGTGGCTTTCAGTGCGTGCCGGGTTTTAACAACACCTTTGAGGAATGGGTGAAGACGCAGCCGGAGGATCGCAACCCGCACCATCCCGATCTGACGGGCTTAGACGTGAGGTCGATTCCCGGCAAGGCGGGCGACCTGCTGATTTGGCACCGTCTGCTGGCGCACGGCAACGGCCACAATACCTCGGACAAGCCGCGCCTCGCCCAGTATATCACCATGAGCCCGGCGCGCACCGACGACGAAGCGGCGCGTCAGGCGCGCGTGGCCTCGTGGCAGGAGCGCCGTCCCATGCCCAACTGGCCGGGGGACCCGCGCGCGTGGGAGAAAGAGAAGCAGCAGACGGCCGAGCTGACGCCGCTGGGCAAAAAGCTGCTGGGGGTCGACCAGTGGAATTAATGCGGCGCTGCCTGACGCTCAGGGGGGTATATCATGTCTGAGGAAAACAGACGCATCGTGCTGGCCTCGCGGCCGCAGGGCGTTCCAACAGGAGACAATTTTCGCTTGGAAACGGCGCCTATACCGGACCTACAGGAAGGCGAGATTTTGATCCGGACGCGCTTCCTATCGGTGGATCCGTATATGCGCGGTCGCATGAATTCCGGCGCTTCGTACGCGCCCGGCGTCGAGCTCGACGAGGTCATGGTCGGCGGCGCGGTCGGCGACGTGGTGGCCTCGCGCCATCCCGATTTTTCCGAGGGCGACGTGGCGCAGGCCTCGATTGGCTGGCAGTCGCACGGGGTCGCGCGCGGCGAGGAGGCGCATAAGGTGGATCCGCGGCTAGGGCCCATTTCTACGGCATTGGGCGTGTTGGGCATGCCCGGCATGACGGCCTACTTTGGCCTGCTCGACGTAGGGCAGCCGCGCGCGGGAGAGACGGTGGTCGTTTCGGGCGCAGCCGGTGCCGTGGGCTCGCTGGTCGGGCAGATCGCGCAGATCAAAGGCTGTCGCGCCGTCGGCGTGGCCGGCAGCGATGCCAAGGTCGACTACATCTGCAACGAGCTGGGCTTTGCAGGTGGCTTTAACTACAAGACGGCCGCCGATTACGGAGAGGCGCTGGCCCCGCTGTGTCCCGACGGCATCGACGTCTACTTTGATAACGTCGGTGGTTCGATCTCGGACGCCGTTTTTTTGCAGCTCAATACGGGTGCGCGCATTTCGGTTTGCGGCCAGATCTCGCAGTACAATCTCAAAAGACCGGAGCGGGGTCTGCGCCAAACGTGGCTCTTTATAACGAAGCGTCTCTCCATGCGCGGCTTTCTCGTCTTCGACTTTGCCGAACGCTACGCCGAGGCGCTCCGCGCGCTGGCCGGATGGGTGCAAGAGGGCAAGCTGTCGTACAGAGAGGATGTTGTCGACGGGTTGGAAAACGCGCCGGCCGCCTTTATCGGCATGCTGCAGGGGGACAACACGGGCAAGCGCTTGGTGCGCGTGGCCTGAGCGTTCTATGCCCCGACGAGTCGCAGCAGCTCGGTCGCGTAGCGCTGGCCCAAGATGCGTAGCGCAGCCGAGTTGAAGTGGATACCGTCGAACTCTCCCAAGCCCTCCGCGCTGGCAAAGCCGCATCGATCCACGTTCAGGTTTTGCAGGGCGTCGTTGACGAGTCCGTAGTGTATGCAGGTCGGATGAACCGCGAGAAAGTCGCCCAGCCCGCCGACTACAAAGGGCACGTCGGTTGCGTCGAGCGCCTGGCGCAGGGTGCCCACCATTTCAGCTAAACGCTGACCGTAGCTCTGCGCTAGCTCGAGGTGCTGTGCGTCCGTCTCTCCCTGGTGCCAAAGAATGGCCTTGAGTGCACCGTCTCCAAGCGCTTCCCGTGCGATGCCGAGGGCGCGTTCGTAGAGATCTTCGCCCGGCATCCATCGACTCAGCGGCGTGCCGCCTACGGCGGCCGGCACGAGGCCGATGCGCGCCTGGGGCAAGGCCTCCAAATAGGCGCTAGCGCAGGACATACTCAGGCCAATGCCGGCCGTTTCCTTGTCGTTGTGTAGCGGCTCGACGGCCGTCTGCCACTGACCGTCTCGGAAGGTTTCGATGCGCCCGTCGGCGATGGGATCTACTTCGTTTGGCAGGCCGCGCCCGGCCATGTTGGACTGGCCGATGAGCAGCATAATATCTCTGGACATAGCGTATTCTCCGCGAGGGGATGTGGGGTCGGATCGTGCGTGAATTTACGTATTGCCCGGCGTTTGCGCATACCGGCAGTGCGCCGCCTTCTCGGCTTGCTCTAAACGCGCCAAAGGCGTTTTTTAGCCCGTTGTAGATCCATGACAAACCAATACACTGAAAGGAACTCTTCCATGAGTGCAGCACTAGACTATGGCGTGCAGAGCTTTTGCTTTCGCCACTTTAAGGACAACGCCGACGTGGCCCAGAAGGTCCTCGACATTGGCGTACAGAGCATAGAGGTGTGCGCCGTGCACGCCGACTTTAACGATCCCGAAGGGTGGAAGGACATCGTTAAAACATACAATGACAAGGGCGTCGACATTGTGTCTATTGGCGTGCAGACCTTTACGGGTCAAGACTCGGACCGCGACTTTTTCGAGTGTGCGGCCCTGGCCGGCGCCAAGCATATTTCCTGTCACTTTCAGCTAGAGACCTACGGCAAGGCCCTTGCCCAGGTGCGCGGCTGGTCGCGCGAATTCGGCATTCGCGTCGGTATCCACTCCCACGGCGGCTACCACTTTGGCGGTCAACCGAGCGTGCTCAACCATCTGGTCGGTCTCGGCGCGCCGGAAGTAGGGCTGTGCATTGATACGGCGTGGGCTATGCAGATCGGTCCGCATCAGGGCAATCCAGTAAAGTGGGCCAAAGATTTTGCCGGCCATATCTATGGCGTTCACTACAAGGATTTTGTCTTTGGGCGCGACGGCATGTGGGAAGACGTCGTCGTCGGCGAGGGCAACTTAGACCTGAAGGCCTTTGTCGGTGCGCTAGAAGAGGGCGGCTTTGACGGCATGGCCGTTATCGAGTACGAAGCCGACGTGGAAAACCCCGTGCCGGCGCTGACCAAATGCGTCGAGACGATGCGCGCGCTGGCCGGCTAGCCCGTCTCATACATTGCGTTT
>CALDFW010000007.1 GCA_937942165.1 uncultured bacterium | reverse complement strand
GGGCTGCACTTCGCTGCCGGGCAGATTGGTGTTGCCGCTATAGAATGAATTAAACAGACCGTCGCCCAGCACGCCGTGCGTTACCTGTATGGCAAAGGGATTGGCGACGACGTCGCGAAAGATATAGGGCGGATGGTGCGGGGGCTTTTGCTGCAGGTGACCGCGCTTCCAGCCCGGAATAGAATCGCCGCGGTCGCGAGCGGCTACCAGCGCGTGCGTATCGGTCAGCAGGCGCTCGTGCAGCGCGTCAAGCGCCGCCTCGTCAACGGCGTCTTCGAGCACGACGACGCCCGCCTCTCGGACGGCGGCAATCGCCCGCTGGGCGTGCGCGTCGCTCAGGCGCTCGGCGGAGCGCTCGGCCGCTGATAGGACGATAGACTCAACCACGGAAAGGTCGCAGCGATGGACGGCCTGTCCATCCCAGTTGGGAGAAGGCGCCCGCATCTGAGCACGCCTTGCGCTCGGTTGGTCTCTGCACGATAGGATCTCCTTTGGACGGCAAGTATAGGCAGAACACAACGGGGGCGTCAATCGGGACAGACGCCCTAAGGCAGCGAGCACTTTACCCTATCTTTACGAAGAACGCAACGCCGACTTCCCATGAGAAGCTCGGGAAATACATCCCTTCTGGTAGGGGCTGTTTTTCTCTGTGAAACAGGACTAAAGCAGGCCAAACATCTTGTTGCACACCGGTAATTTAGCCATATTGGCCAATCGTAAATCATCCCTAAATAGTGCCCAACGATAAGAGGAGCACAACCATGGTAAATCGATCCATTCTACATGCGGTGGGGCTGTCGTCTGTCCTGTTGTTGGGCACCCTCCCGGCAGAACAGGCTTGGGGATTCACAAACAAAACGTCTAAGATCGGGCGCACCGCGCCCGCGGTGGGCGCAGCCCGGTCGCTCAACCTGGGGGCATTTGGCAGCGCGAGCACTGCAGTTGGCCAACCCTCATCTGCCATCCGTCACCAGACGCTGTCGGGTGGACAATCGCTGGTCCTACCCACGCGAACGGGGTCGGGTAAAGTCGCTGTATCTGCGCAGGACGAGTGGGACTTATGGGTCGACGAGAACACCCAAACCCCCATCTTTATGCAAATCAAGGGCAGATCGAGTGCGGCCAAGAGAGCAACCGGCCTGTCCGGCACAGAGCAGGTCCTCACCTTTGTAGAAGCCCATGCCGGCCTGTTTAACCTGCACCAGCCGCGCCTGGAACTCGTTGAGCAGCGCACGAGCACGGACGCAGCCGGCCGCCAGCACATTGCGTTTGCGCAGCACTACAGAAACGTGCCCGTCTGGGGCGCAACCTTGGTGGGTCACGTAAGCGGCGACGAAGGCCTCTTTGCCATTAACGGTCGCTACCGGCCCACGCCGACGCGCCTGGCCAGCACAGATCCCACTGTCTTGCCTTCGCAGGCCGTCGCGCAGGCTCTAGCTACCTATGGAAAAGAGGTGCAACCACTAGGCGAAGAGGCGCGGGCACTGCTCTCTTACGACGGACCTAGCTCCGAGCTATACATCTGGAGTGAAACGCCAAACAGCGCGCCGCATCTGGTCTGGAAAGTAGAGATGCGTCCAAATACCTACGAGCGCTGGCGCTACTTTGTCGACGCGCTCAGCGGAGAGGTGCTCGACCACTACCAATACTCGCCCACGGACGGCCCCGCCGTCGGATCGGGCGTCGACCTGAGCGGACAGGAAGTCTCGCTCAACACGTTTGAGAGCGACGGCGATTTCTATCTGCTCGACGCCACCATCTTCTCCGGGGACGCGCTCAATATCGTCGACAACGCCAACCTGCGCTGGACGCTGCAGCCCGACGGTGAATACCTGTCGGCCTTGACCAGCAGCACAAACCAATTTGACGATCCTGCAGCCGTGTCGGCCCACGCCAATATGGCCAAAATTTACGACTACTTTTACACCGTCCACGGCCGCAACGGCATCAACGGCGTCGGCGGCAATATGATTTCCGTCGTGCACGTAACGGAAGAAGACGGCGAGCCGATGGCCAACGCCTACTGGAACGGCGTTTACATGGCCTACGGCGACGGCGGGGACGTGTTTGAACCGCTGTCGGGCAGCCTAGACGTTGCCGCACACGAGATGGCACACGGTATTATTGAACACACGGCCAACCTCGAATACCGCTTTCAGCCGGGCGCACTCAACGAGTCGATCGCCGATGTTTTTGGCGCCATGATTGACGATGACGACTGGCTGATCGGCGAAGATATCGTCAAAGAAGCCTACTTTCCCTCTGGCGCGCTGCGCAACTTGGAGGATCCCCACAACGGCGACCACGCCAACGGCTGGCAGCCGGCGCACATGGATGAATTTGCCGAGCTGTCTGAGGACGAAGACTACGGCGGCGTGCATATAAACAGCGGCATTCCCAACCGAGCTGCGTTCCTCATCGCCGATGCCATTGGCCGAGAGCGCACGGCGCAGATTTACTACCATCTGCTCACCAACTATCTGACGCAGACAAGCAACTTTGTCGACTGTCGCCTAGCGGCCGAGCGATCCGCCACCGACCTCTACGCCGACGACCCGCAGGTGCTGGCCGCCGTGCGCAGCGCCTTTGACGCGGTCGGCATCGTCGTGCCAGGCGGAGAAGAGACGGAAGAAACCGAGACGCCCGTTGAGGAAACGCCGGCGCCGATCGACGGGCGCAACTTTTGGGTGGCCTCTGTCGGCGCGACCGGGGACGGAGACAACAGCCTGTTTATCGCCAAGCCGGGCGTCGATCCCAACGAACCGCCCTACCGCACGCTGCTCACAGATACGCAGGTATTTGCCGGAACGGGCAACGCGATCACGGCGCCTCAGCACGGCCAGTTCCTGCTCTTTATCGACAGCGATAACAACCTGCGCTTTATCGGGAGCGACGGCGAAGGGGAAGAGGTCCTCAACGACGACGGAGACTGGAGCTCGATCGCCCTATCGCCCGACGGCAATAGGCTGATTGCAACAACGGTATACGAAGATTCGACCCTGTTCTACTTTGACCTGGAAAACGCCGACAACAACAAGGCGATCAAGCTCTACCATACCACTACGGCCTCCAACGTAGTCACGGACGCAACGCGCTTTGCCGATGCGATACAGTGGGATGCAACCGGCCAGTACGTCGTCTTCGACTCGTATAATAGCCTGGCCGGTATCGACGGTGGAACCTTTGACTTTTGGGACATCAAAGTCGTCAACCCCAGCAATGAGGTCATCACTTCTTGGTCGCCTCCCCTACCGCCGGGACTGCACTTAGCCAATCCGTCGTTCTCCGGTGAAATTGTCGATGGCCAAATAAACGACTGTCGCTTGCTGTACGAAGTCGTAGACGAAAACGCACTACAAACGTCTATTAACGTCGTGGATCGATGTGCCGGCGCTGCGGGTAGCATAGTCGCTTTTCCAGATGCGATCTTTACCTTCCCTCGCTTTATCAACAACGATCGCGAAGTGGTTTTTGAATACTGGGACGAAGAAGGAGACACCTACGCCGCCAATTTGTGGCGCATAGCGCTGGGCGAAGATCGCCTGAGTGCGACGAGCGATCCCCTGTTCTTTATGAGCGGCACGCAGTCTCCTCAGGCGTTCACGGTAGAAGATGAATCGGGCATATTACCAACGTCCGTCGAAGAGGAGAGCGAGGCCCAACCAACCCGCTATGCGCTGGGTCAGAACCATCCCAACCCCTTCAACCCGGAAACGCTCATACCCTACGAACTAACGGCGGCGGGCCAGGTCCAACTACAGATCTTCGATCTGGCTGGACAGCACGTCGTTACCCTGGTCGACGGTCGACATCAGGCCGGTCGCTACGAAGCGCTGTGGCGCGGCGTAGATGCCCAAGGACACCGGGTTGCTACGGGCGTATATTTCTATGAGTTGAGCTATATCGACGGGAAAGAGCGCAGTCGGTTAACGCGTAAAATGCTCTTGCTGAGATAGGTAGGCTATAGTGGTGGGGGTTCCGTTGCCATCGAGCACGGAACGCCCGCACTCAATTTGACCTTCTATGAGAATGGGAAATTGTAGAGCGTGCTGCTGCAGGCTCAGATTCGGCGCGTACACGCCGACAGGATGCTGAGTAAGCGCTCTCGCGTAAAGGGTTTAATCAAGACATCGTTCATGCCCGCCTGAACACATACCTCGCGCTCTTCGCCAAGCGCATCGGCGGTTGCTCCAATGATCGGAAGCTCGTCGGCACTGTACTTTCGCCGTATTTTCTCCGTAGCCTGTAGCCCATCTAGAACGGGCATGTGCACGTCCATAAATATGA
>CALDFW010000006.1 GCA_937942165.1 uncultured bacterium | reverse complement strand
TCGCGCGTGTCGCGCAGCAGTTCGGAGGTGAGGCTGACCGAGCGCGAACGCTCAGTTAAGATAGCTCGCCAGAGGTCGTCAACGGGTATATTGCCGGCGAAATAGTCGTTTGGTATCGCGTCGGCTGGCGCATCGTCGGTCCAGTCTAGCGTTGGGGCATAGGAAATGGGCTCGGCCCGGTCGGGCCGGTTGCGCGCACGCATCCAAGAGACGGCTAGTTGCCCCTGGTAGAGTCTGTTCCACGTCTTGGACAGCGTTCCGCGTACCTGCCACAGGCGCTCTACCGACGCGTAGTCGTAGGTAACGGTATTGATGTATTCGTTGGCCGCCAGCGCGCCGCCAAAGAGCAAGAGGCCGTTGAGCACGGAGTCATAGGTAGTAAGCAGGTCGAACTGACGGGGATCACCTGCGTTGCCCGAAACGATCTTCCGGCTCCACTCGTCCGTTATACCGGCCGAGAGGACGAGATCAATGTCGCTGCTCAATACGTCGTTTTCCGTAAAGGAAAAGGTCGCGCCCTGTAACGGCTGTCCCCAGCTGGTATTGAGCCCTAAGTCGATGCCGCGGCCCAGCCAGTTGCCGTGCTGGAGGCTGCCCGTCATTCGGGGCTCTATGCTCGTTCCCGTACTGTTTACGAATAAGTTGCTGCCTAGCTGGATATACTTGCGTTCCTGAAGCTGTATGACAACCGTCTGCGTGCTGTCGCCATCGTCTGGGGTTGGCGTTGAAAAGTAAACGGAGCGGAACAGGTTTGTTCGGGCTAGTTGGCTGCGGCTCTCGGCTATTTTTTCAGGGTCGTATAGGTCGCCCGAATCGAAGCTCAGGTAGTGGTGGATCAGGCTGGGCCGCGTATGTAGGCTCTCTTCGCTTTCTATGCGCACGTCGCCGAAGTACATCTTCGCTCCGGCGTCCACTTCAAACAAGACGGTGGCGCTGTGCGCGTGTCCATCTTCATCTACCCACGTGTTGCGCACGCGAGCGTGCGGATATCCCCGGTGGTTGAGGTAGGTTTGTAGCGCGCGCTCACCTTCCAAGACGTCGCCGTAGTCTAGGGGCGCGCCGGTCGCGAGCGGTATGTGCGCTAGGAGTTCATTTTCTGGGAAATCTGCTGCGCCGCGCAGGTGCACGGCGCGCACCGTCCACAGCGGACCGTTGTCAATTTCTATTAGCAGGCGGACGCGCTCTGTCCTGCCGTCCGTCTCAATGCGCTTGCGCGCTATGCGGGCTTCGCGGTAGCCGCGACTCCGGTAGAGGTTGGTGATGCTCACCAGATCTTCGTTGAAAACGCGCCGGCCAAAGGTCCCTTCTTCTTTGGTGCGCATGGCCGCGCGGAGCATTCGGTTGAGTATGAGCTTTTCACCGCTGTAGGAAAAGCGGATGCGTTCGACCTGCATGCCCTCCGCTTGACGCGCTGAAAGGGCGGTCCATTCGGCCCGAGCGGGAAGGGCGATGAGCACGAGTGCGCACAGGGCGATCCCTCTCATCAGAATTCCTTTTGTAGGCCGACGCCCAGCCCGTAGCGATCGTATTCGCTCTGCGCTGATCCGGTTACTGTAAAGATCGAGTTGAGACGGTGCTCGATGCGCACTTCGCCCTGGCTCATATTGCTGATGGCCGCTTCGTAGCGCACCCACATGGCAAAGGGTATGTCGACAAACTTGCCCATGCGCAGCGCGGGTTCCCCCTGCTCAACGCCCATGATAGAGCTCGAAGGTAAGACGGCAAATTCGTCGAGTCCGACCTTTTCTACGCGCTTGCTCAGCAGGCGGATAGCAGCCGTGCTCAGCGCAGTGCCGTAGTTGAAATCGTTGACGTCCGTCGTGCCAAAGGCCAGCAGGTTGACAATTCGGTTAAAGCTTAGCGCGGGCGTCGATTCAAAGCGTGGAGCCGCGCTCTGCGCGGGTCCCTGTAGGCTCATTGTCACGGTATAACTGCGGTCGGCATCGCCGCGATCAACAACCTGCGTCGCGGCGCGCAGGTCCAGCTCTGGGTTGAGCTCAAGGGGGTCGTAGGCCACTTCGAGCAGAGAGCGCGTTGGCACGAGGCCGTTGAGGACGATGCGTCCTTGGCTGAGATCAAACGAGCGATTGAGTAGGTATAGCTTGCCCTCGTCGAGGGTGATATCCCCTTGGAAGACGGGTTTGTAGAACGTGCCGGAAATCCCGACGCCGCCCGAGGCTTTGGCCGTAGTTAGGTCGCTGTCTACCTGCAGGTCGCGCAGCTCCATTTGCACGTCGAGTTCCATGTTCTCGAGGAATGCGTCGCGCAGCGCCGGCGGGGGCGGGGGAACGGGCGGCGCGTTGAGGATGACCAACACGGGTTCGGCAACGGGCGCGTCGAGCACTGCGTTGCCGCTTAGCCGTGAACGACGCGCGCTGCCGTCTATGCGCAGCTGGATGTCAACATCGTCCGCGTGAAAGAGATCTTCGTAGCGCAGGTCTATGCCGCGGGTCTCCAGCGATAGATCAAAATGAGGGGCTGCAAAGCTGGCGAGCTCGAGCTGTCCACTCAGTGCAAAGGTGTCATAGGCATCCGTCTTTCCCCCGCTGAAACCGTTCAACGTGCCCTGCCTGCCGGCAAAGTCAATCGTCCCATCGGGCAGGAGGTAGGCGGGTTCCACGTCGAGCAGGGCCCATTGGACGCCGTTGAAGCCAACCTGGCCGCTCAGACTCATTGTTGAATCGAGTCCGCGTGCCTGCACTCGACCCGCGATGTGGCCGGAGAGCAGATCGACGTCTGTGAGAAGGGGGGAGAGCGCTCTTAAATCAATGCTGTCGGCATGCGCAGTCGCGATCCCGTTGCCCCAGTTGATGCGTCCGGCCGTCGGGTCCCACGGCAGACTGCCCGTGACCGCGAGTCTGTCCTCCAGAGGAGTGGCCCACTGCAGATCCCAGCGGGCTCCCACGCGATCGCCAACTAGCGTGCCCCCTATGTGGCCTAGATCCGTGGTCTGGGCATCCATGTGGACGGACAGATGCGGGTCGCTTGGCGTGCCGGTGAACTGTCCCTTTACGTCCAGATGACCTTCCGTGAATCCGAAGAGTAAAAGGTCTAAGTCGCGTACGAGTAGCTGGGCCGAACCGGTATCTGATGTCGGTAGGAGGCCCTTTAAATCGAGTGTGCCAGCGGGTAGGAAGGCTTCTGTATTGCGGTCGTAGCGGCGGATATGTAAATCCAGCGATTCAAGTGCCAGCCCTGCGTCACGGGCGCGAAGCTGGGCGCCTGGGTTCAGCTTTACGTGAATGGGATAGCTCTGCGCGTGCGTTTCTATGCTGAGGTCGTCAATGCGTATATCGCCGAGCAGCGCACCCGGTGCCCACAGGGGAAGGCCTTCCTTTAAGAGGGGGCTCAGGTCGGAGCGGAGGCTCAGCTGGCCGCGCGCTGGCCGGTTCAGCGCATAGGTAAGTGGCGCGCGCAGGGAGAGCGTATCGACGCGCAGCGCAATGCGGCCTCGGGCATTGGATGGATCTGGTTGAACGATGGGCCAATCCACGTCGAGCCGTGCAGCCGATCTGCCGCGCTGCTGGAGGACTGCGTTCGCACGGAGGGTATCGCGCAGGCTCCAGTCTGCGCGCACATCGCCCAGCAGGAGCGTGTCTACGGACACGGCCCGTAGGTCGATCCATCCCGCGGCCTCAGGCCGTGCCGGAGTGCCAGACAGCCCGATATGGCCAGTGCCCCGTTCTGCGCTCAGCGCTGGCATGAGCATCTGCGGATCGATTTGCGGCCAGTCCGCGCTGATAGATAGGGTGTCTACGGTGGTCATACCCGCCAGGTGCAGCGGGCCTGCCGACGTATGCAAGCGCACCGGAGCAAGAGTGGCTGTGCCCTCGTTGGCGTGCACCTGAAAAGGTGTGTACGACGCGATGCGCGCACGCCCATATTGGAATACAAGCGTGTCCAACGCCAGCTGAGCTCGACTGGCGCGCAGGTTTTGTAAAGGGCCGCTCAGAGACAGATTACCCGAAAGGACGAGTGTGGCTTCCGTCGCGGTGCGGATCTGCGGGCCGCTCAGAGTAACGTGAGCAAGAACAGTTTGCGCGCTGTCGACGGAAATATCGGCGCGTGCGTGAGGGGCGCTGAGCTGGCCGCTGCCCCGATTGCCGCTCCAGTGCGCTTGGCCCGTCAGGTTGCCTCCGCGCCACTGGGCATAGGCAACGTCCTGCGCGTGCCCTTCGATATGAACGTTCAAACCGTCGCGCGTCCAAGGGGTCGCGGCCGACAGGTCAAACGATAGGAGGCCCTCGGCATCTGGGTATAGGCGGTTTAGGGGCAGTGCCCGCACGGCGATGCTCAGGGAATCTGCGCGGTCTCCGTTCAGGTCAAAGCGCCCATATCCAATCGCCAGATCGTCTTCTATGGATACGTCGACCTGGCCGTGACCCGACGGCGATAGAGCGGCTTCGGCGCGCAGTGGACCGAACGTCGCACCCTCTAAAAACGACAGTTCGGCCGCGCGGGCGGTCCAGCGCAGCGTGTCGGGACGGAGCGTTCCGAGCAGGGTGACTGGTGACATATCGAGTCCGAAGAGGGCTGCCGGTATGAGCTGGCCTTCGGCCTGAAGGTCGTAGTCTCCGCTCAGATCGGACCGGCCGCGGAGCTCGAGTCTGATCGGTGCAGCGTTAAACGCGAGCAGCGTGGCACCGTCGTACTCGTGTCGAGCGTGCAGCGTTGCGTCAAAGGGCTGACCTTGGGCCCACGCTAGGTCGTTTATGGCGAGCGTGCTCTCCGCTAGGTAGCGCTGCCCGGTCAGGTCAAACTGGGCGCGCAGCGTGCCGCCGACCCGTCCCGCCAGGTTGGTGTCGATTTGACTGAGCGCGATGCGTTCAGCCCGTAGGTCAATCCAGAGGCTGTCGTTTGGAAGTGCATAGACGATGCGGCCACTCAGAGTGCCTTCTGCTCCGCCTATGTGCAGAGGGTCTACGCGTACCTGCGCTGTGTCCAGATCTATAGAGGCCTGCAGGTTGAGCGGCCCAAGTCGTCGGTGTGCTATGCGTATCTCAGGGCTGCTCTGCAGGCTTAGGGGCCGCAGAGAGCCGGTGATTGATCCTTCCGCGGAGAATGAATTGCTGCTGCCGGGGGCGCGTATGCTATACTGCGCTTCTAATAGGCGTCGCGCTTGGAGCGATAGCGTGCCCGACGCGCGTATCTGGGCGTGGAGTGAATCTACGCGGATCGGGACGCGCAGCGAGTCTACGATGAGCCGCGTGGGATGGAGGGTGACGTCGGCGGCCAGCGATCCGGCTAGCGCCAGCGAATCGCCGTCGATTTTCCACGTATCGATGACGCTCCACAGCGAGCCCGTCCCATCGGCTTCGCGTCGGTAGCGGCTCTGCCAGCCGCGCGCGCTCAGCGTCTGAGATTGATTCAACTCGATGTCGAGACGGCCGTCGATCACCTGCAGGCTGGGCAACCAAGCGGTGGGCAGTCTAAGCTCCGTGGTGTCGACGTGGCCTGACGGCATTGCTTCGGAGCGCCCGAGAGATAAGTGGGGCTCCTGCAATGAGAGAGAACGATCATAGGGCGATAGGGCGATTTTTCTGGCGCGCAGGCGCAGGCTCTGCGCTTCGTCGTACAGGTGAGCGTCGCGCAGCGTGACTCCGCTCCAGAACGATCCCTCTACCGTGCCCACGCGCAGCGTCCACGGCTCGATGAGCGTCGTGCACAGACGCAGCATAGACCAGGGACCCAGCGGGGTCAGCAGCACCGCACTGATCGCTCCGATAGACAGAAATACGGCAGCGTAGCGACGGAGCTTCATCTGCTATTTATCCACCCGCGTGAGCGTTTTGGGCACGGTGAAAACGGAGTCGGGTAGCGGTGCGTGTTGCAGGGCTTTAACGCGTCTCTCCAAGCGAAATACCTCTGACCATCCAGCGCTGCTGTTCGGACGTGCAGAAGCGGTGAGAGTAGAGCGCAGGGCGAAGCCGTTTAGATGGGCGTTCATATCCCGAAGCTCTTCTTCTAAGCGGTCGATATCCTGAGCTCGACTGCGCAGCGGATCTAAGCCGCCGCCTACAATCGTCGTGTAGGACGTGCTGGTATCCTGTCTGGTTTGAAACGCCTTCAGTTCGCTCCAGCCGGCAAATGCGTCAGCTATGCAGGCATCATACGTGTACCGATTTTCGCGCTGGATCTCCGTGCTTGCCGCGTGACGGGTTCGCATTTGGGCGATAACGCGCCTGCACGGAATGCCCGCGACCGCAGAGCGCTCGCCCGTCGCGCTGAGGGTAAAGGACGTGGGATGACCGACGGCTTGGTCGCGGGTAGACGCGCTCTTGGCCGCGCCTTGGCTGCGGGCCGGTATTCGACTGCGGACAACGGTTTGATCGTCAAAGTTCATTTCAAAGACTTCGGCTTTTTCTAGGTCAAGCAGCGTGCCCGAGCGCAGCGTATGCCCTTGACGCTGCAGCGATCGCTCCATGTCTCGGTCGACGAGCATGCGCGAATCGACCTTTTGCACGGGACCTCTCGTATAGACTGCGTGCTGCGTGGTGCGCGCTCCGGTTCTGTTCTTGCCGAATCCAGGGTTTATGCGCTCT
>CALDFW010000005.1 GCA_937942165.1 uncultured bacterium | reverse complement strand
GGTTTAAGCTGGCGCACGGGCTGTAACAGCTCTTCGTGGTCGCCAAACGTATTGACGGGATCTCCGGATATATAGACGCGCGTGTCTCCGGCTTCCAAAACATAGCCTAAGTGAGTTACGTCGGGTGGGCTTATGTCATCCTCGGGGAGGCCGTCGGGTGGTTTAGCCCATACGGCATGTGCATTCATGGAGCCAATTTTTTCCATTTCCCCGGCGCGAATGATACGCGTTTGCGCAGTGGAAACGCCGGCTTCGTGTACTGCTTGGATGCTCTCCTCGGGCCCAACAAAGCGGACGTCGGGATAGGCGGTGCGAATTCTATTGATAGACTCGATACAGGTATGGTCGCCGTGGTTGTGCGTTAGCAGTATGCAGTCTGTGTGCAGAGCCGCTTCGTGTAAAGGCGGGCGCGCATGTACGTAGCGTTCTGCGGGGCGTTCACGTGGGAAATAAGGATCGACCTGAATGATAGTGCCTGTAGCGTCTTTTATGGCGAAGCTGCTCTGGCCAAACCAGTGTATTCCCACGGTACCGTCTCTGACGGTGAGGTCTTCAAATGGATGCATATGTTTCCTCGTTGCGCTGTGTTGCGGCTCCATTAGCCGTATATTGTAGTGCAACAGAAACTACATACTCAATGTTCTTCAGCAAGGATAAAGTGAACGTTTCTCATGAGTCAGACTACGCTATTTGACGCTTTATACCGACGCCGTAAAAACGAGTTGATGCATGTATTGGTCGAACGCCTACTGCCCATGTATTCCGATAGAGAGATAGGATTACTGCGCATAGATGCCATTGATCCGCAGATCTTGGCACAGCGCTCGGGACGTGGCTTTGTGAATAGAGATTTGCTGGAGACGCTGCTTGGCAACCTATTGGAGTGCGCCGCGCCCGGTTCCCATAACGCAGTTGATCCAGGGCATGAACGCGGTTCTTTTTCCGAAGAGATTGGCCAAGTAGCAGACCAGCTATATGCGATGGTTGCTCAGTCGCTGCTAGCTGCCGGAGAGAGCGAGGGCGTGGAGGAACTCGCGCTGGGAGCCTCATTTTCTCTGCTCTGGGACTTACCTCGTCTAAAGACTAGAGCGCGTTGGAATCGATTTGCTGCGCTGCGCGATCCGGCGGTATGGGATGCGTATTTACTCTCCAACTGTAAGATTGACAGAGACGATCTATTGCATATCGACTTCGGGGGAGAGTTGGAAACGGCCATCCGCCTTCGCAGTGTGGATCACTATCGCGATTTCCTGAGAAACCTCGAGTGCGATTTTATTTTCGATTATCAGATGCAACTCGTTATGAGTACGTATCCAGGTTGGCGCATTCTCTTTTATCACGACGTGGCCAATTCGCTGACGTGCGGTGAGACGGTAGCGGATCTCTCTGGTCTAAACCGTCAGCCCGTGCCGCTTTTACCGCGCGCTATCTCAGAGCTAGCGGGACGTTATTATCAAGCCGACCTACATCCGGAGACGCAGATTGGCGATGCAAATTTTCTAGATCATCCCCACCGTGGAATGACAACGGGACAGACGGGGATCATCGGTTCTGGGTGTCATATATATCCGTGCACGTTGGGTGGCTTAAGTGATAAAGTTCAGCAACGACATCCTATTATCGGTGACTTTGTATCGATCGGTACTGATGCGGGTATCTACGGTTCTGTCAACGTGGGTGATCGGTCTGTCATAGGAGCCAATGCTGAAATTCACGGCCGCGTGGGTGTTGGTCCGCAGTGTCGTATTGGCGCTTCGGTTTTTATTGGAACGATTAAAGATGGCGATAGGCTGCCCGGTCGCGTTGTACTGGGAGAGGGCGTGCGCGTAGGCGCTGGCACAATTATCGAAAATGCTTCCGAGATCGATCTGCTTATTCCAGACCAGGCCGAAATTCCTGCCCGCTCCTATGTCGTCAACGACGGATGCGGCCAGCCGCGTTTTGTGCGCGAATAAAAAATAGCAGAGGTGCCGCTGTGGCGACGGTCTCTGCTATTTATACGACTTTGGAGTTTTGAAAAGTTACATGGTGCGTAAGAGCGTCAAGTAAAGCCCAGTTGTCTCGCTTTTAAGATCTCCCATCAGGCCAAATTTTACCCCTAAGTTGAGTGCATTTCCATCGCTGACTACCCAGTCGATGTTGGGGAAGGCGTTGACAGCCAAATTCCTATTCAAGTTGTCCGTGTGGCTTGAAATATTCAAGTCAAAATAGGCAACCCATCGATCGTTGATCAATAGAACGGGTTCGATCTGTCCATCGAGCACGATACCGCTGCCTCCGGTGTAGCCTTTGAGGAAGCCGATATGGAATTGCTTGTTGATTTCGAATTGATCGGAAAGCGACAGGCTGTTCATCAATCCAAGAGAAATACCGGGATTTCTTATGTCCCCTGCAGGCATGAGCAGGTTGATTGACGCCGCTCGTTGGGCACCCAAGCTGTATTTACTGCCGACCATGAGAGCAGAAAAGTTGGATGCTGTTTCGTTTAGAAAACCGAACTCTAGCTGTGTGCCAACCTCGACCCCCTCGCTCGGGGTGAATTTAGCCATTAGGAAAAAGTTCGTGCGTTTGTCGGGCTCACTGGTATCGGTGCTGCGCATGCCTACGTTAACCGCTTTATAACCCCTCTGGTTCGGAAGGACGAAAAACGGATCGTAGCTCAGATGCTGGCCTCGGACATAGATTTCTTCGGTGGAAACGGGAGGTAGTCCGTCTGCAGCGTCCTCTTGGCTCCGAGCATCCGAGTAAAGGACAAAAATACACAGGCACGCTAGCGCCGCTTGCTTGATCATATACACTCCCGAAGTAAAGCAGTGGTGGCCCGCGGCGCGCAGAGTTTTCCGCCGCGAGCAACCGTTCCGCTATTAGTGTGAATGCGTAGGAATAGACTGTTGGCAAACTGCCCAACGTGTGGGGTCTTGATCCCCGTGATTTCCATACGTCCTAGAAGCCGCAGCGTTTGGCCGCAGCAAAAAACGGTGCGGCCATAGCGGCTGCGCCTCGATAGGTTATATCGCTCGTCATGGGGTGTACCGAAATCAGGCGCGCGCCGTTTTCGATGGCTTCGACCATGGCGTCTTCGATGTCTTTGGGATCTTCCATTGAGCCAGATCCGACGACGCGACCCATATGCAAGCCGCGCTTTGCCGCCTCGCGGAATAGTTCGTTGACCGCGTCGTTTATTTCTGGAATCTCCCCTTCTCGTAGGATTGCATCGAAAGGCCCGACAAAGCCGCAGGCTTTGTTGCGACCCTGCTCAACCATTAGGTCGAGCACGCGATCACGCAGTGAGCGATCCATGATATATTCAGCCGTTTCAAACTGAATCCATCCCTGCGTCTCTGTTTCTGCGTTGCGCAACTCGTCGGGAGTAAACATCATGGTCCGGTCACCAGAGCGCACGGGATAACCTCCGCGATCGTCAGCGGTCGCTTGCCCCGGAACGGGGAAATTGACGGCACGGAAAAACCGCTCGGCGTCTTCGTACGTCGTGCTGTAGGGACGCAGAGCAGCTCGTGCCCCTAGCTGGTAAACGTCGCCGTGTGCGGAGAGCGCTTCGCGGTGCAGGCGCTGCACGGAGAGCAGGCCTAGGCGAGATTCTGCGGCATTCTGTTCGCGTCCATACCAGCCCTCCCACTGAGAGTGTTCGGCGTCGTTCACAACCCAAGAGAAGCCGGCCTTAGCCCAAGCGTGGGCCTCGCTCTCGCGAAAACGGTGCCAGGGGATGTCGTTAAAGATCCCCAATAACGGCGGCGTATCTTCAACAGAAGAGCACTGATCGAGTACCTCTTTCAAGGCGTTGCGGTTAGGATTGAGCGCGTAGGCATAGGCGCGACGGGCAAATTCCTCACTGGTGAGCGGCAGGCTGCCGCCAATGGCTTCGATTGCGTTCAAGATCGTCCTCCGTTTAGTGCGATATAGTGTCTGATATAGACGGCAAAAATCGGGTACAGAGATGCTATCGGCAAGCTTGCCCGCGTTAGGTAAGTTATCTTACCTTGGTAGGCGCACCCGTTACATGAGAGGATGACAGCATTTGTCTGAGGCAAATCACACGGGCCCAGAAGTGAGCACCCGGTCGCTGATTATCGGAACGATTCTCGCTTTTTTTCTCAATCTGGCCTGTCCCTACTCCGTTTTGGTCCTGCAGAATGCAGGTCTGACCTCAGACTATATCGCGGCCGGTGCGATGATGATTTTTTTGCTCTTGGTCGGCCTATTCAATCCACTGATGAAGGTCGCTTATCGTCCTTGGGCACTGCGTTCGGGTGAAATGGTCGTCATCTATGTGATGATGATTGTCGCATCTGCTATTCCCACATGGGGCTTGGTCACGAATCTGTTTCACATACTTACGCGCCCTTTCTACTACGCCACCCCAGAGAACCGCTGGGCTGAACTCGTACAGCCACTTATTCCCGACTGGATCGCTCCACGTGATCCAGACGTTGCCCGCTATTTTTACGAGGGCTTGCCCGTGGGGACCGATCTCCCCTGGGCCGAATGGGCCGTGCCGATGCTCGCTTGGGGGAGCGTTATGCTGGCCGTCTACCTGTTGATGGTGGCTACCATGGTCATATTTCGCCGACCGTGGATCGAGCAAGAGCGGTTGGTTTTTCCGCTCACACAGCTGCCCATAGAAATGCTGCGCGGTGCCGATGAGGGCATTTTCCCGCGGCTGTTCCGCAACCCGCTGATGTGGATCGGCTTCTCCATTCCATTTGTTATACAAATGCTTACCGGACTGCATCACTATTTTTTCTTTGTGCCAGAAATCCGAACCCTTCTCGATCCATTACGCCTTTTCCGCAACACCGTCAGTCTCGTCATATTCGTCAACTTTGCGATTATAGGACTCACGTATTTTCTCAATCTGAACGTCGCTTTCTCCGTTTGGTTTTTCCATCTGTTGAGCCGCTTTCAAACGGGCATATTCAACGTTTTTGGATACCAGATCAAAGGACATAACGAAGCGTTAACCGGTTCGTCCATCGCACTCTCTCATCAGGGAATGGGTGCGATGCTCGTTCTGGTGGGAGCTATGCTGTGGACCGCGCGCTCGCACTTGCGTCACGTATGGGCCGCCGCTTTTCGTCCCGGTTTTAAGGCGAACGATGCGGATGAAATTCTCTCCTATCGCGCAGCAGTATGGCTGTGGATTGGCTGTGCCCTCTTTGTCTTTTTTTGGCTAGTGGCAACGGGATTACCCGTTCTCTCGACGTTTGTATTTCTCGTTGGTGCATTTGTCATATTTCTCGCCATAGCGCGCGTGATTGCCCAAGGAGGGGTCGGGTTCACTTCTTCGACTATGCTGCCGCAGCCGTTTTTGGTCTACACGCTAGGCACGGAGATGGTGGGATGGAAGGGATTGGCTTCTGTTAGCCTGAGCTACTCGTGGGCGGCGGAGATGCGAACAACGGTGATGGCGTCGGCGGCCAATGGCCTTAAGCTCGCTCACAGCGCGCGGGTAAACCACCGACGCCTGTTTCTGGGAATGGTGCTAGCCATTGTCGTAGGGATGGCGGGCGCGACGTGGATTACGCTTGAGCTGAACTATCGCCACGGCGGCATTAACCTACGCCAGTTTGGCGTGCCGAGTATGGCGTATGGTTTCTTGCAGGACAAATTGCTCAACCCCATAGGATGGGATCACATTCAGCCACGTCTTTTGTTTACGGCGATAGGTGCTGCGTTAATGGGCTTCCTCATCTATATGCAGCATCACTATTTGTGGTGGCCACTCCACTATATCGGGCTACCAGTTAGCGACAGTTGGGTAATGGGCTGGGCTTGGTTCTCTGTTTTCATCGGATGGATGCTGAAAGCCGTGATTTTTAAGTTCTCGGGCACCAAAGGCTACTTTACGTACAAGCCCCTTTTTGTTGGTATGATTGCCGGTCAGTTGATGGGAGGAGCCGTGTGGATGGTCGTCGACTTTATACTGGGCGAAGTGGGTAATGTCGTGTTTATTGGCGTGCGATAGAGAGGGCATGAAATGGGGACATACAAGGGTGCTGCAATAGGCCGGACGGGCAGAGGCGACTGGGGACACGGACTGCATCTGGGGCTATTGGCTAACGAATGTATCGACGTTCTCGCCGTAGCCGATGAGGTAGAAGAAGGGCGTTTGAAAGCGCAGTCACAGCTGCAGGCATCCCGCACCTATGTGGACTACCGTCAGATGTTGGATGCGGAACAGCCGGATATCGTCACCATAGGTCCGCGGTGGACCGATTGCCATCTTTCCATGGTCCTGGACTGCATTGAAGCGGGCGCACACGTCTACTGTGAGAAACCCATGACGTGGAATCTGCAGGATGCCGATCGAATCGTAGCGGCTGCTGATGCAGCTCATAGAAAAGTGGCCGTGGCCCATCAGGCGGTTTATCTACCTCGCGTTCAGCACCTGAGGGCTCAGTTGGATACGGGTTGTATTGGCGCTCTGCAGCAGCTGCATGCCGTGGGTAAGCAGGACCGACGCAGCGGCGGAGAAGACATGATCGTTTTGGGTACTCATCTCTTTAACTTGATGCGCTTTTTAGCTGGAGACGTCCAATGGATCTCATCCCATGTGACGGTTGAGGGAAGAGCGATAGCTCAAGAAGACATCACAGAAGGGGGTGAGCCCATAGGCCCCATCGCCGGTGATAGCGTAGAGAGTTTCTTTTCTTTTGAGCGTGGCGTTAGCGGATCTTTTACGTCGCGCTGCGCTCAACCGAGCGACGGTCACTATGGATTGGATATCATCGGGAGCGAGGGACGAATCGCTTTTAGAGGGGGGAGCGGTGGTGAAATGATGCGGTATCCGCACCCGGCCTTTATACCAGATGATGCAACGCGCAGTTGGCTTCCGATAGAGGGACCGCCAGACGCGCCGCTGAGCGATGGAAACACCCGTGCGGTTGCCGACCTGATCGCAGCCATAGAGGACGACCGGCCACCGTTGTCTAGCGCGCGCGACGCACGCGCGGCGTTGGAGATGATCCTCGGTGCCTACGAAGCGCAAATAACGGGTGCACGCGTCGCGCTCCCCATGGTAAATCGACATCACCCACTGCTCGCCTGGAAAGAAGGTCACTATGACGGATAAAGAGGTTCCACACGAAGTGATTCCCTGCGATAAGCTACCGGCGGGGCGCTATCGCGACCTGCCGGAACCGCCGTCGTCGTGGACCAAACTCATGGGGCCCAGTATCCTGCTCTTAGGGTTGTCTATTGGCAGCGGGGAGTTCGTACTCTGGCCCTACATCACATACAAGTTTGGTTTTGTCGTTTTTTGGGCCTGTATGGTGGGCGTGCTCACCCAGTATTTTATAAACATGGAAATTGAGCGGTGGACGCTGGCTACGGGGGAAACGGCCGTGACGGGCTTCTGCCGGCTGTGGTCTGGTTGGGCTCCGGTTTTCTTGCTGTGCAATATCATACCGTGGATTTGGCCGGGCTGGGCTTCGGGCGCGGCGACGATTCTCAGCTGGGAATTGGGTGGGGGAGAAGGCATGCGGGTATTCTACTCCATTGCCAGTTTAATCGCCATTGGGCTGGCCCTGAGTTTAGGGCCGGTCGTATACAATACCGTCGAGCGCATTCAAACGGTCCTCATAGGCGGCGTCCTGCTATTCCTACTGGTCGTTTTTGGCCTTGTGGTAGAGATTGATCACGTCGTAGAGATGGGCCGAGGTATTGCCAACGTCGGCCATATTCCTGCCGAAATGGAACTAACGCTCTTTTTAGGGGCGCTGGCCTTTGCCGGTGCGGGCGGTACGATGAACCTGGTGCAGAGCGATTACGTGCGCGACAAGGGCTATGCGATGGGGGCCTATGTCAGTCGTTTGACCAGTCCTCTAACAGGTAAAGAAGAAGTCGTTGACGATATAGGGTACCACTTTGAGCCTAACGACGAGAATATGCGCCGTTGGCGAGGCTGGTGGAAGGCGGCCAATCGCGAACACTTTGTGACGTTCTATCTCCTGTCTGTCTTTTCTCTCATGCTGCTCTCTCTGATCGCCTACGCCACAGCGCGTCAGACGCCCGGGCTTGAAAAAGGCCTTGGCTTCATTCGCGTTGAGAGTGTGTTTATCGGAGCGGAACACGGCGCCTTTTGGGGACACGCTTTTCGCTGGATGGGCATCGGTATTCTCCTGACAACCGCGCTTGGTCTGCTCGATGCCTGTGCGCGAATTTCCGCTGATATCATCAAGATAAACTGGTTGCGCACCCACGCTAGCTGGTCCAAAAGTCGACTGTATTTTTTCATGCTGTGGGGTCAAATAGCCTTTGGCTGTGCCATTATGTTGACCCCATATAACCAACCGATTGTGCTGCTGGTGCTCAGCGCTTCCCTCAATGGGGGAGTGATGCTGATCTATTCTCTTCTCCTGCTGTGGACCAACAATCGCGTTTTGAAGGGGGCGCTCGCTATGCATCCCGTCCGGTTTATTGCTATGGTGTGGGCCTGCGCATTTTTTGGCTATTTCACGTTTGTGACGCTGAGCAACCAACTGCCGCGCCTGTGGCAGGGGTAAAAAAACAGATAAAAGAAGGTAGATTTAGCAGAATACAACCGTAATATATTGTTTGTATTGTACTTGTGTGATTTTAATGCATATTTGACAACTGTTGGTGAGAGTGTTATGATTGGCGTGCATTAAAGATTATAACACAGTAAGATTTACAGAATTGGCACTATCTCCAAAACGCAAGGGAGGGTAACCATGCGCATTTCTCTAAGGAGGTTGTGGGCCGTGCCGCTGGCATTGGTCTGTGTCTTATCTGCTATACCTGCGGTGGCCGGCAACGGTAAGATCGCAGGTGTGGTGCAGGACGATTCCGGGCAAGCGCTGCCTGGAGCAAATGTGGTGACCACGGTTGGTGGTGAAAAAGTAGGTGCAATCACCGACGACCAAGGGCGCTATTTTCTTCTTAACGTGCCTCCGGGCACGTATGCAGTAGAGGCAAGCTACGTCGGCCATCAGGCACTGCGCAAAACCGATGT
The DNA here is from genome assembly GCA_937942165.1 of uncultured bacterium. GTDB lineage: Bacteria > Latescibacterota > UBA2968 > UBA8231 > UBA8231. Next base: position 195 of record CALDFW010000005.1, on the reverse strand, counting down.
CTCGGTGCGCCTTGATCTGACAACGGCGGTTGACTTTAGTCTCGCCACCGAAGCGGTGCAAACGGAAGCCATGGTAATCACGGCTGAGGCTCCGTTGGTCGAACGCTCGTTGACTACCAGTCGTGCATCGATTGGTTTAGCCGAGATCAACAACACGATGCCGGTGGCTGATCTGCAGGAACTTATCAATACGAC
>CALDFW010000004.1 GCA_937942165.1 uncultured bacterium | reverse complement strand
CGGGCTGTCTTATAGCAACGTCTCACGTGCGTGCGTCGTTCCCGGGTTAATAGCGGTCTTCGCTTGTAGTGAGCGAACACCAGCGCGCGGTAAAAAGCGCGTCGAGTAGGGCGGCCCGCGCCGTCTCGTCGTCCATGTGTCCCAGGGCTAGATGGGCGTAGAACCGGTTGTAGCGATCCTCGTCAGACAGAACGGCCATGAGACCTGGTACGGCGTCCGACGTGCTAATGCCCCGTTGGGCTAGCTGAGCGACGGCCAGCGTGCCGGCGCGCCGAACGCGCCGGTCCTCATCTCCTAGCGTGCTGACTATATCGGGTAGAGCAGGGCCGGAGGCATGCCCAATGCGACCGAGTGCTTCGACGGCGTTGCGCCTCACCCACCAGTGTTCGTCGTCTAGCAAGATGGTTAGGCTAGGCACGGCGTCGCCTGCGGCAGAGCCCCACAGGCCGATCACGTCGCAGAGTGAAGCGCGGACGGGCCAGTGTGCATCGTTTAACCCGTCTAGGAGCTGCGGGGTGCAATCGGGCCCTATTGCTTCAATGGCCTGTGCGGCGCGCAGTGCGGTCGGATTGGTGCCGTGTGCGTTGTCCGGAGTCTTGTCCTCTATGCGGTCTTCCACTTCCTGTGCTTCTCGGCGCAGACGGTCTAAGAGGACCGGTAGGTTGTCCGGCGCACCCAGTGCATAGGCTGCATCCAAGCGTGCGCTCTCCGAACCGGTGTCCAAGTCTGACAGGGTGGTCCCTGTGGGTTCGCTTGCAGCGTTCGAGCCGGTGCGGCCGCACAGCCAGTTCCATACGTGCCTCTCAGTTGGGCTAGCCGGCTGCGCTAGCTGCCAGTCGTCGCGTTCGCGCTGCCAGGTGGGTTGGGGCGGCCACTGCATGCGGGCAAATTGGAATTTGAGCATGTAGCGCTTGTGTGCGCTCGTATTGGCGATGGCCCGATGCCACGCGTCAAAGTGGAGAAGCGTAACGGTGCCCGCTTCGCCGCACAGGGCTAGGGCATCTTCCGTTGTCTGCGATGCGTCGGGGTGAGAAATGCGCTCCCAGTTGTGCACGCCGGGCAGAATTCCCGTTGGACCCATATCTTCTGTTGTATCCTGCGGGTAGTACAGCGCTAGGATCCAGTGATAGCACGGATGGCGCGTATTGTGGTCAAATACGTAGCAGTCCTTGTGCCACGTTTGCCCCTTGCCGCCGGGCGGATTGAGGTGGCAGTGGCGATGGGGATTTATGATATAGCCGGAGCCGAGCAGGCTGGTGAGCGCCCCGGCGACGGTTGGGTGGTCAAAGACCTGCTTTATCTGAGGGATACGGGGTAAGATGTTGTTGCCCACGTTGCCCTCTTTCTCGAAAACCTCTTCGAGCGCGTCATAGACTTGCTGGTGGACGGGTTGGGCAAAATCGGCCTTTACCTGTATATACCCATCGCGAATAAACTGCTGCATTTGGGCGTCGTCTAGCAGGTGTTTGGGATCGGTCATAGATTTTTCCTGTGCGTGCGTGCGTGGTGCGGGCAAAGATAGGGCGCAGAGCAATGTGCTTCAAGGCGTTGTCCCATTTAGGAGATAGAGTCGTTGGATGGTAATACGAGCGCAGTTTCGATGAATCGCAGTCGGCAGTTGGGATACGGCACAGCGGATTTGGGCATTGCCGCCGTCGAGTCGATTGTCCAGCTCTACTTACTCAAGTTTTATAGCGAAGTTGTCGGGCTAAGTGCGGCTTGGGTGGGAATCGCGTTGGCCGTCGCTATGATATGGGATGCGATATCAGATCCTCTCATGGGAGGCATCTCAGATCGCACGGTCCACCGTCAGGGACGGCGCAGGCCCTACTTTGTTCCGGGCTCTATACTGCTAGCGCTCACGTTCTTCTTGCTGTTTAACCCACCAGCTGCGGGGCAGTCGGTGGCGACATTTTTATATCTCCTGTTTTCCTTTCTGCTGCTCAATACGTCTATGACGCTGGTGGCGGTTCCACACGCCGCGCTGGCCGGCGAGTTGAGCAGCGATCGACACGAGCGCAGCGCGCTCTTTGGATATAAAAGGCTCTTTGCCACGCTGGGTGCGCTGCTGGGGTTGGTACTGCCAGCTCTGGTGCTGGCCTACTGGGGTGAGCCCAACGATCCTGCCACAATGGCCCGTGCACGCAGCGCTGCGAGCGGTTTGCTCGCACCGGCCATTATTGGCACGGCTTGGCTAAGCTACCGACTAACCCGCGGCTTGGATCGATCCGCACGAGAGCGCACGCGGTGGAGGTTGGACCTGCTAGCCCATCTCGTTTTGGAGCAGAGAGAGGCGTTAAAAAATCCGCTTTTTCGCCTGCTAGTTATTGCCTTTATCATCGCCGCCGTCGGGCGAACGCTCAACGCGTCTATTGCGCTTTACTACTACGAGTATTTCTTGCAGTTAGGCGAGCAGGATGCCGTCGTGTGGGTCCTGCTTCCGTTCTTTCTGAGCTTTATCGCGTCCGTGCCGATGTGGATTTTCTTGGGCAAGCGCTGGGGAAAAAAACGGGCCGCTCTGCTCGGCGTGCTCTCGCTGGGTGTGACGACGGCTGTGGTCTATCCGCTTATGCCCGCAGGGCAGATTGTTTTTCCGCTGGCCTATTCACTAGCAGGTGGAGTTATGGCCGGAGCAATCGTCCTGATGGATGCACTCGTTGCAGACAGTATTGACTACGACCGGATCAGAGTGCGGCGCGCAAGGGAAGGGCTCTACTTTGGCGTGTGGAAAATGAGCACAAAGGTGGCCCGTGCACTGGGGCTGCTGCTGGCGGGCGTACTGCTCGATCTCATTGGTTTTGCAGAAGGGGGCGGCGCTGTCAGCGCGGAGGTCAGTTTCCGACTGGCGTTCCTATTCGGACCGGCCGTTGGGGTGCTCTTTGTGACGGCCGGTGTGATTCTGTGGTTTTTGCCCTTGGACAACGCGCTGCACGATCGAATTCAGCGCATTGCGCAGCGTCGCTGGGAGAGGTAGTTAGCGGGCTATTCCTATTCGCTGCGGTTGTATACGTTCGCCGAAAGACACGTTAAATTCCTCATCGAGAACGAACTGATTGTCGCTGAAGTGAAAGCGTTGCAGAGAGCTATAGGGCGTTTCACAGTAGTAGATCTTGAGCAGATACGTATCTTCGCTCTCCCAGGCACCGCTAGCGGCCATCCTGCCCATTGCTCCTCCGTCGCTCAGTGCCCACGTGTTCGTACCAATGGGAATCCGGTGGTCCGTTTCTCCTTTGCGTATGCGATAGATCGTTTCTGGTCCGAACTCAAAGGAGACCGTTTCCCGGTGGTCTTCATGTTCTTCCATATCATACTCCATGCCGCTTATCCGTTGGGCCACTGTAGTGCTGGGCTCGCCCTGCTGTGGCGGTAATTGTAGAGAGGCTAGCTTGGTGTTCAACGCCTGTTCGGTCTCCAGATCGGCGCTGAGCGGTGCATCCTCCATGGCCGGCAGGAGCTCTTCCCATACGACGTCGAGCACGGCCTGCATATCTCCAGTGCCGCTGGTGATAGCCAGCACGGCATCTTGGTCTGGCATGATGATGCAGTACTGTCCAAAGGCCCCGTCGCCGCGGTAGCTATTGTGTCGGCAGCGCCAAAATTGGTAGCCGTAGCCCTGCTCCCAGTCGCTGTGTGGATTGGAGCCGTTAGAGCTCTGACGTGAAGAAGCGTCGGCCACCCACGCTTCGGATAGGATGCGCTCGCCGTTCCACACGCCTCGCTGTAAATAGAGCTGAGCAAAGCGTGCGATATCTTCTGTCGTAACGCTGAGGCCCCAGCCGCCCAGATCAATCCCCTCCGGACTTTGCTGCCAGGTTGGATTTTGAATGCCGAGCTTGTCAAAGAGCCGCGGCCGAAGATAGTCGACCAGTCGCTCTCCCGTCGTCTTTTGCAGGATCGCGGAGAGCATGTAAGTCGCCCCCGAATTATAGACGAAGTGGGTGCCCGGCTTGTGTTCGACGTCGAAGTGGAGAAAGGTGCTGCACCAGCGGCTATCCTCGGCAGAGAGGCGGTAGACGGTATCGTCCTGATGACCGCTGTTCATAGACAGCAAATCGCGGATGCGCATGGCCTTTAGGTTGTCGCTGGGCTCAGTGGGCACATCGCCTCCGTCAAAGAAAGACGTGACCGTATCGTCGAGGCAAAGGTGGCCTTCGGCGATGGCCATGCCAATGGCCGTCGAGGCAAAGCTCTTGCTGAGCGAATAGAGTTCGTGCGGCATTTGCGCGGCGTAGGGGGCCCACCAGCCTTCAGCGACTACGTGTCCGTGGCGCAGCAGCATCACGCTGTGTAGGGCGTCAATAGTGCGTTCACAGCGCTCGACAAACTGCAAGATCGCGCCGGAGGCGATGCCCTGTGCTTCGGGTGTGCTACGTGGGAGCATTATGGTATTTTCCTGAGTCAAATAATAGACCTCACGTGATAAGATTTTTCTCGATGTAGTCCCAGTTGATATGCATGCCTAAACCGGGGCGCTGCGGCACGTGCACAAAGCCCTGTTGATCCATCGGTTCGCCGTGCTCGTGTAGGTAGGGTGCGGGTTCGTCAAAGTCGATAAAGGGATGCAGCAGACCGCGCTCGTAGAACTCGCCGTTGTGCATGGCGCAGAGCGCGTGCAGGTTGCCGGGGCCGCCGCCGTGGATTTCGCAGCGTATGCCGAACGACTCGCAGAGGTGCACCGTCTTCATGAGCGGCGTTAGGCCGCCGACGTCGCCGACGCCACAGCGACTGATGTCGCAGGCACCGGCTTTGATCCACTCGGCGCGCACATACATCTTGCCCTCACAGGTTTCCGGGCCGCAGATGGGTAGACTCGTTTGCTCGCAGAGCCAGATATAGGACGACATGCTGTGTTCGTCCATGGGCTCTTCCATCCAGTAATAGTCCAGCTTTTCCAATCCCTTGGCCAAGTAGAGTGCCGCCTCGCGATCGTAGTAGTGATAAGGGTCTAGCATGAGCGGCACGTCGGGCCCAACGGCTTCGCGCACGGCAGCGCAGGCCTCGATATCGCGCTTGGGGCTGGGCGCGCCTTCGTAAGGCGGTTGCCAGGTGTGCAGCTTAAACGCGGGATAACCGCGCTCCATGCACCATTCGGCAAAGCGTGCGTAGTCCGCTGGGGTGGCCAAGCCCCCTTCGAGATCGTCGCCGCACATGGTTGAGGCATAGGCCGGTACCTTATCGCGAAAGCCGCCTAGCAGTTTGTAGACGGGCGTGTTGAGCGCACGGCCGGCCAGATCCCACAGCGCCAGGTCGACAGACATGATCAACTTGTCCGACATCGTGCCCATGTTGAGGCGTTGGCGATGGTTGAGGTCACGCCAAATTTTCTCTCGATTAAAGGGATCTTCTCCAACGATGGCGGGTTTGACAACGCTTTCGATGACTTGGGCATTGGTGCCAAACCAATAGCCGCATACGTCTTCATCCGTGACGATCTTGAGCAGCGTCTGCGCGGTGTCCCGTTCGGGGCCCGGATGGCCGTGCCCGTCTGAGTCTCGCACCGTGCGCGAAATGGTTTTGAAGCGAATAACTTCTACGTCGGTGATTTTCATGGGTCTTCCCTCCCTGCGTATGGGGCAATCTGTAGTCTATGGAAGCGATATACAATATCGCGTAGATGCGCATAATGCTCTAGGAAATCAGGGGTATAAAAGCAAGGGTGTGCGCTCTGACTGCGTGCGATAGAAGCTCAGGTGCGGTCGTTCGATAGGCCTAGTAAATCTCTCGCTTCGTCGCAGGTGGCGACCTCGCGCTGTAGCTCGTGCGCTAGGCGCACGGTGCGCTCGACAAACTGCGCGTTGCTGTCGGCCTTTACGCCGCGCGATAGGTAGATATTGTCCTCAAAACCAACGCGCACGTGGCCGCCCATCAGCAGAGCATGGGTCGTTAGGGTGAGCTGCAGCGGTCCCGGCGCGAGCACGGACCAATGCGCGCCGGCCGGCAGTCGATCGCACATATCCACGAGGGCGCGCAGCGTGCCTTCGATGCCCCAGCGAATACCGAGACACAGCTGAATCCACGGTGGAGGGGCGATGAGATCGCGTTCGATTAGGTCGTTGGCCTGTCGGAGCTGACCTACATCAAAAACTTCTATTTCAGGCTTAACGCCGGCGTCGCGCATGCGTTGGGCCGCCTCGTCGACCCACTGGACTGGGTTGATAAAGACGCGATCGCGAAAGTTAAACGAACCGACGTCCAGCGAGCAGAGATCGGGTTCGAGCGAAAGCGGATCGAGTCGGCGTTCGTCGGCGTCGGGCCCGGTGATGTTAAAGCCGCTGGTCGTCAGGTTGATGAGTAGGTCGCTCTCCGCGCGAATGCGTTCGACGACTTCGGCAAAGAGTTCGACGCGCGAGTCGGGGGCACCCGTCTGTGGATCGCGCACGTGAATGTGTGCGATGGCTGCGCCGGCGCGCCACGCGTCGAGTGCCTGGTTGGCGATTTCTTCCGGCGTGTATGGCACGTTGGGATTTTGCTCTTTGGTCGGCGAAGAGCCGCAGACGGCGGCTGATATAATGAGTTTGTCGCTCATGTTGGCATTCCTCAGAATACGATACTTGAGACGGCTTTAGAAATCAGCGCAAGCGCAATCGACGACATGCCGACCAGGCCCATTCCACACGAATAGCCGGCCAGAAGAATCGGCGTGTAGGAGCGCCACGTCTGCTCGCCAAAGCGGCGCTCGAAATAGTAGCGGCCGAGCAGCGCACCGATAAAGTTGGGCAGCACAAAGTGTGGCCAAGCGCCGATGCCGCCTATAAAGCCATAGAAAAGCGTAATGGGCCACTTGAGGACGGATAGCAGGCCGAGCATAGCGCCGCTGGAGGCCACACCGACGAGAATGTAGTCGAGGCGGATGATGCTGCGTATGAGTTCATTGCCACCGTCAGAAAGCGTCGATTTAGCCCAGAACGCCTGCATGGTAGCATGGAAGGGCCAGAACTTTTGCACGTAGGGAAAGGCCGACGAGGGAATGGGTCCGAGCTTCCAGATAAAAGACCAGAATATAAAAGAGCACACGAACATGATGAGTAGCGTCACCGCAGCTAGTTTGACGATGCTGCCAAAGCGCGTGCGCGTCAGCTCTAATTGCTTAAAGGCGGCTGCTTCATAGCCCCAGTTAAAGAGGGGAATAGGCGCAAACCACACTGCGGCTCCCTGATATCCGGACAGGTAGAAAGACCCTTCGCGTAGATAGGGAAAGGACACGCCCTGCGGCGAGCCTGTCAGACCGATCATGCGCGCGCCAATGTAGGAGTAGATTGGCGTCCAGACAAAGCCAAAAAAGGCGCTGATCCACCACGGATAGTCCGGCACGAGAAAGTAGACGAGTGCGACAAAGCCCGCCGTGCTAACGGCCCAGATTGCTAGTGCTATGGGAATGGGAATATCGCCGCGGTCTTTGGGGATCTCATCGCGTTCCCCTGCCCGCTGTGCCTTTCTCAAATTCCACATGGTTTTGCCGACCATGGCAAAGCCCATCAGCGCGACAACAATGGCTCCGCCAATGGTAAAGCTGAGCCAGAAGTCAAACGAGTTGGCAATCTGCGTGGGAATGGCCGACATGCCCGGCTCCCAGGTATGGAGCACATCCATAGTGTAGAGCACGGGGTTGATCAGCACGTTGACGAGGATGGAGGCGGCAAACGAACCGACGACGATCCAAAACGGCAGCACAAAGCCGATCAGCACGTTGCCCAGATCAGTGCCAATACCCATGATACCAGCCGGCAGCAGCTCCTTCATCGAGACCGTTAGGTCGATAAAGGGAATGGGTAGAATGGTGACGGTTTGCGTTAGAAAGATTCCGGAGACCGTTGGTATGACGACGTAGAAAAATCCCCAGAGAATGCCTATGAAGGCGCCGATGCTGAAGATTTCCCAGCGCCATCCCTCGCGTGTGCCCGAACTGTCGGCCAGCGCGGTGGCGCCGCCGGCCTGGACGGAGGCGAGCGGGTAAGGAAGTTTCTCAATGTCATTGGTTATGCGAAAGAGTACGTAGCCCAGTGAAAGACTGTTGATCTTTTGCATGACGATGACGGTCAGTAACAGGACGATCGGTTTGATCCAGTCGGCGTGCAAAAATGAGCGGCCGCTCAGCGCCTCTGAGTCGCGCGGTGGCACGACCCAGTCGGGAATGTGGGGATGCAGTCCGTCGGCCTGAGGCGACTGGATCAGGTACTGGTCCCAGATCAGCCCGCCAAAGGGGCCGCCAAACAGGTCGGCGCCGGTGCCTAGTTTGCCGCCCATCGTTACCAGCCCGCCGGCGACCCAGTAGAGGATGATGACTTCCTGTGGACGCAGGCGTACGAAAGAGCGCTTGGCGATTTCTATAAAGAGAATCAGCGTTACCCACTCGGCGCCGCCGGCCATGGACTGGCCCGTTACCAGACCGAGATAAATAGCGCCGGGCAGCATGACAAAGCCGACAAAAAGCGCTGCCCACAGCGTTTTTATATTAAATCCGGGTTCAAACTGCAGATTTTCTGGGATCAGGCGGAGGTCCGCGTCTTCTGATTTTTCTCGTGCCATAGGTGCGCTAATTGCCGTAGAGCGAGTGGCCCTGGCCGGGGAAAAAGGCCATATCGATTAGGAACGAAAAGCCAATGGCGGTGAAGTAGCCCATGATCAAGCCGATAAAAAAGGGCTGTGCCTTTTGGTAGAGCCCAATGCCGCCCGAGCGCATAATAGCCCACTTGGCAAGCCAGGACACGAATATTGAAAACACGATAATGGTCATCGGATAAGAACAAACACCAACCGGCATGCCAATTGGATGCAGCGGCCACCAGGGAAATCGATAGCGCATAAAGGTGAGAGCACTCATGATGCCTCCACCTATTCCCAAGTGCATCAGGCGCGTCCAGTCCGGTGCGCTGAGGCCTATTTTGCGCAGGCTTTCTGCATAGGGGACCTTTGAGCCGTCGCCGAAGATCCACCCACCGTAGTTATAGGCGCCAAACGAATAGCCCATATAGAGGATGAAGGCCATGGAAACAACGAGCGCGACGAGCGCAGCGGCCATTACGCAAAAGGTGATCGTGCGGCGGCTGAGCTGCATGTGGTCGCTTATTTTGGCGCTGTTGGCCGAGGCTACCATAAAGAAGCCCTTGAGCTCGTGGTGCCAGCCATAGGAAAGTCCCAAGGCGATGTTGCTCTCTGGTCCGGCGTAGGGGCCTAGCGTATAGCCGACAAAGGTTTGGCCAACCAGCGGCGCGCGCGAGAAGAGGAGCCCCCCTTCCATGACGATGCGCGTAATGCCGGTATAGAGAATGAGCGTCGCGAGAATAAAGAGCACGAGCGTGGGAATCGACATGCCGGCGCGGTACATCCAGAAGGAGATGTAGAGCAGCGAAAAACCGCCGCCAAAGACGATGCCGCGGTAAGACATCAGCTCATTGCTGTCGTCAACGTCATCGTCGCCGCGGATGGCCTTGCGCCAGATATCGCCCAAATGACCGCGTGCCATCCAGATCATGTTTGCCACCAGCACGATCATCGCGCCAAAGGATTGCCAGCCGATGGCCGGATGGCCGCCCAGCGTATAAATGTCGAGGCCGGGCAGGGAATAGCCGAAGCGGTTAAAGGTGCCGATCTGCAGCATGGTGAGCACGTTGAAAAACCACAGGCTAAAAGCCACGTCTAAATTGACAAAATACGTAAATCCAACGATGGCCCAATTGATGTTGGTGTGAATCGCGGGAAAATCGCGGCCGATGCGGATGGGATCGGATAGGTCGCGTGGTATGGGTGGGAACGCCGGCGTGAAGTAGGTGACGACGTTCCACATCACCATGAAAAAAGGAATGGCAAACCCGATCCAGAAAACGGGTTTGCGCACAAAACCGGGCCAGTTGGAACCGGGCGGTGGTTCAATCAGCTGACGCGGTACCTCCATTAGGGCATACGGGAGTCGCTCGTGTTCGACCCACTGTTTGCGCAGTGCGGCTACCAGGCAGTGGCAGAGAAAAAAGATCGCCACGACCAGACTCGTCCACCAGAACAGCGGCGCGATCCACGCTCCCCAGGGAATGGATTCTCCGGCGGGTAGGCCGTTGTAAAACCATTTGAGCGCAATGTCGTCGCGCGGCATCAGCCAGTCTTTGGCATACTGCACGACCTTTTCCTGCCACTGATTTTCGGGTGAGGCAAAAAACTTGGGCGCGGCGATTACGGCAATCATATACGTCGAAGTGCCCCAAGTGGGAATAGAGGCACCTACCAGCGACATGATAAAGACGATGCCCAATTCGCCCGGTGAAAGTCCGGTAATCCGCAGAGTCGACTTTAGCGCGGCGTTGGCAAAGACCAATGCCGTAAAGAGAAAGACCACGCTGAGGGGCAGGTAGCTGATGGCCCACTGTGAGGACTTGAGCACAAACATGCTGTAGGGCGCCCCTACGTTGATAAGTCCGACCATAAACAGGCCGATCACAAAGGCGCGGAGTGGAAATATCATGCAGATACCTCCGCCCGATTAAACGCACCGTCGACTCTATCCTGATAATCTTGTCGGATGCCGCCGGGTAGGGTTCGCCATACGAGAAAGCGTTTGCGCAGCACGTTGAGGAAGTTGCGGTTCATGCGCTGCCACGAGGCCATATCGCCGCTGAGTCGATGAATGTGCACTTCGATTTTGTAGATATTGTGCTCGCCGGTGGGAATCGCGTGCAGCGTCACGTCCTGACTGATGCCCAAGTCGTAGGGCGCTAGCCAGGCCTTCATGGCGATGGCGTAGGCAGTTCCGTCGGACGTCTCCGTTGAGTGCAGCGTGACGTCCCGTGCAATAAAGTCACCCACGGAGCCTTCTCCGTAGGCATCGAATACCGTCTTTAGATAGACGTACATGCTGGGCACTTCGGCCCCTCCCACCGTAAAGGGAAAATCAAAGCGCCAATCGTCGCCCTGCGGTGGCGGAAAGCGCCACTGCCTCGTCACGTCGGGTACGGCCATGTTGGCGGCTAGACGTGCTGGGTACAGCGTTGAAACGTAGACAGTGAGAATGACGACGACGGTTGCCCAGACAGCGGAGAGCGAAGAATAGTTGAGCGTGAGGCCGCTCAAGAGTTCGTACTGAACGATAAATAGGTACGATACCTGACCGAGTAAATAGCCGGCGACGGCTCCAAACGTTGCGAAGACCGTCGATTCGGCGATAAAGAGCATGCCGATATGGCTGGGCGCTAGGCCGACGACGCTGTAGACGCCGATCTCTCTAGAGCGTTCGTAGACGGCCCCCGTCATCGTATTGACGATGATGAGCGCCGCAATCAGCACGGGGATAAAGAGCTGGCCCGCTCCGCTGACCTCGGTCGATCCAATCGAACTGTAGACGACGACGCGATCTTCCTGGCTGACAAAGAGCGTGAGTGCTACGCGCGTCATAAACGACTCGACGCGTTCGATAAACGCGTCAGTTGATCCCGGCGGTGCGGCGATCGCGATCGAGCGGAGCTGTCCTTCCATCTCCAAGACAATTTCGTATGGCAGAAAGAGCGTGTTGTCAGGCGCCAAGTGGCTGAAACTTTCCAGAGGAGCCGAGGCTTTTGTGCGCGGATCCTCCGTGGCGTCGCGCGCGATAAGGCCGGCCTCCGTGACCGTGTCCACGGGCGTTAGCGATTCGCCGTCGAGGTCGTGGAGGGTGGCCAAACGCTCTGAGTCAAGCAGGCCGATCACGGTATAATCCTGTGCAAAGAGCTGAATGCGCGCCTGTCCAACGTCTTCGGGACCAATGCCAAGCAGCGTGGCAAGCCTCTCCGGCAAGAGGACGACATCGCGTTCGTCTTGGGCGAAGAATCGTCCGGCCGTTAAATACTGGTCTATATTCGTGACGCTTGGTTCGTCTGGATGCAGACCGACGATACCGTGCACAAAGCTGCGCTCACCTCGGTCGGGTGATTCGACGTCTATATAGGCTTTCTCCGACTGTACCTGAGATAGATACCAGGCGCGCGGCACGACGCGTGCGTCGGCGGCAAAGGCGCTGCGCACGTAGTCCAACGTCGATAGCTGCATGCCGCGCCAGGCGCGTTCGCGGACGAGTGCACCTTCATACTGTGGTTTTGTATCGCGCGGCAGGCGGTAGAAGTCTAGGCTTGATTTAACGGAGGTAAAAGACGATACCGTAAACGTCAGCAGCGTAAGCGTAATGGCTGTGAGCGCGGTACGGAGGCGGCGCTTGCTCAGGTTGGAGATGCCGAGCAAGATGGCCGCAAAGCCAGCGCTCACGCGTCCAACGTCTGTCTCGTGCAGACCGGACGCCGCTCCTTTGCGCTTTTGCAGCATATCCTTGAAGCGACCTATGACAATGGAGATGACGAGTAGTCCCAAGGCTAGAATGACGAAGGCCAGGAAAATGATGTAGGGTGACGAACTGAGCTTAAACGCTGGATGGAGCCAGCGCAGAATGAGAAAGATGCCGATAAAGATACCGGCAAAGGCGAGAATCTGTTTGCGAATTTCTGGATAGCCGAAGAAGAAACGTTCACAAAAAAATGAGAAGGGCAAGATAAGCGCGAAGTAAAATATGACGGCGCGAACCGTATCGTTAGCCGTCGATTTTACTTCTGGATAGATGCGCGCCTCTACGCCAAGGGCGCGTCGCACTGCGCTCTTATAGGCCGTGTAGTCCAAGGCTTCGAGATGGCGCTCTGCCTCGAGTAGAGCAGATTTGGCCCGAGCGTGCATCTGCTGCAGCTCTTCGACAATAATACCGTGGCGCTCTAACTGCTTAATGCGCGCCTCGTCGATGATCCACATGTCGCGCGCCGCCTGCAGCGAGGGATGAAAAAGCACGTTTTGCGCTGGATCGAAGCCGCGTCCTTGGGCGCGTTCTACAACGCTCAGATCAACCGTGGACGGGTCGAGCGGCTGCCGCAGGAAGGTTTCGTCGGCATTGGTCAGCATAAAGCGCACGCCGGCCAGCGCGCTCTCGCCCCCAAAGGCTCCTTCGCCGGCTAGGATCTTTATCCGGCTGCCGGGTTCGGCAAAAACAACGCCGGCCTGGACCACGCGATCGGCACGGGCAGACTGGTTTTCTATGTAGCTAAAGCCGAAAGAACGCGGCGGGGCATCGTTGCTTCCAAGCACGTTGATTCGATCCATCGCCGACAGATAGCGCGGATCTACTACCTCTAAAAAGCTGAGTGCTTCACATTTAAAAAGCACCTGCATCATGCGATTTTCCCACCATCCATAGGGCTGCATGCCGGGATAGGTCTTATCGCCCTCTTCGCCGAGGTCGGGTGCCGATATGATGCGACCGTCGGCGTCTAGTTCAAAGGCCTGAATGCGGTTGGAAAATCGGTTCCGCATGAGGTCAAAGCGAAAAAAGCCCGCTGAATCTCCTTCGCTCCTGGCGCGCGCAGCAATCAGCGTGCGCACGCCGGCTATCGAATTGGGGCCTGGCTGCAAGTAGGTGACAAGCGCATCGGCTACTGGCGCCTTGGGCACGGCAAAGTTTACGTCGCGGTCGAACCAGTAGATATAGCCTTCGAGGCTGTGTCCCCAGTCCCGCAGAGACAGTTTGGTATCGTTGAAAAATTCGGGGTCCGCCGCTGCCTTGACCAGCAAGGCGCTCACCGTGCGCGCCTGCTCGGCCAGGCCATCAAAATCCATGGCCTCAATGCGGTCAAGCGGCGTGTCCGTCAGCGGCCGAAGCTGGTTTGGGGTGACTAAGGAGAGCGCTTCTTTACCGACAAATACGGCCGCTTCGCTGTCGAGCGCGAGGCGGACGGGCATGTAGTTTTTCCAGATGCGTTTAACGGGCGCCACGGCATCGATGTAGCGATCCGAATTGGAAAATACCTCGGCGCTATAGTCGGTAAAGTGCTGTGCGTAAGGCGCCATCAGGTTTTTTAGGTAGTCGTTATTACCCCAATTTGAGTTGTAAAAGGTGCCCATGGCAAAGCTGGCGACCTGGTTGCTGTGCGAGCTGAGATCGAGGCCGATAAAGAGGCGAAAGTCGATCTCAGCTCCCGCGGAGATGCGTTCGCGAAAGTAGTCGCTTTTACGAGCATGTCGGTAGAGGAAATCGTTGATACCGGCTAAGCCCTGAAAATGTCCGGGCGTGGCCAGAAAGAGCACGGTATAGCGGGTGCCGTGCTCTCTGAGCAGACGCGCCGTTTCCAAGAGCGTCGCGATGCCGCTAGCGCTTTCGGCTCCTGGAGCGAGGGCTGGGACTACGGACATGGCGTCGTAGTGTGCTTGCACTACGAGGATTTGATCTTTCCACTTTTGCACCTGCTGGCGCTGACCACGCGGCATTTCCTCGTCTAAGCCAGGGAGCACGGCAAAGATATTCCGTGCGGTCGCTTGCTCCCAGTCCATGCGCGCCTCGAGATGCACCTGCACGCGACTGCCGTGTGCCTGCTTGCGGAGGGCCTTTGCGCCGTCGCTTCCTATCCAAAAGCGGGGGATGTCAACGGGCACTTGCAGGAATTTCTCAGCCGCTTCTCCGCGCGTCACGCGGCCGTCGTCGTAAAAGAGAATGGCGCGTGCACCGAGCGCGCGGACTTCGACGTAGTTGTTGCCCGACCCGAAAGCCATTAGTGCGATACTGCCTTCGATTTCTTGGCCATCCAACTCGGACAGCGTACCCCGTCCCGCGTCAATGAGGTGGCCCGTAATACCATCAGAGGGCAGGGTCGAGGTGCGGACTCCGTTGGGCCACAGGGCGTGCAGCACATAGCGCTGGCCAGAGGGTAGGCGCAAATGAGCGCCCTTGTCTATAGGAACGGGTACTTCGAAGTGTTCCGAAGTGATGTCCTGTAAGCCGATCTGTCTGAACTGGTCTTCTACGTATTGGGCAGCCGCTTCAGCACCGGGGTAGCCCGTGACGCGTGATGGAAAGGAGGTAAGTGCTTCTACGTGGGTTCGCAGGCCGTTAGCATCTATTTGCTCTACCACGTGATATACGTCGGGATCACGCACGGTTACAGCCGTCTCTCTAATCGATTCCCAGCCGATAAGCCGTTCGATGTAGAGAGAGAGATGTTCGGGGTTGAACACCGTTACGGAAAGTAGAGAGAGTGCGGCAAGGATCGCGAGGGCAGCGCGTTTCAAGGGCATAACCGTATATCACGCGCACTGTTGACAGAATCCGCAGTGCGAAAAAAACGGGGGGGCAGGTCAGCAACCTGCCCCCCTGTAAATGAGATGCTTGAGCGAACGGCTAATTTGCGGCTAATTCGCTGAGATTCTTAACCTTTTTCAATTCGCGCTCAAAGCGAAACGATAGATCAATCTCTTCCACGGGCTCGTTGCGGTAGTTGTAGCGCAGGCCAAAGTCGGGGATGCGGAATAAGATTGATCCCACGTCGTCGTGAATCTTTGAGAAAATCACATACCCCTCGACGTCTTGGCCTGAAAAACAAAACTCGTCGTCGGGATATTTGGCTTGGTTGACTATGTCGCGGCGTTCGTCAAAACGCAGGTATCCCAATCCGTTGAAGGCGAGTGGAAAGCGGCGGAAGTATTCTTCTACGTCGTAGGCGCCCCAGGGGAAATACGTGCGTCCATTGGTCGACTCGATTACGATCTTAAGTGGATCGAGCTTTACCTTGGGATACTCGTAATTCTTTACCGTAATCTTGAAGACAGATAGTCGTTGAGGGGATTTGCCGGTTTTTGGATCGACCCAGTTGCCGTAGGTAAAGGGCGTAGAAGGGACTTCGTCACCGGGCCCGCTGGCGTTGTTTGACTGCGAAGGATACTGGCGGTTCAACTCTTCGTCGGTCATCGGGCGCACAGAAACTTCCAGACGATTTTGCACAAAGGTCACGGTGCCATCATCTTGGACCTGCATCTGCGTTCCTTCGGCGCTCTGCTGCTGGGTAACCTCGGCGGGTTCAAATTTGCCGGGGACCACATAATGCCCACATCCAGCGACCAGCGATAGGGACAGTATACAGCTCAGTCCGAATGCCTTGTTAAGGGTGCGCATTGGAGATCTCCTCTCAGTGCCTTGTTCACATGTCAATCGGGGAAGCGCTCTGCCGCTGACGGGCAACGAATTCCCGAAAATTATCTTCATCTATCCGAACTTGATCCGCAGATTGCTGGCGCAGATTCGCTATAAATTCGTCAAAAATAGGTGCGGCCTTGGCTTCGCGTAGGTCGCGCCCGACCTGGACGCTCAGCGTCTGCGCGTTGCCTGCAATCGATGCGTAGCGAGCCTTGTTCTGCTCGTAAAAAGCGCGTAAATCACTCTCGTCTATTTCTACCTGAGAGTAGATGTCGCTCTCCCACATAGACTCGAGTATCTTTTGTTGTAGCACTCTTTTCCGGTCTTCTGTCAGCTCTTCATATAGGCCTTTGCTGCGCGCTTCTTCTGCCAATAATTGGTCGGCAACGTAGGCGCGCGTGATGCGAAAGCCGAGCTCGTTAGCAGTCGTTGCAGGTGCAGAATCGGCTTGCTGTAGCCGCTTGATAGAGTCCTGATACTGGCCCAGGGTCCACTCGCCTAAATTGCTTTTTAGAAGACGCAATTCCGAGGTGCCCCCACCGCCAATAACTTGCGTCAGAGCAGCTGTATCGATCTGCACCGAGTGCCGTTCCGCCACGAGTGCGAGGAAGTTTATATTAGCCTCTTGCTGACGCTGGCGGCGCAGCGTGCGCTCGACCAGCTCTCGACGTTCGTCTAGAGAAACTTCTCGCTTGTCAGCTACTTTCACGAGTAGGTAGCGATCTTCGGCCTCAATCAGCTCAACGGTTCCCTTCTCCAGCAGGAAGAGTGGCGAATAGCGCGCGTCGACCATTAGAGGATTGAGCCAGTCGGTGGCCATGGGTCGCATCGAGTTGGCTGCTGCAAGCTGGGTGAAATCCGTTCCATCGCGAAGCTGTTCTAGGAACCCTAGCGCCTTCTCTCGGTTGTCGACGTCGATGCGCTGCAGGCGTATTTCGCTTCCTGCGCCCATCTCCTCGTAAAACGCGCTGAGCTCTTGCTCTGTCCACGACATTCCATCGCCCATTTCCAGCTCAATGAGCGTTGAGACCAACCGGTTGCGCTCCCAGGCCTGCACGGCGTTGAGTACGGTCTCATCTTCGTGCAGGCTGCGTCGACGCGCTTCGCGCATCATGAGCTCCCGGTCGACGAGCAGCTGGAACTGCTGGCGCCACTGCTCCAGTGTGAGCGCCTGATGATCGTTGCCGAGCCGCTGTAATACTTCGTTAAAATCGCCCTCGGTAATCGTCTGTTCTCCAACGTGGGCCAGTACGGGATCGGCCGGAAGGGGAGGCGCTTCTTCCCGGGCACAGGCGCCCAAGAGCACCGCGCCGCAAACAACGCCTAACGTCTTTTTAAACCTCAAAACTTAAAAACCCCATCCTCTCCGCTCTGCTGGACGACCGCCTAGGCGCTCCTGTTCGATACCGGCAAAGAGTTCGATAAAGGCAATGGTGTTGCTCACGTCCAAGTCCTTCAGGTTCCCATAGTTGATATCGTTGACCTGAAAGCCAATGTTGGATGTGATGCTATATCCCTGATACTGGACGCTGTTGGTATACTGAGCCGTAAATACCTTGCCAACGAAATCATCTACGTATTCCGGCGGCAGCGGATCGGGAATCTTCTCCGCGTTGCGGAATATAATCGTTTCCACGCCGACCTCTACGCGGCTCTTGTTCAACACGGGAAACACGGCCGAAATGGAGAAAATCTCGCTCAGGTCGTTGATTTCCAGCAGGGCTGGACGCGGCTGAGTGCGGCGTCGCCACATGCTCTTCCAGCGCGGTATAATCGTAACGTCGCCGATGGGAAAGGGATAGTCGGCCTTGTTGATTACCCCGATAAAAGCGCTGTCGTTAAAGTCGCTACCGGCGGCTGCATCTTCTGCGCGCTGCTTGTAGTGATCGACGCGCAGTTTGTTTACGACCGTTAGATTGCCACGCGTGTACTTATGGCCGAGATAGCCCTGATTAACCATTGCATCTTGGGTGATCTGTGGATCGTCAAAGGGCTGCAGGCCGCCCACCGAACCCGGGCGCTGGACCCACTGAAGCAGGTTGTCGGCAATATTGTCTTTAACCAGCTTGAACATGTAGAAGGCTTCAAGGCGTCCCAGCCTGGGCAAATCCTGCTCGGCACTGAGCATCAGGAAAGTCATCTTTGCCCGTTCGTTGCCGGCGATAAGCCACTCGCGGCTTCGGCCCACGGTCATATTGACGCCCGGATATATCTCAGCTCCACCATACATGTTGTAGCCCCTATGACCACGCTTATAGGGATAGTCTGCCTCTTCGTCGTTTTCAAAGCGATCAACGACCGTGTTGTTGTTCATGTCGACGCCGAAGAGAAACTCCGGTGGGTCTACATAATGGCGTAAGAAGGGCTCCTCGTAATCCGGCGTCAGGTTGCTGTTTTCGTTAAAATCAGAGATGAGGTCATTATTCTCATCCAGCCCTGGAAATACGGCGTTATCGCCACCGCCACCGCCAAAACGCGGCCAGTCGACGGCCTGGTCTTGGTCGTCGTTGTCGTCAATGTATTCAAACCAGTTTTGGCGCTGATTCTCATAGTCGACAAAGTCGTTTTGATCGGTTATGTAACCGCGCGTCGTGTAGTTGTGATCCATACTAAAGGCTTCAGTATAGCCAAAGTATCGGCCCGAGCGCTTGGTAGCATTGATAAACCAAGCGTCGGCCTGCTGGTCGCTGAGCGTCAGGTTGCTCAGCTTCTGCACGTTGATGTTGGGGTAGCGCTGGTACTGGGAGTTCCGAGCAAATTCACCGCGCACTTCCATCCCCCATACGTCTTCGATCTGGAGGTCGATGCTTGCAATCTGGTTGGCTGACGGCAGGCCGTAGTCGAAGCGGACAACGCGCTGGTTTGTGTTGTCTCGCACGTTGCCTTCTGCGCGCGTGACGGGTAAGAAGATGGGCTGGCCGTTAATGTTGGTCTGCAAATTTGAAGTGACGTCTACTCGATAGTCGTTTGAGAGGACCATCGCGAAGCTGACCTTGCGCACGACCAAGGCGTCGGGCACGCGGTAGCGCAAGAGGATGGGCGCTTCTTCGAGTGCTTCGAGAAAACCCTCGCGCTCGCGTCCGCCCTCTATGGTCGGTTTCACGGCAGTGGGTTCGTCATCTACGAGCATTTCTGAAGAGAAAAAGAGTGCACCGGAGCCATCTCCGGGCGAATCGTCGACGATGCGTACGACTATTTCAGTGACGTTGCCCGAGTTCTGACTGCTCGTTAGTAGTCCCTTGCGCGAATTCTCAGAAAAATTGCTAGAGCTGGAGCCAAAGTTGGTGTTGACCAACGTGGCGCCCAAGTTGATAAAATCGCCGATCTGCGTCGTGCCGCGCAGGCCCATAAAGTTGGTGTAGTCCGTGTCCTGCACGCGATTAGAGCCCTGCACGACGCGCACAGGTTCGCTGACGCGAGATAGTAGTACGGTCGCGCTGTACTTATCCGACTGAAAGTCCCACTGTATACCGTTGAAACGCGAACGGCTAAACGTCAGAGGCGTCAGCGTCGTGCGGATAGCGTCGCCAATGGTCAACGAGGTGAAATACTGCCCCTTGGCATCGGAAGCAACGACTAAGTTTTGGAACCAGTTGGAGAACCGGGCATCTTTGAATACGGTGCTCCCGAAGGCTAGCGGCTGCTGCTGACGCCACTCGTAAATGCGCCAACCGCGCGTGACCCAGTTGCCAAATATATCGTACTGGCCGAGTCCCTCGAGCTGCGTGCTCACATAGCGCTCATACGGCTCTTTGGCGTAGTTGGTATACTTGTAGCCGCCCCAGTTGTAGATGTTGTAAAGGTCCTGCGGCACGTACCATTTGCGCAGCGTGGGAATGAGTGGGTCGAATCCTTCAATCCTCACCTGCGATGTGGCGCCGCGCTCTCGTCCAGGCGTTGCCGCGAAGGCAACGGATAGCGTCCCCGCCAAAAGAAGCAGGGCGATCCCCCAAGACGTAACTCTGCGCATGATATCCCTCCCTTGGGAATAAGACAACGCTTTTAAATCGTGCGTTATATATGGGGACTCAACGTGAGAGTCTCCCATGCATTCAGTGCATGCTCTTTACTGCTTTAGTAGACTACGGCCATGCTGCGCATCTCCGTAGTTTCACCCGCATCTGTGTCTGCGCTTAGGCGGACTACGTATAACCCCGGCGGGACGGTGCGCCCAGATCCATCGCGTCCGTTCCACGTAACTTGGTTTGGGCCACTCAGATCGGACTGGTCGTATATGCGCACGATTTCCTGACCTGCCAAGTTGTAGACAACGACTCGGATATTCACGGGATTGGTCGCTTTGAGTAAGATATAGCTGAGCGTCAGTTCGTCGTTGATGCGGTCGCCGTTGGGTGTTAACACGGCCGACGAGAAATTTACGCCCGCAAATAAATTGTCCTCAATTTTTGCGCTGACGGTTAGCGTGTTATCGAGAATGCTCTCGTCTGCGTCTCCTGCTGATACGCGCTGTGGGAAAGCATCCGACTGACTGTCGCTAACTTCCGCCCTAAACTCCGTCCCCGAGACCGTTAGCAGCGTTTGAAAGCGAATCTTTATCTCCTGTCCACTTCGCGATATGCGATTGGCTGGAAAATGGACGCGCATTTTTCCATCGGCCATCTCATGCGAAAAGTCGATGCTGACTTCATCGATCATCACATCCAAGGCTGTCGCATCAAACGGCGTATTAATGAGGACTGTATCAAAGCCACGGTTGCTTCTGCCGACGATGGAGCGTAGATGATAGGTAAATTCGTTGACTTCACCTATGCGCGCTTCCGTGGGGCTTATCTCGGCAACTACGGAATCGGCAATGGGCGGCGTCGTGTAATTTATGACGACGGAGTCAATGACTGCTTTGTCGAGAAGGCCGCCGGACAGCAGTTTGAATTCAAACTGCATGTAGCGCCGGTTGTCGGGTGAATTGATCTGCGTGTCTGTAAGTTCGGCATAGGGGGGAGACCATGTGCTCCAATCGCGATCATTTAGCCGCACTTGGCCTGCGTAAGCCGGGTCTAGCGTGCGGTCAAACTGGTCGCGTGCGACCTCTTCATATTCTCCGGGAATACCCGTTTGGCGAAAGTAGAGCGAATCGTCTTCGATGGTTCCTGTCTTAGTGCTAAAGAGCACGGAGGCAAGCGAATCTCTGCGCGCGTAGACGTTGATTGGGCCGAAATTGGCTTCATCTCCCAGGTCTATCACGCGCGATACGTAGTGGGCGTAGGGAGTTACTCCCACGCCAAAAACCTCCAGATCGCCCATCTGAAAGGCGCGTTCGCCCGTGCTGCGCAGTTTGAAGTAGCGAACTTGGGTGGGTTGGAAACTCAGGTCGAGTTCGGGCAGACCGTGTGAGCGGTTTTGCGCAATGAGTGAGTAAACGGGCGTATCGGCAACAAAGTTGAGCGGATCTCCGTCATTGACATAAAACTCGTACCCGCGCAGCGACCGCTCGTCGTCGTTGAGGACGCCGCGGCGAAAAAAGATGCGCTGTAGGACGAAAATGGCCCCCATGTCGACCGTGAGTTCGGCGCCGTTGGTGTTTGTATAGACGCGCCAGCCCGTTTTGTAATCCCCGTCAATGAGTTCGTTGATGATCTGGTTAGAGCGCGCAGCTGCCGTTGTAACGGATGTCGTTGCACCGCCACCGAGTTCGCGAATGCGCGGTAGAATGTTTTCTTCTGGATCGGCTTCGAGCGGGGAGAGCCCCTCTACCTCTGTGACTTCCAACGCGTTGAAGAACAGACCCACGTCGTCCCAAGCCTGTCCGTTTCCACCAATTACAAGCCGTTCAGCTGCGCGGCTCTCGTGGGACAGGAACGCTATGAACGCAGCGAAGAGTATAGCTGTTTTACGCATAAATCAGTCCTCGTGCTAGGTCGTCTTCACGCCCGCTATGAGCGGTGCGTTTACTCCTTAGTTGGATCAATACACCACCGGCAATACGCGGTGGGCCGTTTCGCTTTGCGAATCGCCCTCAATTGCAATCCGCACAAAGTAGGTGCCTGGTGGAACGAGATTAGACTGTTCATCGCGCCCGTCCCAGGTGAAGTTATAGCGTTGTGCTACGCCATTGCCGCTGGTCAACTCGCGCACTTTGCCACCTGCCAAGTCGTACACTTGGACTCGTATGGGACGGGGCATGACTAGTTTGAGTGCGTCAAACGAGATATCGAGCTGGTCGCCTATTCCGTCGCCGTTGGGCGTGAGAACGCGAGTCGACAGTGCCAGATTGGCTAGGAGATCCCCGTTGATCGGCAGTTGGACGGAAATCGATTCGCTCGTCACTTCTGTGCTGGCATCGCCTTCGTCAATAAATTGGCGCACCTGTTCACCTAGGTTGCTATTGCCTAGGTAAGCGTCAAAACGCGTTTGATTTTGATACACTGTCGAACGGAAGTTTAGCGTAACCAAGCTCTCTCTTCTAATCAGGTTAGCAAGCTCTAAGGCAAAACCGTTTTCCATCGGAATACTCTCGGCCTGCACGGGCTCGCCGTCTATGGTAAGGCCGGTAAACTGAACCGGAACGGATGCCTTCAGGCTCAAACGGTTAAACCCCTGTGATCGTCCACCAAATATCGGGCGAATAAAGTAAGAGAACTCCTCTTCGGTGCCCGGCTCTACCTGCGTGGGAATGATCTCCCCGCGCGTTTGTAGGGCGAGCGGGTTTTCGATGTTCATTCGTATGGCAGACAGCGTAGGGGCCACCGTTGGATCATCGGACAGCAAGCGCACTTCCAGTTGAGCATAGCGCCGTGGAGAGGGCGATTTGAAGAGCTCTCCAGAACGGGTATACGGCTCGCTCCAGATGCTCCAATCGTCGCTTACGGCGATGGATGTATCAATAGCTCCGCGGAAAGATGGGATTAATTTGTTGTAGCGTGACTCGGTGACCTGCTTGCCGTTCTTCTGGTAGAATGTGTAGGTCTGATTGACGTCGTTGCCCGTGCGCGTGCGAACTTCAATACGCGTATTGGGGGGCATGTCAACGTCCCACTCAAGAGACGTTAGCCCCTTAATCGTGCTGAGATCTACGATGGGTGACGTCATATTGATTTCGGCCGGGTAGCCCTCGCCATACATCTGATATTCGCTTACAAAACCGAACGTGGCATAGTTGCTATGCGTGCCTGCTCGTTCGATTGTCCCGCCTTCTGTTGATGGATAATAGTGCTGTAGATAGCGAACTTTGCGCAGGGGGAAGACGTGATCAAAGTTCCGTTTCTCGACCGGGTTTTCAGGTGCTGTTGGCAGGAATGCAACTTCCTCCCAGCGCAGAGATCCGTCCGGTGCAAGCGAGCCGTCAGAGCCGAGGATTTGATACCAGAAAAAGTTACCGTTTTGTGCTCTGCGACTGGGGGGAGCACCAATGGGCTCTCCTATGATACGCAGTTGATCAATCCAGTAATGAGCGCCAAGATCAAAGATGATTCGGTTGAATATATCTTTGCCGGTCACGGTCTGATGAAGCGTGTTGAGCGACCAATTAGTAACGATCTTACCGTCGGCCATATTCTGCCCGCCCTCTAGGACGGACTGGAGATCGGTGATCAAATCGATGCTGCCACCGCGCTCTATGATCCCCAACGCCACGTTATCGCCGATCGTTTCTACTTCGATTTCAGCGAGGCGCGCGCCGGCTGTTATCTGCGAAACTTCTACGCGAACGACGTTGACTTGAATATGTGATTGCTCGAGTTCGACGACGTACTCGCTGTTAAAGCCGAAGGTTTGCCCGGCTCCGTAGACGAGCGTGCCAGGAATGGGGACGAGCGCATTGGTAAAAAACTGCTCACCGCTGGAGAGTTGGACGGTAAAAAACTCCATAGCCGGCGTCTCGGTTGCAAAGTGAAGGCGGATTTTCTCTGCTGTAACCATGCGTCCCAGGTCGACTTCTATCCACCAGGTATCGCTCGGATCCTCTGGGTCGGGCTGCCAGCCCGTTGTGGGGTCGCCGTCCATGACTAACTGAGCAGAGTTCGCACCGCTGCCCACGGCTCGGACGCCTCCTCCAAATGCGGCGGCGTCGCGCGTGGCGTCAATGCCTTTGCGCACTTCCAGAGGGCGAATTGCACCGAATGGACTAATTTCTACCGCGCCCTTCGGATAACGCCATTCTCGCCATGCCGAAGGGGTGTTGAACGAAACCTGCTCGGCAGAGGTCTGAGTGGCCGCGACTATCCCCAAGATTACTAGGCATTTGGAGAGCCTGCGGTATGTTATGCCCGTGCTCCCCATACTAGTACGCCACGCCGACGAGGCGCGCCTGCTCTTCTACTCCGGTGTCCGTTTCTACCGACAAACGCAGTAGATACAGGCCTGGAGGCACAGCGCTGCCGGAGTTGTCGCGTCCGTCCCACTGGAGTTGCTGTGGGCCGTTGATTGCTCCCGCATCCTGTAGGCGGCGGACCAAGCTTCCGGAAAGATCGTAGAGCGAAAGGTCTACGCGCACTTCCTGCAGGGCGCGCAGCAGGATATACGAGATGCGCAGATTGTCGTTGATTCCGTCCCCGTTGGGACTAAAAGCCGGAGCGTTGACGTCGAGATCCAAGACGAGTTCGTTGCGGAGTTGACCCTGCACGGAAAGGCGATCACTCTCGCCTTCGGGAGAGGCATCGCCGGCGACCACGTCTTGGCCGAGCTCGTCTTTTTGGCTGTCAAAAGCCTTGGCAAAAAAGGTCGTTCCGTAAACGGTGACCAAGCCATTAAGGCGGATATGTAGCAGCTGTCCAGATTCACTGATGCGGTTTTGCGTAAGCTGTATGCTCAGGTGGTCTCTGTCGGTATTTTCGACGGAGAAGTCTATCGGCACGCCGTCTAGATTGACTTCGCTGACGGTTGAGGCAAAGGGCGTGGCTATTTCGATGCGGTCAAAGCCGTCGTTGTTTGCGGCAAATGCAGAGCGTATGTAGTAGTCGAACGCGTGCGATTCGCCCAGGGTGACTTCACCTGGACTGATTTCAGCAATCAATTCGTCGGCTAGCGTAGGCGTGGAAAACTCGAAGTTAAGGTTTTCTACTACGGCAGACTGGCGCGCGTCCTCAGATGAGAAAAGCAGGCGAAACTGCACGTAGCGGCGATTGCCTGGTGAGAGCAAGTTGCCGTCAAATGATTCGTAGGGAGCCGACCAAGGGCTCCACTCGACGACGTTGTCTTCAATGGCTCCGCGGTCGGCCACGCGCAGTGAGAAGTACGCTTCTGCTGATTCGGGCTCACCTATGGGTAGGATTGGCTCTTCTGCTCGCTCCTCACCCTGAAATATTTCTGTTTTGCGATAGTATACTTTGGGGTCGGGCACGATGCCGGTGCGCGTCTGCAGCACAACTCCGGTCAAACTGTCGATCGAAGCCTGCAGTTGGAGCTTGCCAAAGTTCGCAGCAGAGCCCAAGTCAATCACGTCAGAGGTATAGCTCCCCGTCGGAGCAAAGCCGTCGCCAAAAACTTCGGCCTCCTCAATGATGAATTCTTGACTGGAGCGACTTATAAGGCGAATAAAACGGACAAACTGCAGCGGGATTTCCACGTCTATCAGCGGACTGTCTTGCTCCAGATTCGATGCAACCTGATTGACAAAAGCGACCGGCCGATCTTCGCGTAGCTGATCTGGATTGCCATCGTGCACAAAGAGCTCATAGGCGCGTAGGAAAGCTTCGCTGCTGCCCTGAATACGAATGCGATTAATTGGTAGAATCGCGCCTAGGTCAACGATCATAGAGGTGCCGTCGGGACGTCGCTCGCGTTCCACGCGCCAAAATGTCTCGCGACTGCCGTCGGTAAGTAGGCCCGTCAGGTCGACATTGGACGCCTGAGGTGAAGAGATGCTGCCCCCTCGGCGCTTTAACTGTAGGATCTGTAGTGCGTTTGTCGTTGAGTCGACGACTGCGGGAAGGAGCGAAGTACCGTCGGTTGTCAGGCCAGTTAGTTCGCCTACTTCGCGCCAGGCAACGCCACTCGCACCGGCTTGCCATACGTCAATAGCCGAGGATGCGTTGGGAAGTATGAGCACGCCGCACAGCCATGTTGACCATAGTGCATTGCGCCGTTTTAAGTATCGCCATATGCCCATAACGCTTGCCTCTTACTGCGCGGTGTCGTGAGTTTGTTTTGCGGAAAATTGGTTGAGCGAAAGAGAAAAAAGGGGGGGGACGTTGATCCCCCCCCTTTTCCACTAAGCTGTGTGAAAAAGGATCTTACAGATCGCTGATCTTCTTCACCTGAGCCCAAGAGGTGGCCTCGACAGCGGTGCCAGCGTCGGCAATCGGCGTCAAGAAAATGTCCGGCATACCACCCGTGTTCATGAACTGCTCGGCCATGCTGTACTGTGCCTGCCAGTAGAAACCGTCGGGGCAGCAGTCTTCGGCGAGCGGATCGTTACCGTTGGCGTTCAAGCCGAGGTCAGCATCGTCAACCGAAA
>CALDFW010000003.1 GCA_937942165.1 uncultured bacterium | reverse complement strand
GGCACGCTGCGCAGCCTGCATCCAACCCATTCTCTATGCGGCGTTGGCCGGCACGCAGAGGCGCTCTTTGCCGAACACCACAGAGACCACACGCCCTGCGGCCCCCATTCGCCTTTTCGCAAGATGATCGACTTGGGGGCTAAGATCGTCATGCTGAGCTGTGGGCTGCGCCCTAACACTACGATGCACGCATTAGAAGAGTGCGTCGAACCACCCTATGTATTCGGAGAGCAGCGTATCTACCACATTACCGACCTGCAGGGGCACTCTTATGAAAAAGCCTATGTCCAACACGGCTTTGACGGATGGATTCAGCGCTACGACCGCGTCGCCGACTTGCCTCAAGCAGCCGATTTTATGCGCAGGGGGCGCGTCTTAGAGGCCGAGACCTACGTAATCGAAACGCCTCAGCTCAAAGAGGCCGCAGTCGAGGCGATGCAGCAGTCGCCGTTCTACTTTGTGGAGCGCGAGTCCACTTAATCGATTCCGGCATACAGCCGCAGTTCCTCTACCACGGTCCGATAGACAACCCGGAGAATCACGCAATGAGCAGCGCACGGTCTACACAGGATATCCAACGCCGCACCGCACGCTTCCTGCGCTCAGTCAGAGCTGTGTGTTTGCTGTGTGCAACGCTCCATGCCGCGGCGCACGCCCAATCACCCGACCGACCGCCGATGGTCGCCCCCAACGCCGAGCTGATAGAGCTTTCCAACGGCCACGGCTTTGTCGAAGGACCCGCCGTCAACCGGGAAGGCACGCTCTTTTTTACCGATCTGGGCAACGGGACTATTAACGCACTGCGCGACGGCGCACTGAGCATTTTCCGCAGCAGCCGAGCCGATGCAGCCAACGGCCTGCTCTTTGATGAGAGCGGGCGTCTACACGCCTGCGAAGGCGGCAGCGGACGCGTCACGCGCACAGAGCTCGACGGACGCGTCTCCGTTCTGGCAGAATCATTCGAAGGCGTGCGCTTTAACGCCCCCAATGATTTGGTCGTGGCACGCGACGGCAGCGTCTATTTTACCGACCCCTATTTTGGCTCCGCCTCAACGCAGCCGCAGCCCGTTAGAGGCGTCTACCGAATTGCACCCGACGGAGCGGTCGTTCGCGTCGTAGACTACCTAGACCGCCCCAACGGCATTGCCCTGAGTCCCGACCAATCCACGCTCTACGTCACCAACGACAATCCGGCCGGCGTTGGTGAAATTCACGCATGGGACATAGGAGCCGACGGTATGCTATCTAACGGACGGATCTTCGCTACCGCCGCCGTCGTTATGGATGGCATGGTTGTAGATGCAAACGGTACCCTTTACGCAACGAGCTTTGCTTCGGGGCGAAACAGCAGCGGCCGCGGCGTGTGGGTCTTTGCCCGAGATGGGCAAGCGCTGGGACTCATTCCCACTCCCGAGCAGCCGACCAACTGCACGCTGGCCGACGGCACGCTTTATATAACGGCGAGCTCCCGCGTATTTTCCATTGCACTGGACGTGTCACCTGCGGACACGGCCGTGCAGTCTACGACCTGGCCGCAGGTTAAGGAAATGGGAAATAACTAGTGCTGGACGACGCGTATCTGCAGCGCGGGCTCGACGCGCTGTGCCGCGCTCACGCGTCCGATTACTTTGCCGACGGTCACCGCGGCGGCGCAATCGTTTCGGCCTATTTCTTCTGCCGTGAAGAAGCGGTCGAGCCGGAAGCCGTCGAGACTATCCGCCAGCTGATCGACGAAAATTGGACGCCTACGCCCCTGTGCGCTCCCTTTGCAGATGAGGCTGCTCTAAGCGACGGCGTCCAGCAAATCGCAGCGCGCATCGAACACAGCCTCGACCACCTGCGCCAAGCCGGCCACAACGTCATCTTACCCACCTTGGCCCTCAAGGCGTTCGCCCAGCGGCCCGATCTGCTCACCGAAACACGCATAAGCGGATTGTGCACCATGATCGACGCCTTTACGCGGATGGACGACGTGCCCCTGCAGCCAGCACCCGACGTACCGTCCTTTGCCGATGCTGCCCAAGCCAGCGCCTTTACCCTAGGCGAAATGCGCGCGTGTATGCAGGCCTTTGACGGGCGAGGACAGGGCTGGTCGGGACACCTCCTAACCTATGCGCGCGCGCTGCTCGACCTGCGCACACTTGGCCATGACGCACTGGCCGAACGCGCCGAGCACGGCTTTGCGCTTTACGTTGATCGCATCCGTAAGGGCCCGTTGGAAACCGACATACCGCGGCTCGAACACGCACGGCGCCCCGTGCAGCCCCATCGGGCCGATTACTGGCACCAGCGTAGGCAGCACGCCGTCTCCATCGGCCATCTGTTTAAATACCCCTACGGCTTCTACGGACTCATGCGCCACGTGCCAGACGGGCCGCTCAGCCAATCCTGCTGGGACGAAGCCTATCGCATCTTCTGAACCAGTATCCATGTCACACGCCCCCGTCGCATCCAATATTCCGGAGCATGTAGCGTGAATTTCAGCGAACATACACCCCTAACGCGCGACGAATTTGACCGCGCGCTGCCACCCCTCTGGCCCGAAGACCTATCCGAGACGGTGCGCCGCCGCGTGCGAGCCTGCGAACGCATGCTGGTCGTTCTCGACGACGATCCAACCGGCGGCCAAGCCGTGCACGGCCTGCGCGAGGTGCTACACTGGGACAAAGCGCTCTTGGAGGCGCAGCTAGCCGACCGTAGAAATGCCTTTTTTGCGCTGACCAACACCCGCAGTATGTCCCCAGCCGATGCCCAGACCTGTATTCATAATCTGGCTGACCAGCTAGCCCAAATAGCCGAGGAGATCGACCAGCCACTCGATCTCCTCGTGCGTGGCGACTCGACGCTGCGCGGACATTTTCCGCTGGAGTTGGAGACCGTGCGCTCGGCGTTTGAAGAGCGCCTGGGGATTCGCTACGACGGCGTCATACTCTGTCCGTTTTTTGCTGAAGGGGGCCGAGTAACTGCAGGCGACATTCACTGGGTGGAAGAAAGCGATATGATGCGACCGGTGGCGCTGACAGAATTTGCACGCGATACCACCTTTGGCTACAGCCGATCTCACCTAGCCCACTGGGTAGAGGAAAAGACGGGCGGCGCGGTGCGCGCATCAGACGTGCTCTCCATTTCACTCGAGCACATTCGCCAGCAGGGACCGCAAGGCGTTTGCGACCGGCTCCTCCAGATGAAGCCCGGGCGCGTCGCCGTCATAAACGCCCTCACCTATGCCGACCTAGCCGTATGCATGATGGGCTTATTCGACGCGCAGGAGCGAGGCAAACGCTTTCTCTTTCGCACCTCGGCATCCTTTGTCAAAGTGCGCAGCGGCGTGGACGAACGTTCTCTGCTCAGAGGGAGCGAGCTGGCGCAACCCTCTGCACAGGGCGGCCTCGTGGCCGTGGGTTCCTACGTGGATAAAACGACGCGACAGCTCGAAAGGCTGCTGCAGTTGGAGGGCGTAGCTGGCATCGAACTCGGCGTAGAAGCCGTCCTCGAACCGGAGTGCGAACGGGAGATAGCGCGCGTAGCGCAAGCGGCTACGGCAGCCATATCGACCGGAATCGACGCAGTCATCTATACGAGCCGAACGCGAGAAACAGTCCACGGAAAAGCGGGTGATTTACAGATCGGCAAACGCGTTTCGGCTGCGCTTATTGAAGCCGTCAAACGCGTTGCGCAGACCCCGCGTTTCTTGATTGCCAAGGGCGGCATTACGTCCAGCGACGTAGCCCGTATTGGACTGGGCGCACACAGCGTAGAGATATTGGGGCAGATCCTGCCCGGCGTGCCCGTTTGGCAGTTGGGTCCGGAGAGCCGCTTCCCCGGCATGTGCTACGTCGTCTTTCCCGGCAACGTCGGCGCGGAAGACGGCCTAGCAGAAGCCGTGCTGCGCTGTCGTAATGCGGTCTAATCACGCCTCACAGCCCGCCTGAGACCAAGGCCTCAGATGCTTTGCACAATGAGAGGCGGCCCAATCAGATCATCCCCACCACGTCTCGCCTTCGGCTAAATGCGCGCGCGCCACGTCGGGATTGAGATCGACGCCCAGACCCGGCTTCTCCGTGATCCGCACGCACCCATCTTCTATATAAGCGCCGTCGAGCACGAGCAGATCATCGAGCCAGTCGCCCTTGCCCGTGACCGTTTCGCAGGCGATAAAGTCGCGGATCGAACCGGCCCACTGGCAGGTCGCCCACGTATTGAGCTGTGAGCCCGTGTTGTGCGTGGCCATCGGCACGCCCCAAATCTCGGCCATATCGGCAATGCGCTTGTTCTCCAAAAAGCCGCCGCTGTTGCGCAAATCCGGATGGAGTATATCACAGCCCTGCTTGATGATAAAGTCGGCAAACTCCTGGCGACGCCACAGGTTTTCTCCCGTGCAAATGGGCACCGGTGAACTAGCCGTCAGACGCTTCCAACTTTCCGAGTAGTTGACAATCATCGCGTCTTCAAGCCACAGCGGCTTGATCGGTGCCACCGCTTCGGCAATCTGTATCGCCGTGCGCACGTCGTATTCCCAGTGGCAGTGCACCATAATATCGTGATCCCAGCCTAGCGCCTCGCGGCAGTTGGCAAAGCCCTCTTCTATCTGGCGCAGCTCGCGCACGGTCAGCACGCGATTCGACATATCGCGCCCGGCGTCCTTATCGGGCGTGGTATGGGGAAAACCAAATTTATGGCAGGTGAATCCGGCGGGATCTTCCTTGACCTGCTGCGCCCACTCTTCGCACGAGGCGCGGTCGAGGATGTTGCGCGGACGGGCGTGATCATAGAGACGCACCCG
>CALDFW010000002.1 GCA_937942165.1 uncultured bacterium | reverse complement strand
GGATTACGCTGAGAACCCTTGGCACGTGGTTCAGTGGAGCGCTGCTACGCCCGCAGAAGGCCTGCGCGCTCAACTCGTCGTCTTAGACAGCCGAGCTGACATAGAGCGACTGCCCGCAGGGAGACTGCGCAACTGCGTGGTCTTGACCAATCAGGATCCGCGTGGCCTGATGGATGTCTTGGCCGACCGGGGTGCAGTGGCCGTCATCTCAGACCGTCCGGTCCCCAACAATCCCCGCGCCTTGGCGTGGACCAAATTTGGCTGGGGCGCCGTGCCGATGCATCACGCCACGGCTAGGCTCGTCGGCTTCGTTCTGTCTCAGCGCCAGGGTGAAGCGCTGCGTCGGCAGGCGCAAAGATCGGGCACCCTGGAGCTTCTGCTCAAAGCGGATATTCGCAAATACGTTGGGCACCACGACGTGGTCAGTGGCATTGTGCGCGGCGCAGAGGATCCGCAGGACGAAGTGTGGGCCATTGCCCACAGCGCCGAGCCGGGTGCGGCCGACAACGCTTCGGGCGTCGCCATTACGCTGGAGATAGCGCAGCTCTTAGAGCAGCTGATCGCGCGCGGTCAGCTGGCGCGACCGCGGCGCACGATTCGCCTGCTCAACGCCTATGAGTGCTACGGTTTTTTCGGCTATCTGGAGCGCACGCAACGGCTGCAAACGCCGCTGGCGGGCGTGTGCATCGACACGCTCGGGCTCAAGCCAGAACACTGCGATGGTCGATTGGAGTGGCACGCGACGATTCCAATGTCGGCTTCTTTTGTCGATCGGTTAGGTGCATCAGTGCTGCGCTCGGCTCTGAGGCAGCATCGCCCCGGATATACGCTGCACAGGGAGCCGTTTGTTTCTACTTCTGATACGCTTATTGGCGACCCACAATACGGCTTTCCCTGTCCGTGGATCACCACGCACCACAAGAGCACGGGCACGGGCTTTGATGCCTACCACTCTTCGGCCGACAGGCGGTCTTTGCTCAGCGGTAAGGGACTTGAAACTTGCGCAGCTTCCATGGCTACTTACCTGTATTACATGGCGAATATGGGCAGTCGTGAAGTCGTTGAAGTTGGGCGCATGGAAAGGGCGCATTTTGTCGGTTTAGCTCAGAGTGCAACTACTCGCAAAGAGGCCGATTACATCCGCGAAGTCCACGCAGAGGGAAATGTGCGCCTGCAGCGCTGGCTGTGGGGAGGGGATCGCAAAGGGATTCTCAACGAGCTCGGCCAAGCAGAGCGCGAAGTGGCTACGCTGTGCAAAAAGGCATCCGGGCCTACGTCTAAACGTTCGCTGCCTGCGGGTGCGCGCCAGATTCCGCGCCGAACGGCCCTTCTCTCTCCCACGCCAGAGAATACGCCGTGCGAAATCGCCCGTCGTATAGGGGCAGCTGGGCTGCCCTCTTGGGCTCTGTTTTGGGCAAATGGTCGTCGCAGCATCGCCGATATTGCGGCCCGCGTCGAGTGCGAAGAGACCGCCAGCGTTGGAGGGGGACGTATAGGAGATCGCGCGGTGGATATGCACAAGGCGATCGATTACTTTGCGGCCCACGCAGAGCTGGGCTATGTGGAATTGCTCGACCCCAAAGCGCTTATAACAAAGCGTCGATTGGTGAATGACCTGCGGATCCTCGGCGTCGAAAAGGGGATGGAACTCATGGTGCACTCCTCTCTGAGAAATATAGGGGGTGTTCAGGGGGGTGCTCAGACGGTCGTGGCCGCTCTTTTAGAAGCCATTGGTCCGAGAGGGACGCTCTTGATGCCCTCGTTTAATCATCGTGCGGCACAGGTGTATAATCCGATGACGACGCCGACGACTAACGGTGCGATTCCCGATGCGATGTGGCGGCTGCCCCAGGCCGAGCGCAGCGTTCATCCGACTCATGCAGTAGCGGCTATAGGTCCGCGCGCAGACCACTACTGCGGTGAGCACCTCGATGTAGGGATTTGGGATGCGCAGAGTCCGATTGGCAAACTGATACACGAGGGGGGCTATATCTTGGCCCTTGGCACGACGCACTGGACTTCGACGGCTTATCACGTAGCGGAACTCTCCGTGCCCTGTGGGTGCATTGATTCATTTGCCAATGAAGATTGCATAGTGGAGGCCAACGGGAACGTGCGGAGCGTGCGGGGTTTGGCCTTTCGTCGGGGAGCGTGTCCCGTGTCCATTGATCGGCTGGAAGCCGCCCTCGACCGCCGCGGCCTACAGCGCCGAGGAAAAGTCGGACAGGCTGATGCCGAATTGGTGCGCGCGCACGACCTGTGGAAGGTGCGGCGCCAGCAGCTGCAGCGAGTCTGTCCGAGTTGTGTGATCGAGCCTAACGTTAGACCGCGATAGAGGACAACCCTATGCGCGCTTAGCCAAGTTCAGATGACTCAAGTGCATGCTCTAAGACTATACACGGAAGTTCGCGCATCTGTCCTTTGGACAAAAACGCATCTGCGCCGACTTGGCGACACATGATGGAAACTTGCTCAGAAATCATAGAAGAGAGAATAATAACCTTGGTAGGTGATTTCATCTCTTTGAGCCTGCGGCACAGGGTGAGTCCGTCGAGCTGCGGCATCTCGATGTCTGATATCATTACGTCAAACGGGTGTTCGAGGTTTGACTGGATTGCTCTGTAGGCTTCGGCTCCATCCTCGCAGATTGTCAGATTAGAAAAACCGGCTTGGCGCATGAGATGTTCGGTTTGCTCGCGCACCAGTTGGGAATCATCCACTATGAGCACTTTAAGGAGACTGCGCTGCGCTCGTTCCTCCGCGCTGATTTCACCGCCGTCTTCTGTAGCATGTAGGGTGCTGCCGCCGCTGATGTCGCTTATAATTGCTTCAAAGT
The DNA here is from genome assembly GCA_937942165.1 of uncultured bacterium. Taxonomy (GTDB): domain Bacteria; phylum Latescibacterota; class UBA2968; order UBA8231; family UBA8231. Next base: position 7,194 of record CALDFW010000002.1, on the reverse strand, counting down.
CAATGAGAAGCACGTCGTGTCCCTCGGAGTGAACGATACCCGTTACCATGGCATCGCTTTCGGCTATAATCGAGGTAGGCGCCTGTATTTGATCCCAATTACAGCGAAAAATGCGGTCTACTGCATCAATGAGGAAGCCCTGCTGCGCATTATTGAATTCGCATACGACAACGACTTGGGGCGTTTCGCTGCGGATCGGTTCCCTGTCGGGAAACAGATAGCGATTGAGGTCGGTTAGGAGAATAGGGACGTCGTGAAACAAGAACGTACCCTTAATGGACGGGTGAATTTCGGGTGCGTGTAAAACGGCTACTTTGTCGGGGTCATACGAGATAATCTGCTTGATCTTAAGAACGTTTACGCCAAAGATCTGGCCGCTAATCAGCAGTTCGAGGACTTCTAATTCGTTTGTGCCCGACTCCAAAAGAATACCCGATTGTTGGTTCATAACATCCTCATTAGTGGGGATAAATCGCGTTGATTAAAGTATAACCAAATGGCGTGCGCTGCACCCAACGGATTTGACCTTAATCAATGTTTTTATCGGCAGGACGACGAGCGGACTGCATGCTAAATCCCACTAAATATTCTTGAAGTATATGGGTGTAGTTTCTATTTTGAGGGCCCGTATACGTTTGATCTGTATTATCGCCCATCCCGCAGGGAGGAACATATCGTGGCTGAACCCTTCAAGCTATGCATTCTCTTTGGTGACAAACCCGATATTAGGCCGCCGGAGCAAATCGGCAGCGCCTGGGATATGTGTGAAATTCCCGTAGCGCTGCAGGTGCAGCCTTTTGAGAGTGAGGCCAACTGGGCGGTAAAAAAGGCCGAGATTGAATCGTGGGGATTGCCACCTATTCGAGTCGCTAGTCACTTTCTTCAATTCTGGGGTTTAAAGGCCGTAGGGCCAGATGTGGACTGGGATCAGCTGGCCTTCTGGACGCCGCGTGCCTTCAGCAGGCTGGCAGAGCTCGACGTAGAAGTAGCGGGTATCTATGGCGGATTTTTTGCCGTGCCCGAGGGCTTCTCCAAGGATGAAGCGACCGAACAGGCGGTGCGTTTCTGCCATCTGATGGCCGACCATGCTGAAGAGCACGGCATCTCGGTAGCGCTAGAAGCTTTCTCCGATTTGACAACGCTTTTTCCGCGCTACCTAGACAGCATTGAGTTTGCTAAGAGGGTGAACAGACCCTCTATCAAGGTAATGGCCGACCTCAACTATTTTCTCAAGTTAGATCAGCCGCTGGAGCACATTGCGCTGGAGCCCGAGTGGTGTATGCATGTGCACATTGCAGAGGGAGGAGGGCAGCCCGGCTCCGGCGATCGCGAATCGCTGTATGAACGTCTGTTTCGCATTCTGCGTGACATGGGTTATGAAGGGGCCGTTTCCTGTGCCTGCGCTTGGATCAGCACGGAGGGCGGTCAACTCGACTTTGGCAAAGAGACCGCAAAGACGCTCGCCTATTTAGAGGCGCTGCGCGCTAGGGTCTACGCCGAGTCTCAATGATCGACACAGGCGTGTTTTCTTTGCACTGTTCCCGAGGATTTACATGCTGAGGCCGATAGTATATCTTGCCGCTCTGTCTATTGTGCTGCACGGATGGACGGTATGCGCTGCCGTGTGGAACGATAGCGTAGATCGAACGCGCGCAGGGGAGCGGTTGCTCGCACACGAAATGATGCAAATGGAAACCTGCGTCGAGCCCATGCGCACCGTGTCGGTCGATCGACTGCGCATTGTGGACGTGAGTGCGATTGGTCGGGCTTTTGGTGTTCCTCCTGCCAGACTGCGCCAGTTTCGCCGGGGCTATTCTCTCGCGCCCGAAGGGCATCCACTGCGCCAGACGCGCTGGTATACAGTGTGGTATGAAGCGTTTCCCGGCAGCGGGGGAAGCGGTAAACTCACGCTGCGCGTGCGATCTGACGGTACGATTATCGAGCAGAAGCGCTGGTGAGTAAAGCGCCGACGCATTGTGCCTGTTATTGGGCGAGTAATTTGCCGGGTATAAGACGTATATCTTGCGCCTAGGAATTCTGTGAAAAGAAGTATCCCATCCCTTTACAATACGTATTTAGCCTCTCGCCAAGAGTCCACTCTATCGGGCACCGGTGCTCGCAGTGGGCTGTCTGTGCGCGGGTTTTGGGTCGGCTCTTTTCTGAGTTTCTTCCTCGCTATAGGCTCACCCTATGCCAATATGGCGATGCGGGCGAGCAATATGTCCTTCGACTTTAATACGCCCGGGGCCATTTTTCTGTTCTTTGTTCTCATTGCTCTGATCAACGCGCTCTTTAAATGGGTTGCGCGCAGCATCGGGCTGTGCGTGGGGATGGCGGGGTTAGCGGGACTCGCTTTTTTTGCTCACTACTACCACGTGGGAAACGTTGACATATACAAACCGGGATTCTGGCTTATGGCCTTTATCGTGGCCTCGCTGTGGATCAGCGTACCCGTCGTTCAGCGAGGCGCTAGCCTGGCGCTAAACCGGGCCGAGTTGGTGCTGGTATACGTCATGCTCATGGTCGTATCGTCCCTGTGCACAATGGGTATGACACAGCAACTGCTACCGGCTATAACGGCCTTTTTTTACTATGCCACGCCAGAAAATAAATGGGTCGAGAAACTGCTGCCGCTGCGCTCTGAGCGCGTGCTATTTGACGACGGTCAACAGAGTGAAGGGTTTTACGAGGGCGGCGTTGCTGAGATTCCATATGCCGCATGGGTTGAGCCCCTGCTGTGGTGGGCGATCTTCCTCCTCGCGCTCTATGCGGCCATGGTTGCGACGGCCGTGATATTGCGCCGTCAGTGGATGGAGCGCGAACGCTTGGCCTATCCCTTGACTCAAGTTGGCTTGGCCATGGTTGCTGGCGAAGATGAAAACCGGCTCCTTAACGGGTTTCTCCGCCGTCCCGCCCTGTGGTGTGGCGTGGCGATTCCCCTGTTGTTTGGCTCGCTGACTGCGCTACACCGCTACGATCCATCCGTGCCCATGGTCAACCTCGTATGGCATAGCGGCTTTTTTGGATCTCAGCAGTTGGAGTATCGAATTAGCTTCGCTCTGTTGGGCTTTTCCTATCTCATCAGCACTCAGGTCGCAGCCGGTATCTGGATTTTTCATCTCCTTTCGAAGATTGAAGCCGAATTTATCGCGCTTGCCGGTATCAAATCGTCTAGCAAGTTTGTCTACGGCGTGAGCGACCAGCCCTTACTTGCCTATCAGGGGGGCGGTGCGCTGTTGGCAATGGTCCTATTGGGTTTGTGGGTAGGGCGCGGTCATTTGAAAGACGTATTTAACAAGGCATTGGGACGCGCACCCGAAGTGGAGGACGGCGATGAGATTATGTCCTACCGCGCTGCGGTTCTGTGCTTGACCGGCGGTGTACTGGTGATGATTGGCTGGCTGTGGGCTATGGGAACGACGCTGTGGGTTGCCGCGGTCTTTATTGCGTTATCAATGCTGATCTTTATTGGGATTAGCCGAGTCGTGGCAGAGGCGGGACTGGCAGCCGTGCGCTCTCCTATGATTGCGCCCGATTTGGTTATACAGGGCATTGGCACGCAGTGGATCGGAGCGGGGAGCGTGTTCAACCTATCCATGGCGTATATCTGGGCGGCAGATATACGAATTTTTCTTATGGCGATGCTGGCCAACGGGCTCAAGCTGATTGAGGACATGGATCGCCGCAGTCGACGTCTGGTCTTTCGCGGAGTGGTGTTGGCCATTTTTATCGGCGCGCTGGGATCCTGTTGGATGGTTATGCACATGGCCTATAAATACGGTGGCATTAACCTAGACGGATGGAGGTTCCGCGGCGGCCCAGAGACCATTTTTACCAATGCCGTGCGCACGTTAGAGCCGCTGGGAGTAGACTGGATGGGCATGAGTTTCCTAGCCGTCGGGGGCGTGGTCATGCTCTTGCTGACCTGGGCGCGGCAGTATTTGCTCTGGTGGCCGCTACATCCTATAGGCTTTCCCATCGGTGCCAACTTTATGATGAACAAGGCGTGGTGTAGCGTAGCCATCGCCTGGCTGTTAAAAAAAGCAATTTTGCGCTACGGCGGTGCGGCGCGCTACCAGAGCAGCCAGTATTTCTTTCTCGGCCTTATTCTAGGGGAGGCGCTGTGCAACGGCCTGTGGATCGTAATCGATTATTTTACTGGCAAAGTAGGCAACGCCATTTTTAACCTCGGATAGGGGACAAGGGTAATTGAGATGAGTTGACACATCTCATGGCCCGTGCTAAGATCTGCGGCGTTTGCATGGAAATAATACGCGCTCGCTGCTCCGTACCAACCAGAAGTCCTTAGCGATTTTTCCCGAAGCTGCGGACAGATCTATTCCACTTTTGCAGGATTGCACCACGAGAGGAGGCGCCCGTGAAAGCCATTATGGTGATGTTTGATTCGCTTAATCGCCACATGTTGCCGCCCTACGGCTGTGACTGGGTGCACGCGCCTAACTTTCAGCGCCTGGCCGAGCGCAGCGTCACGTTTGACAATAGCTATGTGTGTTCGATGCCCTGCATGCCCGCTCGTCGAGATTTGCACACGGGTAGGCCCAATTTTCTGCATCGAGCCTGGGGTCCTCTCGAGCCGTTTGATGCCTCCGTGCCTCGGATGCTTGCCGAAGGTGGCGTGTCGTCGCATCTGGTGAGCGACCACCAGCACTATTGGGAAGCGGGCGGAGCCACCTACCACACGCAGTATAGCACGTGGCAGTTTTTTCGCGGCCAAGAAGGCGATGTGTGGATGGGGCAGGTTGCCGATCCGCCCAGACCAAACGCACACGGTCGCAACGCGGACAATGCGCGCTGGCCCCATCGTCAAGATCTGATTAATCGCCAATTTATGCAGCGGGCTGAAGACCAGCCGCAGTGCAAGACTTTTGCGGCTGGAATCGATTTTATGCGGCGCAACAGCCAAGAAGATAGCTGGTTTTTGCAGATTGAGACGTTTGACCCACACGAACCCTTCTTTACCCAGCGTTCATACCAAGACCTCTATCGCGACCAGATCGGGAATAGGAGTGGGCCGCTATTTGACTGGCCAAGCTATGGCACTGTTAGCGAGAGCGACGAACTCGTCCAACAGTGCCGAGCCCACTACGCCGCGTTGGTCAGCATGTGCGACGCGTCGTTGGGCAACGTGCTCGACGAGATGGACAGGCTAGACCTATGGGACGATACAATGCTTATGGTATGGACTGACCACGGGTTCTTACTCGGAGAGCACGATCTGTGGGCCAAGGTACACATGCCTTGGTATCAGGAAACAGCCCATACGCCATTTTTCGTGTGGGATCCTCGTTCGCGCGTCGAATCGGAACGTCGACGCAGTTTGGTGCAGCCCTCGCTGGATCTCGGGCCAACGCTGCTCGAATTTTTTGGTATGGAGCGCGACGAATATATGCTCGGATATGGACTGGGCGACGTGGTTGCCGATGATCATCCGGTGCGCGATGCGGCCCTTTTTGGCCATCACGGCGGGCAGGTTAACGTTACTGATGGTCGATATGTGTATATGCGCGGTCCGGCTACGGAAGAGAATGCACCGCTGTATAACTACACGTTGATGCCGACCCATATGCGCTCTGCTTTCTCTGCCAGCGAATTGCAGGGGGCCGAGTTTGTGCCGGGTTTTTCACACATGCGCGGGTGCAACGTGCTCAGAACAGAAGCGGGCGGACGCTGGCCCAGTCAGCGTCAGTACGGTCATCTTCTCTATGATCTGGAATGCGATCCCAATCAGCAGGCACCGCTGTCCGATACGGCGGTCGAAGACCGTATGATTAATCACATGGTGAACCTAATGCGCGCGTGCGATGCCCCCGAGGAGCAGTATGTGCGTTTGGGTCTCAATATTTAGGAGGAAAGCACTATGGACGCAGTCGGTGCATACTATGAGCGGGCGGGGTGTGTTAGAGTGGGAGAGAGTGAGATCGTTGCACCTTCTGCCGGTCAGGTGCGGATTGAAGTTGAGTGGTGTGGCGTGTGCGGTACGGACTTGCACATCTTTCAGGGCCATATGGATGGTCGCTTCGATGGCCGACGGGTTATCGGTCATGAGATGTCTGGTCGCGTAGTCGAACTGGGAGCCGGCGTAAGCGACTATGCCGTGGGTGATCCAGTTGTCGTGCGACCGCTCGATGCTTGCGGCGCCTGTCCTGCCTGTCATGCAGGGCACGGACACATCTGTCAGCATCTCAACTTTATCGGGATAGACAGTCCCGGAGCCTTTCAGACCTCTTGGACCGTGCCGGCGGCTTTGCTGCACCGGCTTCCATCCAATATTGCGATGGACCGTGCCGCGCTGGTCGAGCCTCTGGCCGTGGCCTGCCACGATGTGCGCTTGGGGCAGGTGGCCGCAGGTGAAAAAGTGGTCGTTATTGGCGGCGGACCTATCGGTCTGCTCAACGCTCTAGTTGCACGGCACGCCGGAGCCGAAGTGTTGCTCAGTGAGGTGAGTGCATTTCGCTTGGAAAAAGCCCGCCAGCTGGGTTTGGCAACGGTCAATCCCAAGGAGGAAGACCTCGAAGAGCGAGTTGATGCATGGACGGCTGGAGCCGGTGCTGACGTCGTGTTTGAAGTCTCTGGTTCGGCGGCCGGTGCCGAAGCGATGACGCGGATTGCCAAGGTGCGCGGGCGCATTGTAATTGTAGCCATTTTTGCTCAGGCTCCGCCGGTTGATCTGTTCCAGTTTTTCTGGCGAGAGCTTCAGCTATGCGGTGTGCGAGTCTACGAAAGGGAAGACTACGAGTGTGCGATTCGACTGATTGCCGAACTGGCCGAACCGCTGGATTCGCTTATCACGTCTCGGCGTCCACTGCGTGCCCTGCCGGAAGTTTTTGCGGAGCTGACGTCCGGTGCGGAAGAAGTCAAAGTCATGATTGATATACGAGGAGAATAGCACATGGGTATTTTGGATTTGTTTAGGCTCGAGGGTAAAACGGCGTTGGTTACCGGCTGTCGGCGTGGAATAGGCCGAGGTTTTGCCCAGGCGTTGGCCGAGGCGGGTGCAGACATTGTTGGCGTGAGCGCTTCGCTAGGAGAGGAGAGCGAAGTAGAGGCGGACGTGAGGGCGCGCGGGCGCAAATTCACTGGCTATGCCTGTGATTTTTCAGACCGCGCCGCGCTGAGATCCTTTGCCGAACGCGTCGAGCGAGAAGTTGGGCCAATAGACATTCTCATCAACAA
>CALDFW010000001.1 GCA_937942165.1 uncultured bacterium | reverse complement strand
GGATTGGAGCCGTCGGATTCGGAAAAAAGCGCCACGACTTTATGACCGGCTACTGGTGCCAGGCGGCCGGCGCGCAGAGCGATTAGAGCGGCGTTTTTAAAGCGCGGCTGCAGTGCATCCCCTCGATAGAAATGGATGGCCATGGGGGCGGTGTGGGCCGGCAGAAGGCCTACCGGTGGATACATGCTGGCCACATCGGCCGAATCCTGCGCAGTCCGGGTAAGGCTACTGCGGGGATAGAAGGTATCATAGTCTACCCAGACGCCATATCCATAGGCTATCGGCCAACCGTGAAAGCTGCCTTCGCGCACGATGTGCACGCTCTCGGGCGGCAGCATCGAGCCCATCTTGTCCAGGCCGTTATCCGTAACCCATATTTCGTTGGTCTGTGGGTGGATGCCCATGCCTACCGCGTTGCGCAGACCGCGGGCAAAAACGCGCCTGCCTGTACCGTCGGCATTAAATTCGAGGATGGTGGCGCGCTCGGAGTCGCTCTCGCGACAGTGGTCACACGAGGATCCGACCGAGACGTAGAGCTTGTCGTTGATCTCGTCGAACTGAATGGTCTTGGTACGGTGATGGTCTCCGTAGGCTAACTCGGCTATCGATGAGAGCTCTTGCTCGTATATCCCGTCGCCATCGCCGTCGCGGTAGCGTCGCACGGCGTGGCGGTCACCGACGTAGAGATCGCCTTTGTAAAAGGCCAGGCTAGTGGCCCACCATAGGTTGTCTACGACGACCAGAGTGGTATCGGCGAAGCCGTCCCCATCTCTGTCGGGCAGAGCGAGAATCTGTCCTCGCATGACCTCTGATGCGGGAATGATATCTTCGTCGTGTGGGGGGCTAAACTCGCGCGTGCCGTCTACCTTCATATTGGCTACGTGCAGCACGCCGTCCGGGCTGAAAGCCATAAAGCGCGGTCCCGCCAAGCCGGCCGCGAAGATGCGCGCACTCATGCCGGGCGGCACGTTCAAGGTCAAGTTGTCTGGTACTTGACCTCGGTACTTGGGTGGCACCAAGACGCTCACGTTCTCGAGTCCCAAGTGCTCGCGTGGCGTCATTTGGAGGGTCCCGCGCGGATAGGCCGGTGCGTCGATGGGTTTGGGGCCGGGCACCATGACCATGGTGCCGAATTGCCAAAGCCGGATGCGGGCATCGCGCTCGCCTGCCCACCAGTCTTCGTGGTGGAGAAAGGCTCCGACGCCCTCTTCGTCGAGGTCGGCGACTGTGATATTGAGCCCCATCGGCACCTCGCCCATATCCGGATTCCAGAACTGGCCGGGTCGCACTTCGAGGCAGGGGTCGGCGTTGACCCGCCATTCGATGACATAGCCGCTGCCCTCAGTCGCCTTGTCTTTCTGACGTACGATCGCCTCCATATCTCCGCTGCGCGTCCAGCGTTCATAATTTTCCATGGCGATATCGCTGCTGCGCGGCTCGCCTAACATGAGTCCGCCGACGCCGAGTCCGCCCAACTGCGATTTGTGGTTGCTGGCTACCATCATAAAGCTAGCGCCGGTGCCTGCGGCAATTTCGTTGGTTTCGGGCGTCCATGTGTACCGTGCGTTGACCAATAACTCGACTCCATCGCCGTACCAAGGGAAGCCCTCACGGGTGAGCGCATGTGCGTTGGCATTGTTCTCGGGCAAGTAGCGAGGCGTATCGAATCCGTAGAGCACGTCGTCGGTGACGTCCCAGGCGACGTAGAGCGCCTTTCCGTCGTGTTTGATCCAGACCTTAGCGTAAAGGTCTGCGCGGTGCTGTACTTCGAGGAATTGGGGGGTCCAGGCGCTGAAGTCGTCTAGCTGCGCGGCATCGTCGTACTCGCCCGGAGCGATGACGCCGTCGAGTTGAGGCGTGCTGCCTTGGTAGACGCGAATTTCTTTGGGCCAGGCACCGGCGTGTGCGCGTTCGGTGCAGCAGGCTAAAAGTATCACCATCGCAAAAATTGTCAGTGGTTGAAAATAATTCAGGTGCTTTGTGAGAATAGAGATGATGGGAATCCTTTCGTCGGTTAAGTGTTCAGCACAAGCTCGTTTTATACTGTGTAACATACGAAAGAAATATCAAAATTTACATCAGTCGAATGGTTGAGAGGATTAGCTCGGGGCGGTTATATGCCATATTATTGAAAGGCTTGTATGCCATTTTACTAGATCAACTCTCAAATTCCATTGACATCGTAAGAAAATAATGAAGGAGCATGGGACATGAATGTCGGTGTTGCCGGCTTGCGCTTTGGCCTGTCATGGGCACAGGTGTTTAACGCATATTATGAGACTAATTTGATTGCTATCTGTGATTCAGACCCCGAAAAACTCGGTGAGGCGCGTGCGCAGTTGGGCGTAGAATCGTGCTGTGAATCCTTTAATGCACTTCTGGAAGACGAGCGGATTGAAGCCATCGCTCTGTTTACCCCCGCACCGCTTCATGCGGAACAATCGATCCAAGCGATCCGAGCGGGGAAGCACGTGCTGTGCGCTGTGCCTGCGGTTATGGACATGGAAGAGGCTCGGTCTCTGGTTAGAGTAGCCTCGCAGAGCGATCGCACGTATATGATGGCCGAGAACTGGATTTATGAACCTACTGTTGTGCGTGCTCATGAGCTATATGGGGACGGAGCTCTGGGGGATATCTATTACGCAGAGGCCGAGTATTACCATGGTCTGCAAGCGCTCAGACGGCATCCCGATGGTAGCCCTACGTGGCGCAATAGCCTGCAGCCTTTGCTCTATCCGACGCATGGAACGTCACCCTATCTGTATCTGACGGGGGATCGTTTTACCGAGGTGATGGGGTTTACAGCTTCGGGACGTGCAGAGCGCATGGATGGATACGAGGCGGATTGGATCCAGACCGCGATGTTTCGCACCGAGAACGGTGGATTGTTTCGACTGAGCAATTCGTTTGAAAACGTGCACAGCCCGAGTCATTTTCTGAGCTTTCACGGCGACGAGGGCTCTTTTGAGACGGGTCGATTCAGCGAAGCGCGCACCGTATGTAACTATTCGCAGGGGGGGGACAAGCAGCTGATTCGCGAAGTATGTAAACACCCCGACCTGTCAGACTTTGATGAGCGTTTAGGACGTGGACACGGGAAGACGACCATTCAGATTGTCATGAACTTTGTGGAAGCGATTCAAAAGGGCATCCAGCCATCCGTAGATTTGATGTCGGCGTTGGATATGACCTTGCCCGGTATTGCGGGGTTGCAGTCGGTGGCTTCGGGTAGCTGGGAGTCCGTGCCCGATCCGAGGACCTGGGTGTGACCTTCGCCTCAACCGCCCAAGGCATTCGCTCGTAGCGGATTCGATATAAACTTGAGATATTTCCCGCCTAAATAACGATTGGACGATAAGCATGAAGGCACGTTGGATAACCGTTCTGTCCCTCATGATGTGTACACCGCTTCTATCAGGTGCTGAATCTGAGGAAGGAAATTCAACTCACGGCCTTGTGGGACTTCGCCCCTTGCCTCGGACGGCAGAGATGGATCACAGCCACAATCACGGCGGATCTTGGGCAGGTACCCCCACTTTTGATGAACAGAAAGGCCATTATCCCTTCGTCGCCGATCACCTGGACGTTGTTAAGGGATGGTTGGACGGAGATTTTAAAACCAAGCGCGTCTTTTTTGAACACTATTGGGGACTGAGTGAGGCTCGTGATGATCTCGATCCGGAAAAGAACCTACTCATCAAAATAATCCGCGAGTGGGAATCCAAAGGGGCCGTTGTCGAACATATCCTCATTTGCCGCGAGTACGACCTTGCGATTAATCGGGGCCACAAGGACGCAAAGCCCGGTCCGTTTGAGGAAGACACGCGGATCCTTTACGAGGGGGACATCGATGATATACGAGCTCTGTTTAAGAGGGCGCACGAACAGAATATCCTAAAGTATGATAATTATAAACTGATCCAGATGGTCCAAGAACCCTCATTCTTTGCCACCGACCCACGCTTCCAGCCGATTATGGACAAGGTGGAAGGAATCGCCTACGAATCCCATCAATTCAACCGCCACTGGCCGTTGGAAAGGGGATGGGGAAAGCCCGAGAGCGTCATCAAGGGTGCGAAGTGGACGCTCGATCAGAACAAGGAATACATTTTCTACTACGGCCCCATACGCTGGAAAGGGGCGGTCTACTACGAGTTTATGGAAAGGGACTGGCTTCAGAAATTCTGGGAGGTCGGACTGCCAAAACACCACCACAGGATGCACTATTATCTCAATACGTTCCCCCACGCAGATGGTCGTGGTCGCCCCGTCGGTCCGGAAACGGATCCACACTCGGTCTTGGGCTTCACCAAGTGGCTTATTGAGCAAATAAAGATGATCCCTCAAGAAGAAAATATGGAGGATGTGAAAGACAGTGAATGGAAGCGCAAGAATGAACACAGAAAACAGCATGAGTGAATCGAATAGCCTGAATCGCCGCGATGCACTTAAAGGGATGGCAGCAGTCAGCTTAGGGATTGCAACGGGCGCGTACGGGGCACAGGAAGAGCCCGCTCCCTCACCGCGTTCGAGTTCATCTAGGCGGGATCTGATCCTGCGTGAAAATAAGAAATCCGGCACGCGGGACTGGCAGCTCACCAAGACACGCCAACTCCCGGGCAAGATCAATTCACACTTGGCCAACGGGCGCTGCCCGTGGATTGAAGGGTATTGCTCGGCCAACAGCGTTCGAGCCGGCGAGAAGCTGCAGGTTATGGTGAGCACGGCTCCAGCATCCGCGTTCAAGTTGGAGGTCTTTCGGACCGGCTATTACAATGGGGCCGGGGGCCGGCTGGTCAAACGCTTTGACTCGCTAAAAGGAGTTCCCCAGCCAGACCCGCCCATCGGTGAAAACTATCTGCGCGAATGCAATTGGGAGCCCTCCGTGGAATTCGAGATTCCCAAAGATTGGCTGAGCGGCGTCTACCTGGGGAAACTGACGGAGGAGACCAGCGGAATTCAGAGCTACGTCATCTTTATCGTCCGCGATGATCGCCCCTGCGATCTGCTCTTTCAATGCAGTGACCTGACCTGGTCTGCTTACAACCGCTGGCCAGCCGATTTCTCTATTTATACAGACCATGAGGGATATTCCAGCACCGGTGTACCCAGCGGGACAGTGAGTTTCGATCGACCCTACGGCCTGTTTACCCACCCGGTGAACAAGCACAAGACCTCCGGTGGCTCCGGCGAATTCCTGCCCTGGGAATTCCCATTGTCCTTTTGGCTGGAGCAGCACGGGTACGATGTTTCCTATATCTCCAATATCGACACGCATGCCGATCCAAAGGGTTTACTGCGCGCCAAGGGGTTTATCTCGGTGGGGCATGACGAATATTGGAGCTTGGAGATGTATGACCATGTGCTCAAGGCCCGTGACGCAGGGGTGAACCTGGCTTTTTTCGGCGGTAATTCCGTTCTCTGCGTGGTTCCGATGTTCCCCTCCAGCGACGGGACGCCCCATCGCGCGGTGCGGCGCGAAGGCTGGTTTATGCCCGTGCCGAAAGAAATTCCGCCAGCCCTCAAGAGGCAGTTGCAAAACCGGGAGAGTTTCGAATTTAATATGGGCCCCGATGGAGCCCAATTGATGGGGGGACGACTGGATAACCAACAAGCCAGCGGGCGCGGTATGGGCGCTGGCGATTGGACCTGCGCGATGCCGGAGCACTGGCTCTTCGAAGGGACCGGAATGAAGAAGGGGGATTCCATCAAAGGCCTCTTGGGTTGGGAATGGCACGGGGCTCCGGCGATGAATCTCCCGGGGATGAATATCGTCGCGGAGGGAGATGCCACGATCCATGGGAAAACGGTGGGGCAATACTCCTCGACGCTCTACGACGGGCCCAAGGACAACGTCGTCTTTAATGCGGCCACGATTTGGTGGGCCAACGGGTTGTCCAGCCCGCCAGGCCACAAGAACCCATCGAGGCATGGGGTGATGCAACAGGGCCCAGACGAGCGCGTCCAGCAAATCACGCACAACCTGTTTCAACGCTTTATTGCTTCCCGTGGGTGAGACGTGAAGCTATCTCTGGACAGCATCCGGAGATTAGCGCAAAGATCAAACAGATTTTGGAAATAACCCACGACGTTCCAAGTAGTTCGTCTTAGGACCGTCGCACAGGCAGAATTCAAGTCGGTTTATATGCTCAGGTCTAACGTCGGCGACTCGTCGAGGCCGTTCGGGATCGGGCCAAACGACTCGGACAAATTGGTCGGGGTGTGGAAAAGAACGTTCAAACAACCGAATCGATTGCAGGATATAAAAGATGATAGACAGCGATAAGCCCAACGTAGTGTATATCCTGACGGACCAGTGGCGGGCCAAGGCGACGGGATATAACGGCGATCCCAACGCGAATACCCCTCATATTGACCAACTCGCCAAAGAATCGGTCGATTTTGCCAATGCGATCGGCACATCGCCCGTCTGTACGCCCGCTCGGGCTTGCCTTCTGACGGGGTGTTTTCCGACGACGACGGGCATGTTCATGAACGACGTGCCGCTGTCGCCGGACGCAGAGAGTATCGGCAAGGCGTTTAAGGCGGGCGGCTACGATACGGGCTATATCGGTAAGTGGCACGTAGATGGGCACGGTCGTTCGGCGTTTATTCCCCCGGAACGACGCCAGGGATTTGCTTATTGGAAGGTGCTCGAATGCACGCATGATTATCAGCATTCGCGGTATTACGACAACGACGACACGCACATAAAAACGTGGTCGGGATACGATGCATTCGCCCAGACGCAGGACGCGATTGAGTATATTGGGGCGCATCGGGACCACCCGTTTTTTCTCGTGCTCTCGCTCGGACCGCCGCATTTCCCGCACGACAACGCGCCCGCAGAGTTTCAAGCCAAGATCCGGCCTGAGTCGGTCGTGTTCTCACCCAATGTGAGGTTTGATAGCGCAGAGGAAGAAGCTTTTACGCGCAAAGAGGCCGCGGGATATTATGCACATATTGCCGCGTTGGATACGTGTGTGGGCGCGATGACGACCGCATTGGCTGAATTGGGTTTAGAGGAGAATACGATCTTCGTCTTTGCGTCAGACCATGGCGAGATGATGGGTTCGCATGGCAAACGGCCGTACATGAAGCAGGTTTTTTGGGATGAATCGTGCCGCGTGCCGTATTTGCTGCGCTACCCGCCGCTGACGGCTAGTTGCACAGAGCGCAAGAGAATGACGCCGTTGGGTACGGTCGACATTATGCCGACGCTGTTGAGTTTGTGCGGCCTAGAGGTCCCCGAAGCGGTAGAAGGCGAAGATCTGTCGACCTGCGTGCGCGACGGAGTTGAACTGGAAGGGCATGCGGCCCTGTATATGAGCGTAGCGCCCTTCAGTGGTAAGAATTTCCTCGAGTCGGCCTATCGCGCCGTGCGCACCCACCGATATACCTTCGTGAAAACAGTGGACGGCCAATTGTATCTTTTTGACGACGTGGCGGATCCCTATCAATTACATAATCTGGCACATGATCTAGGTGCGGTAGAGATTCGAAGCCAACTTGAAGCGGAACTGGCCGAGCGGCTAGAAAAGGTCGACGATCCGTTTCGAGAGAAAGCGTATTACCTAGAAAAATGGGGCTATGAAACGGGCGCGTACGGCGATGTGCCGTACGCGCAGTAGAGATCTGTCTGCCGTTCACGTCTCAGATCCC